>JAICXQ010000026.1 GCA_025980325.1 Frankiales bacterium
GAAGGCGAGCGCGGCCTGCTTCGCCTCCTCCATGTGGGCCGGATCCTCGACGCCCTTGATCCGGAACGCGACCTGCTTCCAGGCGAACGTCGCGAGATCGCGCCAGGTGAAGAAGTCGCGGGCCGCGAGCCCGCGGGCGAAGTGGTAGATCGAGGCGCCCTGCATCATCGTGTTGTCGACGTCGAAGAACGCGGCCGCGCCGGGATCGGGCGGTACGACGAGGCTCGCCTCGACCTCGGCGACGGCGGCGGAGGCCGCACCGGCGAGCACCGCGCGGGAATCGTCCTTACGCCGTCGCATCACGGCCAGCGTAATCACAGCGTTGACGGCGACGTCGCAGTCGATCGGGGGCGGACAGCACGAGGCCCCGGTCGCTTGCGCGACCGGGGCCTCGTGGCTAGCGAGAGTGCTGGATCAGCCCATCACGCGGCGACGGAGGTAACCGGCGCCGAGCAGGAAGGCAAGTCCGCCACCCGCGATGAGCGGGAGGTTCGCACCGGTGTGCGGGAGCTTGCCGAGCTGCGGGTTGGCGATGTTGCGGTGCACGGTCGCCTGCGTGGCCGAGACCGACGCGGTGGTGCCGTGACCGAGGCCGACCTCGACCAGCGCGGTCTTGTCGACCGGGTTGGTCACAACGATGTCGTACTCGGGGCCGGTCGCCTGGGCGAACTTGCCCGCCGGGTCAACCTTGTCCACGTGGCCGGGGACGAAGGTCAGGTGAACGCCGAGCGTGTCGAGCAGGCCGTTGAGCGTGCTGGACAGCGTGGCGAGCGCCTGGTTGACCTGGTCGCCGAGCGCCGGGATGCCCTGGATGTTCAGGCCGGCCTCGTCGAGGGTCGCGGTGAGGATGTTGTCGACACCGACCGCCACGATCGGCTTGTGGCCGACGAACGACGCGCTCGCGCCGCCCGGCTTGCCGTTCGCGATCGCGGTCGCGCCGCTCTCGAAGCCCTTGACGGAGAGAACACCGTTGAGGATGTCGAGGTCGGCGAGGTGCACGGCGGCGTTCGACACGGCCGCGCCAGCGCTCGGGGCGATGGACTGCGACGCGTCGAGCAGCTTGACCGAGACGACGGAGGTGCCGGCGATCTTGTTCTGCAGGTCGGACAGGAACGCGCTGATGCTGTCCTGCAGCGAGTTGACGGTGGACTCGACCTGGTTGGCGAGCGCCGCGGTCTGGCCGGTCGGGTCGTTCGCCAGCACGCCGTTGAGCGCGCTCTCGACGCCCTGGACGGCGCTTTGGACCTGGGTCTGGACGCCGTCCTGGTTGATCGCGCCCTGAACCGTGTTGAGCAGCGTCGTACCGGCGGCCGGGATCTGGAGCAGGCTGCCCAGGTCGAGGATCTTGCCGTCGGTCAAGGTCGACGACGAGGTGTTGTCGAGCTTGAGCGCCTTGGCCGCCTGGCCGCCCACCGTGACGTTGATCAGCGGCGAGGCGTTGATCGCCTGAGCGGCGGAGGACTTGACGCTGTCGGCCGGGTTCGCCGACAGGGTGGCCGTGAGGGTGTTCTTCAGGCCGAGGTTGGTCGGCAGCGCGTCGATGAGCGACCCGCTGGCGAGGCTGGAGACGGCGGTCGACGTGTTGGCGTCGGTGCCGGCCAGCGTGTCGTGGATCGCGTTGCCGCTGACGCCGATCAGGTTGACGGCGAGATCCTTCGGGATGTTCGGCAGCGCGGGCAGGGCGGCCGGCAGGTGCAGGGCGACACCGAGCACATTGGCCGAGGTCACACCCTGGTAGTAGGCGGGAGCCGCGGCGGTCGCCGCTCCGGCCGGAACGGATACTGCCAGCGTGACTCCGCTGGCCATGGCGAGCGCGAGCAGTGCGGTGCCGCGGCGCCGAGCGTTTGTTGCCATTTGCCCCCTACCTCCACAAAGACGGGCGAACCTGGGCGAACACTACCGTAAGTACTCGGCTCATGACTACGTGTTCTTGAGCCTTTTCTAGGCGGTTCGGACTAGTAACGACGCCCGTAGCAGAAGGTTACGGAACAATTCCGGTCAGTTTTCGGCGCGAGTTCGGCTCATGGCACGCGGACGACCCGAAGACGTGCATGATCGCCGCGAGGGGCGGGGCTTGCGGCTGGGACTGTGCTCGAGGCCGGGCTCAGTGGCCGAGCAGGCCCGTCACGCTGATGGTGGGGACGGCGGTCGGCAGCGGGCCGGTCGGCAACGTCGGTGAGGCCGGGATGGACGGCACGACCGGAGCGCTCGGTACGACGACCGGCACGCTCGGCTTGCCCGGGCTCGACGGGCTCAGGGTGCCCGGGCCTTGTGACGGGCTCGGCGACGAGCTCGGGCTGCGACCCGGCGTCGCGGTCGGCGAGCTGGACGGACCGGACGGCGCCGGCGACGGCCCACCCGGGTCGCGCTGCTGCTCGGTGCCGGCCAGCGCGACGGTGTCGGTCGCGACCAGGTTGAGCAGCGACAGCGAGCTCATCGCCTGTGGCCGGACGTCGGCCGGCAGCGACGCGACCAGTGCGCGCAACTGGCGGTACTGGCGCACGGTGAAGTCGTTCAGCGCGGTCAGCGGCTCGGTCGAGCCGGAGTCGCGGAAGGCGACGAACAGGTCGTTCGCGCCGGCGCGGGTCTCGACGTCCATCTCCCGCAGCGTGTCGGCGATGAGCTTGCTGGACGCGCGGTCCACGGCCGCCGCGCCCGCGTAGTCGCGGTCGCCGTACATCTGGCCGAGCGCGGCGCTGTGCCCGGCGAGCGAGGAGACCTCGGACAGCCGGACCCGGGCGAACTGCAGGTGCCGCTTGCCGCGGTCCTCCGTGCCGAACGTCGTGGCGAGCTGGATGTCTTCGGTGGCGCGCTTCACGCCGTAGAAGGGCTGGCCGGGCAGCGAGCGGCTGGCGCCGACGCCGACGCCGGCGACCGCGGTGACGACGGCTGCACCGGCGCCCACGGCGACCAGTCGGCGCTGGACCTTCCAGGAGCTGCCGGCGGCGCGGACGCGGTCGACCGCGCGCTCGGTGGCGGGGCTGGCCGCCTGCACCGCGGCAACGGCGACGAGCCGTTGCCGCAATGCAGCGCGAAACTCCGGCCGCGGACCCGGCACGGCCGGGACCTCGGTCAGCGCGTCGACGACCGTGAGCAGCGGGGCGGTGACCGGGTCGTCGGTGTGACCGTTGGTCTCGAGCAGCCGCGCGAACTCTTCGGCGCGGCGCTGGGGCATGAGCTTCATCGACCGCACCTCCTCCACGTGTTCCTGGACGTCTGGTGCAACGACGCAGGGGTGACGGAAGTGACGGGCCATTTCTCCGAATAGTCCGAATGGGTCATCAGGCGCCTAGTCGTCATCCGAGGAGGTCCTCCGGAAGCAGGCGCGACAACGACTTGACCGCGCGGTACTGCAGCGCCTTGATGGCGCCCTCGTTCTTGCCCATGATCGCGGCGGTCTCGGCCACCGACATGCCTTGCAGGAAGCGCAGCGACACGCATTCCTGCTGCTCGGGGTTGAGCCGCTTGACGGCTTCGAGCAGCGCCTCGTTGGTGATGCTCGTGAGCACCTCGTTCTCCGGGCCGTCCTCGGTGCGGTCGGCGCCGGCTTCGATGAGGTCTGAGGTCGCGACCTCCATCCGGTAGCGGCCGGACTTGTAGTGGTCGGCGATGAGGTTGCGCGCGATCGTCACCAGCCAGGCGCCGAAGTCGCGACCCTGCCAGGTGTAGGAGGTGATCCGGCGCAGCGCGCGCAGGAACGTCTCGCTGGTCAGGTCTTCGGCGAGCGTCGCGTTCGAGACGCGGTAGTAGATGTAGCGGTAGACGATGTCGACGTAGCGGTCGTACAGCTCGCCGAACGCGTCCTGGTCGCCACTTTGCGCGCGGGCGACGATCTCCATGACGGTCGCGAACTCGCCGGTCGGTTCGGACGGCGGCGACGGGCTCGGGATGGAGGGGGCGGCGGCAGCGGCGTCCGCGTCCGCCGGCAGCGACTCGGATGCCGGCGCGGCCGGTGCGGTCGCCGTTCGGGACATGGAGCGGAACGCGGTCGCCTCACGCGCCGTACCGAGGCCCGGATCCCGGGTGACCGCGACGGCGAGGCGCAACGCGGCGAGGCCACCCGGCTCGACGAGCCGGGCGCCGGTACCGCAGGCGCGCGCAGTCATCACTTCTCCATCGGCAGCGTGTGGGCCTCACCCGACGGCCATTAAGCCGTCCCTGTCATGACACAACGGGCAAACCGGCGCGCACCATGGCGAATAAGGGCTATTTGCTAACTAGTTACGCGACCGCGCGACGGTCGTCACGGCTTACCCTGCGAATGATGACCGGACCCACCCGATCCCGCCCGACCACGGTAACCGTTGTTGCCGCGCGCCGGTCGCGGTCACGGCAGGTACGCCGCCGTCGCCGCCAGGTCGTGCTGTGGTTCATCGCCGCGGTCCTCGTGTCGACGACGACGTTCGGCGCGGGCCTGCTCGCCGCGCCGGTCGACTACTCGTTCCAGCCGCAGCCGCCGCAGGCGGTGCTGCTGCTCGACAGTCACAACCGGGTGTTCGCGACGATTCGCTCGCCGCAGGCGGAGGAGCCGGTCGCGAGCAAGGACATCCCGCAGGTGATGAAGAACGCGATCGTCGCGGCCGAGGACGAGCGCTTCTTCGCGCACAGTGGTGTCGACCCGCTCGCCGCCGTCCGCGCGCTGTGGCGGGACGTGACCGGAAACAGCCTGCAGGGCGGATCGACCATCACCCAGCAGTACGTGAAGAACGTCTACACCGGCGACCAGCGGACCGCGTTGCGCAAGCTGCGCGAGGCGAGCCTCGCGATCCGGCTCGAGCAGCACCTGTCCAAGGAGGAGATCCTCACCCGCTACCTGAACACGCTCTACCTCGGCAGCGGTACGGCGGGCGTGCAGGCCGCGAGCCGCTTCTATTTCGGCGTGCCTATTCAGGATCTCGACCTCGATCCGGCGACCGGCAAGCGCGACCCGTCACTCGCCCTGGCCCGCGCCGCGACGCTGGCCGGCATAGCGCCGGCGCCGTCGGACTGGAATCCGGTGCACGATCCGAAGGCCGCGCGCAAGCGCGAGATCTACGTGCTCAACCGCATGATCAAGAACCGGATGATCTCGTCGCAGCAGGCGTCGGCGGCGTACGGCAGCGGGCTGCCGCGCATCGTCGCGCGCTCGCAGCCGGACGCGCCCACGATCGCGCCGGAGTTCCGCGACCTCGTCGAAGCGCGGCTGAAGAAAGTGTTCACCGACAACTACGACAACGAGATGTTCGCGAGCGGCGGGGTCAAGGTCCAGACCACGCTCGACCTCGACCTGCAACAGGCGGTCGTCGAGGCGATTCACCAGGTGCTGCCGAAGTCCACCGATCCCGAGGCGGCGGTCGCGGCGGTCGATCCGCGCAGCGGCGACATCCGCGCGCTGTCGGAGAAGATCGACGGCGGCTACAAGAAGGCGGGGTTCGACCTCGCGACCGACATCTTCCGTTCGTCCGGCTCGACGATCAAACCGTTCACGCTCGCGGTCGCGCTGGAGCAGGGCCATCGACTGGACGAGACGGCGTATGCGCCCGAATGCATCCGGGTCGCGCCGGGATACGAACCGTGCAACGCCGAGCAGGGGTCGTCGTACCAGACCTTGCGGACCGCGCTGGTCAACTCGATCAACACCGTGTACGCGCCGCTCGCGGTCAAGGTCGGGCTCGACAAGGTCATCGCGCTCGCGGACGCGGCGGGCATGAACGTGGGCAGCCTCAACTGCTTCGCCGCCGGCAAGCCGTGCGACTCGTACGCGCTGGGTATCCCGGTCGCGCCGCTGTACGAGGCGACGGCGTACGGCGCGTTCGTGCGCGGGGGAGTCGCGCACGAGCCGAACAGCATCCTCGACGTCACCAGTGGCGACGACGGCAACGTGTTCGACAACACCAAGGGCGGCCCCGCGCACCGGGTGATGCCGAGCCAGATCGCCGATCAGGTGGCGTCCGCGATGCGTGACGTCGTCGACCACGGGACGGGCACGGCGGCGCGGCAACCGGAGCCGGTCGCGGGCAAGACCGGAACGACCGACAACTTCACGAACGCTTGGTTCACCGGCTGCACGCGCTCGGTCTGCATCTCGGTCTGGATGGGCTACAACAAGGAATTCGTCAAGCGGGACGGCAAGGTCGTCGCGCACGAGATGCGCGACGTCGAGTCGGTGCAAGGCGGGGTCCTGGGCGGAACGCTGCCGGCGCAGATCTTCGCGCGGGCGCTCGACAACTACCGCGAGATCCTGGCTCGGCGCAACGCACCCACGCCCTCGCCATCGGCTTCGGCGACGGTCACGAACTTCCCGCGCTTCAGCCCGCACCCGACGCCGAGTCGCTCGCCGAGGCCGTCGCATTCCCCGTCGCCGAGCCCGACCCCGCCGCAGACACCGTCGGAGTCACCGAGCCAGAGCCCGAGCCTGCTCCCGACGCCGCCCTGACGGCGTCGTATCAGCTCGACAGGGTCGTGATGTTGTTCAGGAAGTCGAACGCCTGGCTGACCGGGTCGGCTGACTGCGCGGCCGCGGCCGCGGTGCGCATCTTCGACAGCCGGGCGCGCAGCACCGAGGCCGGCGTACCGGCCGGCGTACGGTGCACCGGCTTCGCTGCGGGACGGCTCACGAGCACCGGCGCCGGTGTCGAGCGCACCGGCGTCGACGTGTAGTGGTGCACGACCGTGCTGCTGCGGTGCGTGACCGGAGCGGGGGCGGGGGCGCTCGCGTACATCGGCTGCCGGAAGTCTTCGGTCACCCAGATCTGGCCGTTGCGGTCGACGGTCACGCCGACGCCGACCTGGGTGAAGTCGTGGTCGAGGATGTTCGCCCGGTGCTCGGGGCTGTTCATGAACGCGGTGTGGATGTCGCTCACGGTCGGGCCGTCGCCGACGTTCTCGCCGACTGCCTGCCAGTTCTGCACCTCGGAGGTGAGGCTCGGGTTGTGGTAGAGGTCGTCCTTCGACGCCATCGTGCTGGAGTGCTCGCGGGCGATCGAGGTGAGGTCGGACGACACCGTGTACGGCCGCAGGCCGTTGGCTTCGCGGGCCGCGTTCATATCGGAGATGAACTGCGCCTCCATCGACGAGTTGCTCGCGAGGGCGGCGGTCGGCAGGGCGATCGCGGTGAGAGTTCCGGCGATCGTGGTGAGGATCGTCGTCATGACGATTCGGGCGGTTGCTCGACGTACAGCGGGCAGCACGCGTGCGGACCTCCGGCTAGGGCCGGAACGGTCGCCGCGACGGGTGTGACGGTCACGGACGCTGTGGGGGGCGGCCTACGACCTTCGGCGGGCCGGCTGACTGCGGCTGCAGTCCCGTGCCTTTGCGGCCCGTGCTCGCGCACGGTGTGCCTTGTCGGGTCGGCGGACATCCCGGCGTGGGTTGCTTGCCGTACGGACATCGGGCGCTCGGGTCGCAGACCCAAGCCGCCATCCGGGTGATGTCCGTCACTTTGCTCGGGCTTCGCTGGAAAACCGGGGATTTCCGTGCCCGGGTGTCCGGTTCGGCCGGCGAAGGTCGAGCAAGGTCGCAGGGGGTGGGCCGGGCGTCAGGTCGGCTCGCGCGGGGTGCTTGCAAGTGTGCAACACTCGGCCGCGATGACCGTCGCCGATGCCGTCGTGCCGCCGCGGAACGTCTCCGAGCTGGTGAGCCGGGCCGCTGCCCGGCACGCGGGAAAACCGGCCCTCGTCGCCGGCCAACAGACGCTCACGTGGGGCGAGCTCGAGGGCGCGGTCGCCTCGCTCGCCGCCGCCCTCGTGGCGCGCGGGCTGACCGGTGGCGAGCGGGTCGCGCTGTTGCTGCCCAATGGTGTGGACTTCGCGGTCGCGTACTTCGGCGTGCTGCGCGCCGGGCTCGTCGCACTGCCGCTGAACATCGCCTACACGCCGACCGAGATCGGGTTCCAGCTCACCGACTCCGGTGCGTCGCTCGTGCTCGCCTCGGACTCGCTCGCCGGACTGGCCGCGGAGTCCTCGGTCGAGGTCGCCCGCGTCGACAGCCTCGCCCGCGTCGGGGCCGTCGGAGGCGGCGAGGGGTTGACCGAGTCGCGCGGCGGGGCCGAGGACACCGCGGTGCTGCTCTACACGTCGGGTACGAGCGGGCGGCCGAAGGGCGCGATGCTCACCCATCGCGCGCTGCTCGCGAACCTCACCCAGCTCTCGACGATCGACCCGCCGGTCGTCGCACCGGACGACCGGGTGCTGCTGGTGCTGCCGCTGTTCCACGTGTACGGCCTCAACGCCGGCCTCGGGATGACGGCGTACGCCGGCGCGACCGGCGTCCTCGCGGAGCGGTTCGACCCGGTGGAGACCCTCGCGCTGGTCGAGTCGGCGCAGGTGAGCAACATCGTGGGCGCGCCGCCGATGTACGTCGCCTGGTCGATGCTGCCCCGGGTACCGGAGGCGTTGTCGTCGTTGCGGCTCGCGGTGTCGGGCTCGGCGCCGCTGCCGTCGTCGGTGCTCAGCACGCTGCTGGACTCGACCGGCCATCACGTCTTCGAGGGGTACGGCCTCACCGAGACCGCGCCGGTGCTGACCACGGCGCTGTGCAGCGAGGTCGCCAAGCCCGGATCGATCGGCCGGCCGATCCCCGGCGTCGAACTGCGACTGCTCGACGACGAGGGCGCGGAGGTCGACGAAGGCGACCCGGGCGAGATCGTCGTCCGCGGCGCGAATCTGTTCTCCGGCTACTGGCCGGACGGTGCCGGCGGACCGGACGCCGACGGGTGGTTCCGCACCGGCGACGTCGCGGTCGCGGACGACGACGGCGACCTGTTCCTCGTCGACCGGGTGCGCGAGCTCATCCTCGTCAGCGGCTTCAACGTCTACCCGCGCGAGGTCGAGGACGCGATCGCCGGCCATCCCGACGTCGCGGAGGTCGCGGTCATCGGCATCCCGCATCCGTACACCGGCGAGACGGTGAAGGCGTACGTCGTACCGCAGGCCGGCGCGACCCCGACCGCGGAGGACGTCATCGAGTACGCCGCCCGCCGGCTCGCGCGATTCAAGTGCCCGACGGCGGTCGAGATCGTCACCGAACTGCCGCACTCGGCGATCGGCAAGGTCGCCAAGGGCCGGTTGCGGGAAAGCGCGTGAGCGCACGGGTCGTCGTCTATACGAAGCCCGGCTGCCATCTCTGCGACGACGCGATCGCGATCGTGTCGGCGGTGTGCGTCGACAGTGGTGTCGAGTGGTCCGGCCAGGACATCAGCGGCGACGGAGATCTCATGGCGCAGTGGGCCGACTTCGTGCCGGTGACGATCGTCGACGGTGACGTACACGACGTGTTTCGCGTTAATCCGCAACGATTGCGGACCGCGCTCGGCCGGCCGTCATGAGCATCGCCGGCTGAGCCGACCAGCGGCCTCGGGGTCAGCCGCGCTCGGCTTGAGCCAACCACTCGCGTTGGGTCGCGAGTGCTTGCGCGGTCTCCTCTTCGAGCTTGCTGTCGCCGGCGGCTTGCGCGCGTCGCAGTCGCGCTTCGAGCTTCGTCACCGATTCGCGCAGCCGGACGACGAGCGGCGACTCGGTCTCGACGATGTGCCGCGTCCCGCTGCCGCCGGCCTCGCGAACGCGTTGCTCGACGGCGGCCAGCCGGTCTTCGAGCACGCCCATGCTTTCGCGCGGAACCTTGCCGATCTTCTCCCACTTGTCGTGGATGCTGCGCAACCGTTTGCGCGCGCCGTCGAGGTCGGCGTTCGGATCGATGCGCTCGGCCTCGGCGAGCAACGCCTCCTTCGCTTCGGCGTTGCTGCGCAGTTCGGCGTCACGCACCGACAGCGACTCGGATCGCGCGGTGAAGAAGGCGTCCTGCGCGGTCTTGAACTCGGCCCAGAGCGTGTCGTCGACGTCGCGCGCCGCGCGTCCGGCGGCCTTCCACTCGGTCATCAGCTCTTTGAACCGGCGCGCGGTCGGGGCCCAGTCGGTCGAGTCGGCCAGCTTCTTCGCCTCGGCGACGAGTTGCTGCTTGTGCTCGGCGGCCATCGACCGCTGCCGATCCATCTCGGCGAAATGGGTGCGGCGGCGCCGGTCGAACTCGCGGCGGGCCGCGGACAACCGCTCCCACAACTCGGTGTCGGTCTTGCGGTCGACGCCGCGGATGGTCTTCCATTCCTCGACGATCGCGCGGTAGCGGTCGCCGGTCGGGCGCCAGGCGTCGCTCTTGGCGAGTTGCTCGGCTTCGTCGACGAGCGCGCGCTTGGCGTCTGCCGCCGCGGAGGCGGCCTGCGCCCGGGCGGCGGCGTGCTCGGCCTGGCGCTCGGCGAGCTTCGCGGTCACCGCGTCGAGCCGCTTCGCGAGGTCGGCGATGTCGCCGAGCACCTGCGCGGTCGGCAGCGTCTCGGTGAGTCGCGCGACCGCGGCCCGGATCGTTTTCACGTCCGCCGTCGGCGACGCGATGCGGCCTTCGAGGACCGCGACCTCCGCGGCCAGGTCGTCGTACTTGCGGGTGTAGTACGCGAGGCCCTCCGCGGCCGTGCCGGCCTGCCACGAGCCGATGACCCGCTCGCCGTCGCCGGTGCGCAGGTAGACCGTGCCGTCGTCCGCGATGCGCCCCCACGGGTGCGACGCCGCGACGCCGGACTCGGTCATGGCCCGCATCCTAATTAGATGCGCCGATCACGAGTTCACGAGCGCTTTGTGCACCTGTTCACAAAGTCCTAGACTTGACCGTCGAGGGTAAGGAGAGCACCGCGTGTCATTGCCGCAGTCGGAGGGGCCGGACTCGCAGGGGCCGCACTCGCCGCTACCCCGGCGCCGGACCGGCATCCCGGAGGCCACCGTCGCCCGGCTGCCGGTCTACCTGCGGGTCCTCGGCGGCCTCGCCGAGACCGGCGTGACGACTGTGTCCTCCGACGCGCTCGCGGTCGCGGCCGGGGTCGGATCGGCCAAGCTGCGCAAGGATCTCTCGCACCTCGGCTCGTACGGAACCCGCGGCGTCGGGTACGACGTCGAGTACCTCGTCTACCAGATCTCGCGCACGCTCGGGCTGACCCAGCACTACAGCGTCGTCATCATCGGCGTCGGCAACCTCGGGCACGCGCTCGCCAACTACGCCGGCTTCGCCAGCCGCGGCTTCCAGATCGTCGCGCTCATCGACTCCGATCCGCGCCGGGTCGGTGAGGACATCAACGGGCTCGAGGTACGCCATCTCGACGAGCTCGAGACCGTGGTCAAGGAGCACGAGGTCTCGATCGGGGTCATCGCGACTCCGGCGGCGTCGGCGCAGGACGTGTGCGACCGGTTGGTCTCGGCCGGTGTCACCAGCGTGCTGAACTTCGCGCCGATCGTGCTCGCCGTGCCGGACACCGTCGACGTACGAAAGGTCGACCTCTCGATCGAGCTGCAGATCCTCGCGTTCCACGAGCAGCGCAAGTCCGCCGGGCCGCCCGCGTCGCTCGAGGTGGGCGCCGGGTGAGCGTTCTCGCGGTCGGCCTGTCGCACCGGTCGGCGTCGGTGTCGCTGCTCGAACGGACCGTGCAGTCCGACGACGGCATCGTCAAGCTGCTCGCCGACGTCCTCGCCGCCGAGCACGTCGGCGAGGCGCTGGTCCTCTCGACGTGCAACCGGCTCGAGGTGTACGCCGACGTCGCCAAGTTCCACGGCGGGGTGCAGGACGTCACCGAGCGGATCGCGTTGCGGACGGGTGTGTCGCTCGAAGAGTTGGCCGAGCATCTCTACGTCCATTACGAAGACCGCGCGGTGCAGCACTTGTTCTCGGTGGCGAGTGGCCTGGACTCGATGGTCGTCGGCGAGCAGCAGATCCTCGGGCAGCTGCGGACGGCGTTGCAGACCGCGCGCGAGGAGGAGGGTGTCGGTCGCGTGCTGGGCCCGCTCGCCGACGCCGCGCTGCGGGCCGGCAAGCGCGCGCACGCCGAGACCGGGATCGACAACGCCGGTCGCTCGCTGGTCTCGGTCGGTCTCGACCTCGCCGCCGCGTCGGTGTCCGACTGGTCGTCGGTGAGTGCGGTCCTGGTCGGCGCGGGGTCGATGAGCTCGCTCGCGGGTACGCGGTTGCGGCGGCTCGGGGCGGGCCGGATCACCATCGTCAACCGCAGCGCCGATCGAGCCGAACGGCTCGCCGCGACCCTTGATGCGGAGGTCGCCGGCATCGATGAGCTGGCCGAGCGCCTTGCCGGCGCCGACCTGCTGGTCTCGTGTACCGGCGCGGTCGGGCTGGTCATCGGTGCCGACGTCGTCGCGGCCGCGCTTGCGCAGCGACCGGAGAAACCGTTGGCAGTGTTGGATTTGGCGCTGCCGCGCGACGTCGATCCGGACGCGCGTGCGCTGCCGGGCGTGACCGTCGTGGACCTCGAATCGCTGCGGTCGGTGCTGGACGGCGCCGACGTCGCCCGCGACGTCGAGCACGTACGGCGCATCGTCACCGACGAGGTCGGCGCGTTCCTCGCCCGGCAGCGTTCGGAGCGGGTCGCGCCGACCGTCGTCGCGTTGCGGGCGCGCGCGCAGGAAGTCGTCGACGCCGAGCTGGCCCGGCTGCGGACGCGTACCGATCTCGACGAGCGGGCCTCGCACGAGGTCGAGGTGACGGTGGGCCGGGTCGTCGACAAGTTGTTGCACACGCCGACGGTCCGGGTGAAGGAACTGGCCGAGGAGCCCGGCGGCGACTCCTACGCCGACGCGCTGCGCGAGCTGTTCGCCCTCGATCCGGCCGCGACCGAAGTCGTCACGCGCGCGGCCGTCGTCGTAGAGACGGGTGACGACGCATGAGACTGGGCACCCGCCGCTCCGCACTCGCGCTCGCGCAGTCCGAACTGGTCGCGAAAGCGTTGCGCGACAACGGACATGACGTCGAGCTCGTCGAGGTCGTCACCGAAGGCGACCGTTCCGCTGCATCGTTGACACAGATCGGCGGCACCGGTGTCTTCGTCACCGAGTTGCGCGAACGGTTGCGCTGCGGCGACGTCGACGTCGCGGTGCACTCGTTGAAGGATCTGCCGACCGGGCAGCCCGACGACCTGGTTGTCGCCGCGGTGCCGACCCGCGCGGATCCGCGCGACGCGCTGGTCTCGCGCGACGGCTCGCGGCTCGACCTGTTGCCCGCCGGTTCGCGCGTCGGCACCGGGTCGCCGCGCCGCGCCGCGCAGCTACGCGGCCTTGGGCTCGGACTCGACGTGGTGGCGATTCGCGGCAACGTCGACACCCGGCTGCGCAAGGTCGCCGGCGGCGAGTACGACGCGGTCGTCGTCGCCGCGGCCGGGCTTGCCCGGCTCGGCCGGCTCGACGAGGCCAGTGAGTTGCTCGATCCCGGTCAGGTCCTTCCGGCGCCGGGCCAGGGAGCACTCGCGGTCGAATGCCGGGTCGCCGACACCGAACTTGCGACCGCACTGGGGAAGTTGCTCGACGATCCGGTGAGCCGGGCCGCGGTCACCGCCGAGCGAACGTTGCTCGCCGCACTCGAAGCCGGCTGCAGCGCACCAGTGGGTGCGCTGGCCGACATAGGACTCGACGAGTCGGGGAACGACGAGATCTACCTGCGCGCGATTGTCGTCGCCGTTGACGGTTCGCGCGCCGTACGCCTGTCCACCACCGGTCCGCTCGCAGACTGCGAGCGGCTCGGCCAACGGCTGGCCGCGGACCTGCTCGACGCAGGTGCGGCCGACCTGATCGGAGAGACCAGTCCGTGAGCACCGCACGCACCAAGAAGAAGTTCGGGACCGTGACGTTCATCGGCGGCGGTCCCGGCGACCCGGGCCTGCTGACGGTGAAGGCGGCCGAAATCCTTGCCGACGCTGACGTCGTCGTCGCGCACACCGAGCTGCACGCCTTGCTGCTCGGACTGTGCCGCGAGGGCGCCGAGATCGTCGACGCGGCCAAGACCGAGCCGGCCGACCGGGCGAAGCAGATGGTCGCCGCGGCGAAGGAAGGCCGCCGGGTGGCGCGAATCTTCACCGGCGACCCGACGCTGTTCTGCGGCTTCGCCGTCGAGGCCGATGTCTGCGCGAAGGCGAAGGTGCCCTTCGAGCTCGTGCCCGGCATCAGCGCCGCGTTCAGCGTGCCGGGCTACGCCGGCGTCCCGGTCACCGACAAGAAGACGCATGCGGTGCACATCGTCGACTTCGGTGTCGATACGCCGGAGCCGGACTGGGCCGCGTTGACCGCGCCGACGAGCACTGTGATCCTGCTCAACTGCGGGCGGCGGATCGGCAAGGCCGCGACCGCTCTGGTCGAGCACGGCCGCAAGCCGGAGACTCCGGTCGCGGTGACGGCCGACGGTACGACGACCGAGCAGTTCACCGTCGTGTCGACGCTGGAGTCGGTCGAGCGCGACGCCGCCGCGGCCGGCCCGGACGCCCTCGTCGTCGTCGGCGACGTCGTGAAGCTGCGGGACAAGCTGTCGTGGTGGGAGACCAAGCCGCTGTTCGGCTGGAAGGTGCTGGTGCCGCGCACGAAGGATCAGGCCGGCGCGCTGTCCGAGCAGCTCACGGCGTACGGCGCCATCCCGGTCGAGGTGCCGACGATCGCGGTCGAGCCGCCGCGCACGCCGCAGGCGATGGACCGCGCGATCCGCGGTCTCGTGAGTGGCCGGTACGCGTGGATCGCGTTCACGTCGACGAACGCGGTCAAGGCCGTGCGCGAGAAGATCGAGGAACTTTCGCTCGACGTGCGCGCGTTGGCCGGCGTGAAGATTGCCTGTGTCGGTGACCAGACCGCCGCCGCGGTCGAGGCGTGGGGCATCCGCCCGGAGCTCGTCCCGACCGGCGACCACTCCAGCGACGGGCTGCTCGCCGAGTGGCCGCATTACGACGAGACGTATGACGCGCTCGACCGCGTGTTCCTGCCGCGTGCCGACATCGCGACCGAGGTGCTCGCGGCCGGTCTCGCCGAGCGAGGGTGGCAGGTCGACGACGTGACCGCGTACCGGACCGTGCGGGCGGCGCCGCCGGCGGCGGACATCCGCGAGGCGATCAAGACCGGCGGGTTCGACGCGGTGTTGTTCACGTCGTCGTCGACGGTGCGCAATCTCGTTGGTATTGCTGGCAAACCGCACGCCTCGTCGATCATCGCGGTGATCGGTCCGCAGACCGCGAAGACGGCGGAAGAACTCGGCCTGCGGGTCGACGTCACGGCGTCGAAGCCGTCGGCGGCGTTGCTCGCGGAGGCGTTGGCGGAGTTCGGGCGGGAGCGGCGGGTCAACGACGACGCATTGCCGCCGGGCAAGGCCAACCGCACCAAGGCAGCGAGCAGGCTGAAGAAGTCGCGATGAGCTCGTTCCCGGCCGCGCGGCCGCGGCGGCTGCGCCGTACCGCTGCGTTGCGCCGGCTGTCCGCGCAGGTCCGGTTGTCCGCGGCCGATCTCGTCCTGCCGGTGTTCGTCAAGGAGGGCGTGCGCGAGCCGCAGCCGATCGCGTCGATGCCGGGCGTCGTGCAGCACACCCGCGAGTCCGTGCGCAAGGCCGTCGTCGAAGCGGTCGAAGCCGGCGTCGGCGGGGTCATCGTGTTCGGCATCCCGGCGATGAAAGACGCGCGTGGCTCGGCCGCCGACGATCCCGACGGGGTGGTGCAGGTCGTGTTGCGCGATCTCGCCGCCGAGGTCGGCGACCGCACGGTGCTGATGGCCGACCTGTGTCTCGACGAGTACACCGACCACGGCCACTGCGGCTTGCTGACTTCTGCTGGTGAGGTCGACAACGATTCGACGCTGGCGCGCTACGCCGACATCGCGGTCGCGCAAGCGTCGGCCGGCGCGCACGTCGTCGCGCCGAGCGGGATGATGGACGGCCAGGTCGGCGCCATCCGTACGGCGTTGGACGGCGCCGGTTTCGCCGACGTCGCGATCCTTGCGTATTCGGCGAAGTTCGCGTCGGCCTTCTACGGGCCGTTCCGGGACGCGGCCGAGTGCGCGCCGCAGTTCGGCGACCGCGCGGCGTACCAGCAGGATCCGGCTCGGTCTTCCGACGAGGCCGTGCGCGAGGCGTTGCTCGACGTCGCCGAAGGCGCGGACATGGTGATGGTCAAGCCGGCGATCGGTTACCTCGACGTGATCCGGCGGGTGCGCGAGCACGTCGACGTACCGGTGGCGGCGTACAACGTCTCGGGTGAGTTCGCGATGGTCGAAGCGGCCGCGGCCAACGGCTGGATCGACCGCGACCGCGCGATCCGCGAGCTGCTGCTGTCGATCCGCCGCGCCGGCGCGGACATCGTGCTGACGTACTGGGCGACCGAGATGGCTCAGTCGATCAGCGATTGATACACGAGCTGGCGTAGCTGCGGGCGCAGGGTGTAGGTGCTCGACGGCATCAGCTGGGTCATGAACACGACCGTCAGATCCTCGTGCGGATCGATCCAGAACGCCGTGCTCGCGAGCCCGCCCCAGTTGAACTCGCCGTCGCTCGCGATGACGCGGTTGGCGGCCGGATCGAGCACGACCGCGAAGCCGAGCCCGAACCCGACCCCGTCGGTCCGGACCTCGGCGTTGATCGGCCGGCCGAAGCTCTGCAGGTCGGCGTTGCCCGGCAAGTGGTTGCGGGTCATGTAGCGGATCGTTCGCGGCGAGAGCAGCCGCGCGCCGTCGAGCACGCCGCCGCGCAACAGCATCCAGGTGAACCGGGTGTAGTCGCGGGTCGTGCTGGCGAGACCGCCGCCGCCGGAGAGGAACCGCGGCGCCGAACGCACGGTGTCGCCGAGCTTGTCGTAGCGCACCATCGGCGGTAGAGCCGGCCCGGTCGCGTACAAAGCGGCGAGCCGGTGCTGCTGGTCGGCGTCGACGCAGAACGCGGTGTCGGTCATGCCCAACGGCTCGAAGATCTGCGTGCGGAAGAACTCGTCGAGCGGTTGGCCGGAGACGACCTCGACGAATCGCCCGAGCACGTCGGTCGCGACCGAGTACAGCCACTCGCTGCCGGGTTGGAAGGCGAGCGGCAGCGCCGCCCACGCCGCGACGCATCCGGCGAGGTCGTACTCGCGCGGGCTGCCGAACTCGAAGCCGGCGTTGCGGTAGATCTCGTCGGTCACGTGGGTGTGATGGAAGCCGTACGTCAGGCCCGCGGTGTGGGTGAGCAGGTGCCAGACCCGGATCGGCTCGGTCGCCGGCACCGTGGCCGTCTTCGTCGCGGTGCCGCCGGTGTAGACGCGCGGCGAGGCGAACTCCGGCAGCCAACGGCTGATCGGATCGGTGAGCTCGAACGCGCCCTGCTCGTAGAGCATCATCGTGGCGACCGACGTGACCGGCTTGCTCATCGAGTAGATGCGGAAGATCGTGTCCGGCTCGACCGCTCGACCGCCCTCCACGTCGGCGAGCCCGTACGACGAGAAGTGCGCGACCCGGCCGTGGCGGCTGACCATCACCTGAAAGCCGGGCAGCTTGCCGTCGTCGACGTAGCGACGGAAATGCGTGTCGATCCGGCCGAGCCGCTGCGGGTCGAGCCCTACCTCGCCAGGATCGACGTCGATACCGAAGTCCGCCATGACTGACATCTTGACGTACGCCGAGCCGACCCGCGGTGGGTGCTACTCCTCGAACAGGAAGGAGTAGCTCTGATTCGTGTTCTCGACCTCGAAGTCGTTGCCGCCCGTCTTCGCGACGTGCAGGAACACCTTCACGTTGAAGCTGCCGCAGGTCGCCTCGATCGGGAAGCTGTCGAGGCGGTGATAGAGCTTCTGGTGATGGGTGTCCGGGGATACCGAACTACTCAGCAGCGAGTCGCTGCTCTGGTGGCACACGTTCCCCAGCGCGTCGAGTTGCTGGACGACGAGCTGGCTCGTGAGGTTGCTGTTGGCGCTGCTGCTCTCGGCCGGTGGCCCCGCGCAAAGGTGGTATTGCACGTAGCAGTTGGTGATCCCGACATCGCTGATCACCCCGATCGAGCTGACGGTCACCGGGACCGAGTAGCTCGCGATCAGGTTGATGTCCGCGGGGTTCGACGACGTCACGAGCAACCGCGACGGCTGGTAAGCCTGCGCGTGGGCGACGAGCGGTCCCTTGGCGTCCTGGATCGAGCTGCCGCTCAGCACGTAGATGTGCCCGCTGGCCGTCGTGCTGTCGTGGTTGATGAAGATGGCGTCCAGCGAGCAGTCGTACGTGCCGGCGGCGGGCGCGGTGAACTCGAATCGAGAGGTCAGCGTGACCGACGCGCCCGCGTCGACGTTCTGACCGGCCTCGGAGATGCCGAGCGCGCTCGCCTGCGTGCGCGGCGTGCCACTCAGCCAGCATCCGACCAGCTCGGTGACCTCGGTCTTCGTGGTGGCACTTCCGACGCTCAGGATGCCGTTGATGTAATGCGTCTCGCCCGACGCCAGGGACAGCGAGATGATCGCGCCGAGTTCGCGCAAGCTGGCCGTCGACCCGGCCGGTTGGGTGTCGTAACCGCCGGTGGGCGCAGGGACCGCGGATCCCGATGCGCTTGCCGATTGCGGGACCACGACGCAGGCGGCGGACGCGAAGAGAGCAGCGGCCAATAAGCGCTTACGCATGTGAAATCCCCCGCAGAAGAAGAAGCTTGCATACCAGTTCGACGGCAACCGGGCATTTCCTGCTCGGTCGCGCGACGCAGGCGGCAGGATCGGCCGGATCGGCGGCGAATGCAGCGCAGGTGAAGAAGATCGTCGTCATCTCCTCAGTGGCTGCCCTCGTCGCCACCGCCGTGCCGGCCTTCGCGCACTCGGCGGCGCCGACGCTGAAGTTCGGCCGGAACACGTTCGCCTACTCGCACGACTACGGCGAGCCGGGGCTCTCGGTCATCGGGCACACCGTCTACGTCACGACGCCCGGCCAAAGCGGCGCGGTGCTCGGCAAGTCGACCGACGACGGCAAGCACTGGACCGAGCTCAAGACGGT
The DNA here is from genome assembly GCA_025980325.1 of Frankiales bacterium. Lineage (GTDB taxonomy): Bacteria > Actinomycetota > Actinomycetes > JAFAQI01 > JAFAQI01 > BP-197. Next base: position 18,759 of record JAICXQ010000026.1, read on the forward strand.
CGTGCCACCGAACACCTCGCCGGGCCAGTTCACCTCCGGTGGCGACTCCGACGTCGTCGTCGGCAAGGACGGCACCGTCTACGCCGGCGACCTCGACATCGACGGCATCGAGGTGTCCCGGTCCACCGACGGCGGCAAGACGTTCCCGCAGCAGACGTTCATCGCGTCGACGTCAGACCGCGAGTGGCTCGCGACCGACGGCCAGCATTCGGAGAACGTCTACGTCGCCTGGCACGAACTCGCGACCGGCACGATGCTCGTCGAGGTCTCGCACGACGGCGCGAAGACGTTCAGCCCGCCGCACGTCATCTACTCGGAGCCGACGACCATCGCCGAGAGCGGCCACAACGGCACGTCGATCGGCAACATCACGACCGACGGCCGCGGCCACCTCTACGTCGTCTACGGCGTGACCCGAATGGACACGACCGACACGACGTACGGCACCCCGCCGATCGACGACATCCACATCAGCGCGAGCAGCGACGACGGCAACACCTGGACCGACTACGAGGTGAACCCCGGCACGGCTGACGCCAACTACGGAAACTTCTGGGTGGCCGACGCGGTCGACACCGCGGGCAACGTCTACGCCGTCTACTCCGGGTACGCGCACAAGGGTCAGCCGATGCACGTGTGGTTGCAGGAGTCGACCGACCACGGTGCGCACTGGACCGCGCCGTACCGGGTCGATGATCCGAGCGGGGAGGACCTGTTTGGCTGGGTCGCGGGCGGCGGGCCCGGCGTCGCCGTGGTCGCGTGGTACCACACGTCGTCGGCCAACAAGGACTCCACGAGCGACAACTGGGTCGTCGACGTCGCGCAGGTGCGCGGGCTGAAGACGGGTCACCCGAAGCAGATCACCGGCCAGGCCAGCGACCACGTCATACATCACGGCGCGATCTGCACGCTCGGCTTGTTCTGCGGCCACCTGCCGGGCTCGGCGCCGGACCGTACGCTGCTCGACTTCTTCAAGGTCACGGTCACGCCGGCCGGCCGCCCCGCGGTCGTCTGGGCCGACAACGACCGGGTCGACGGCGGCGCGGGCACCGGCGTCGGCTTCGCCGAGCAGACCAGCGGCCCGTCCGCCTGGAGCCGCTGACCTCGTCAGCTAGGGGTGACCGGGACAATGGCCGGGTGACGACGCCGGGCGCCTCCGACGAGTGGTTCGCGCGCGCGCTCGCGGTGACCCCCGGCGGGGTGAACTCGCCGGTGCGCGCGTTCGGTGCGGTCGGCGGCACGCCGCGGTTCATGGTCCGCGGCGAGGGACCGTACGTCTTCGACGCCGACGGCCGCCGCTACGTCGACCTGGTCTGCTCGTGGGGGCCGGCCATCCTCGGCCACGCGCATCCCGACGTGCTCGCGGCTGTACGCGAAGCCGCGGCACACGGTCTGTCGTTCGGTACGCCGACGCCGGGCGAGGTCGAGCTGGCCGAGGCGATCGTCGCGCGGGTCGCGCCGGTCGAGCGGGTCCGGCTGGTCAACTCCGGCACCGAGGCGACGATGAGCGCGGTCCGGCTGGCCCGCGGCGCGACCGGCCGTAGCAAGGTGGTGAAGTTCGCCGGCTGCTACCACGGGCACGTCGACGCGCTGCTCGCGAGCGCCGGCAGCGGCGTCGCGACGTTCGGCCTGCCGGACACCCCCGGCGTCACCGGGGCGAGCGCCGCCGACACGATCGTGCTGCCGTACAACGACGTGACGGCGGTGCGGGCCGCGTTCGAGGAGTACGGCGCGGACATCGCCTGCGTCATCACCGAAGCCGCCGCCGCGAACATGGGTGTCGTCGCGCCGCTGCCCGGCTTCAACGCGGCGCTGGCCTCGCAGTGCCGCGACGCCGGCGCGTTGTTCATCCTCGACGAGGTGATGACCGGGTTCCGGGTCGGCCCGGCCGGCTGGTGGGGGCTCGAAGGCGTCACCCCGGACCTGTTCACGTTCGGCAAGGTGATGAGCGGCGGATTGCCGGCGGCCGCGTTCGGCGGCCGGGCCGACGTCATGGAGCAACTCGCGCCGGCCGGACCGGTCTATCAAGCCGGCACGCTGTCCGGGAACCCGGTCGCGGTGGCCGCCGGGCTCGCGCAACTGCGGCTGTGCACCGACGACGTCTACGCACACCTGGACAAGACCGCCGCCGCCGTCGCGTCGCTCGCGACCGCCGCGCTGACCGAAGCCGGCGTGCCGCACCGGCGGTGCAGCGCCGGCAACCAGTTCAGCGTCTTCTTCACCGACACCGCCGTCGTCGACTACGCGAGCGCGCGGACGCAAGACGTCTCGGCGTATGCCGCGTTCTTCCACGCGATGCTCGACGCCGGCGTGTACCTGCCGCCGTCGGCGTACGAGGCGTGGTTCGTCGGCGCGATGCATGACGACGCGGCGATGGAGCAGATCGCGGCTGCCTTGCCGGCCGCGGCGCGGGCCGCGGCGAAAGCGGCGCATGGCTGAGACCACGATCGTGCACCTCGTCCGACACGGTGAGGTGCACAACCCGGAGCATGTGCTGTACGGCCGGTTGCCCGGTTACCGCCTCTCCGCGCTCGGCGAGCGGATGGCCGAGCAGGCAGCGGCGGCACTCGCCGGCCGTGACATCCGGGTTGCGCGTTCGTCCCCGCTGGAGCGCGCGGTGCAGACGCTCGAGCCGATCGCCGCGACGCTCGGTCTCGAGCCGGGTGTCGATGACCGGTTGATCGAGAGCAGCAACGTCTTCGAGGGGACGCACGACGCTTGGCGGAAGCCCAAGAATTGGCGCTATCTCTGGAATCCGACCCGGCCGTCGTGGGGTGAGCCGTACCGCGCGGTGGCCGATCGGATGCTCGCGGCCGCGGCCGATGCGCGGGACGACGTGCGCGGCGCGGAGGCGGTGCTGGTGAGTCACCAACTGCCGATCTGGGTGACCCGGCTCGCCGCGCAGCACCACCGGCTGTGGCATCGCCCGGACCGGCGCGAGTGCGCGCTCGGCTCGATCACGTCGCTGGTGTACGACGGCGAGCGGATCGTGCGAGTCGACTACGCCGAACCGGCGGGCGCCGCCGGCCGACGCACCATCGGCGGCGCGTAAGCGAAGGGCACGTCAACTCGGGACGAGCGGCGCGACTACGAGAACGGCGTCGCCACCGTTTGCAGCGGGTACTCGACCGAGCGGCCGAACTGCTCGCCGACGTTCACCGTTCCGGTCATCGACCGGGTCGGGTCCACGATCTCCGGCGGCAGCACGACCATGCGCTGCACCGAGTCGACCTCGTCGATCGGCTCGGTCTGGTACGCGTTGTCGGAGTCGGCGATCAGGTTCAGGTGCAAGCCGTGCGTCGCGATGTCGGCGTTCCAGAACTTGCGCGGCCGGCCGTCGTTGATCGTCGTGTCGTGCGGGTCGCCGTCGGACGGCTGCCAGCACACCCGCGGCTTCCAGCCGTCGTGGTTGGGGCCGCCGGTCGGGTCGGACGGATCGAAGTACGTCGCGTCGACGCCGCTGTCGGTCGAACGGCTGTGCAGATGGATCCCGGGGTCACTGCCGGTCCCGTCGTCGAAGCACGAGTCGTCGCGGTAGTACGGCGTCGCGATCAACGTGTACGCGTCACCGCCGGTGTGCTGCTTGATCGACCAGCGGTCGACGACGCCGCCGTTGGGGCCCGCGACCTCTTCCCAGTTCAGCGCGCCGACCGGCCCGTCGAACGTCGGGTCGAAGAAGTCGATGTCGTTGCAGACGCTCTTCTGCCCGGCGATGTGGCAGTCGCCGTTGGGATCGGGGCTGCCGACCTTCACGTCCTGCGGCCCGACGACGGGGATCGGGTCGCTGTCCTGCACCTCGGCACCGCCCGGCTGGACCGTCCAGCGCTGGTTGCCGAAGACCTCGTCGTTCTTGCCGTCGATCGTCGCGCCGTTCGGCTGCCACGGGTTGTAGTACGTCGCGACCTTGCCGGCGCGGTAGTCCCACATCACGTAGATGCCGTCGAACGGCGGGATCACGTGCACCCGCAGGTTGTCGCCGAAGGTGATCGTGTCCGGGTAGAACGTCTCGGTCTTGATGTTGTTGGTCGAGGAGTCCGAGCCCCACGCCGCGCGGATGACCCGCACCGGACCCCAGCGCTCACCGAACAGGATCGACGAACCGCCCCAGTTGTTGACCTCTTCCTCGTAACCGCAACAAGGCGTCGTGCCACCCGGGCGCTGCTGGAACGCGCGCGCCTTCCACTGGTCGATGATGTTCGCGCCGTACCCGCTCGGTACGCCGTCGACGAGCCCGCACTTCGCGTTCGCCGGGCAGATGCGCAGCTGCGTCATCAGCCAGCGGCCGTCGTAGCGGAACGCGTAGCGCGGCGTCGTCACCCACGCGCCGTCGCCGGGCCGGCGTTGCGCGTACGTGCCGTGCGCGGTGCTCGGCGAGTGCGTCCCGTCGGGGTTGAGGGTGCAGTACGGGCCGATCGGCGCCACGCCGTAGTTGCCGAAGGACGACTGCGAATACTGGAAAACGTCGGCATTCGCATCGCGGTTGTAGTGGACGTAGCCGTGCTCTTCGTTCCACTGCGCGATCGTCTGCGGCGGCGGGCCGACCGGCTTGCCGTGCGGGTTGACGCGCTGGGTCGCGCCCGGATCGGTGTCGGAGCTCGCTAGTGCGACGTAGGCGTAGCGCAGCGCGGTCGGGTTCGACGGGTCGGCAACCGCAACCTGGTACGACGACAGGATCCCGCTCGGCAATTTCGCGCCGGACGGGGCCTGAGCGGCGCCTGCGTCCCGCCACATGAACGCGACCTCGTCGTTGTCGTCGAGACCGCGGATCGGATCTGCCTGCGCCGAGAATCCCTTGGCGTTCAACGCCGGGCTGCCCTTCGCCGGCTCCGCCAGGCACGCGTCGCCGCCCGGCGTCGTCTGCGACTGGTCGGAGCTGTAGCGGAAGCCTTCCCGGTCGAACGCGTAGTTGGTCTCCTGGTCGACGCCGGAGTAGAACGCGAAACCTGACGCGTTGTTCGAGATGAAGCGGGTGAATTTCTCGTCCACCTGCAACGGGAACTGCACGAATTGCTGCCGTGCCGAGTCCCACCGGTAACCGACGATGCGGTTGACGTCGGCGCCGATGTTGGTGTTGAGCACGCCGTTCGCGGCGTCGCCGGCGGTGTTGTTCTCGCTCGGGATTCGCGAGCTCTGCACGCAGTTGTGGTCGCCGTTGTCCGACGGGTCGTACGGGTTCGAGCCGGGTTTGTAGCAGTCGCTCTGCGTCTGCTGCGGTCCGCTGCCTTGCTGGTTCACGCTCGAGCTGTTCAGCGGCGAGCCGGGCTCGTGCGCGACGATCTCCGGCCCGGCCGACCAGCTCGGGAACTGGTTGCCGGTGAGCACGACCGGATCGACCGAGCGGTCCTGCGCGCTGGTCGGCGCGGTCGGCACGGCCGGCGTGGGCAGCGACGGGGTCGAGCCGATGTCGGCTCGAGCGGCCAGCGGTGCGGCGATGGTGAGAATCGCGATGGGAGCAAACAGCTTGAGCCGCATAGAGAATCCCGTCGGGCAGGAGGGGTGGGCGGCACCTCACTTCGCCGTCGGTCCGGGTTTACCTGCCGCGAGTTGCATTCCGGGGTCAGCCACAATGGAGGAGATGCGCCTTCCCCTCCGCCTGCGTTCGATGCTCGTGCTGCTCCCGCTGCTCGGCGCGACCGTCGCGTGCACCGGCAGTCACGCCGTCGACCAGAGCGTCGCCGGCTCGAACGGTTACGTATCGGGTGACGCGTTGCTCACGTTCGTCCCGATTGGGCACCGGCACGCGGTTCACGGCATCAGCGGCACCCTCATCGACGGCGGCCACTTCGACCTGGCGCAGTGGAAGGGCAAGGTCGTCGTCGTCAACTTCTGGGGCCAGTGGTGCGCGGCATGCCAGGCCGAAGCGCGCAGCCTGCAACAGGTGTACGCCGACGACAAGTCTCGTGGCGTCGAGTTCCTCGGCATCGACGTCCGCGACGATCCCGCGAGCGGCCGCTCGTACGAGCGCCACTACGGCATCACGTATCCGAGCATCAACGACCCGTCCAACCTGCTCGCGCTGCGGTTCTCCGGGCTGACGCCGAACGCGACGCCGACCACCGTCGTGATCGACCGCAGCGGCCGGCTCGCGGCGCGGCAGAGCGGCGAGATCCTCTACACCCAGCTGCGCGACCTCGTCGACCACCTGCTCGCCGAACCGGCATGAGCCCTTACGTTCTCGCCGACGCGGGCAGCACGTTCGGGCATGCGGCCGGCGGCTCGCTGCTGCTGGCGATCCCGGTCGCGATGCTCGCCGGCCTGGTGTCGTTCCTGTCGCCGTGCGTGCTGCCGCTGGTGCCGGGCTATCTCTCCTACGTCACCGGCCTGTCCGGCGCCGACCTCGCCGAGGAGGTGACGACCGACGACGCCAAGCGGCGATGGCACGTCTCCGGCCGGGTGCTCGCCGGGTCGGGACTGTTCGTCCTCGGTCTCGCCGCGGTCTACGTCAGCGAAGGCGCGTTCTTCGGCCATCTCGGCAACCACCTGCTCGCGCACCCGACCGCGGTCGACCGGGTCGGCGGTGTCATCGCGATCCTGCTCGGCCTGGCGTTCGTCGGGCTGGTCCCGCGGCTGCAACGCGAGTGGCGCGTGCATCGACTGCCGAAGGCCGGCCTCGCCGGCGCGCCGCTGCTCGGGATGTTGTTCGCGGTCGGCTGGACTCCGTGCACCGGGCCGACCCTCGCGGTCGTGATCGGGCTCGCGTCGACCGACAACGCGGCGACGGCCGGTCGCGGCGCGTTGCTCACGTTCGTCTACTGCCTCGGTCTCGGGCTGCCGTTCATCGCGACCGGCCTCGCGTTCCGGCACGCGCTCGGTGCGTTCGCCGTCGTCAAACGGCACTACGGCGTCGTGGTGTGGGCTGGCGGCGCGCTGCTCGTCGCGGTCGGCGTACTGCTGCTGACCGGAGAGTGGGAAGCTTTGTCCCGCGACCTGCGCAACGTGCTCCAGGGCTACACGGCGCCGGTCTGACTGCCATGACCGAACTCCTCGTCGACGACACCGCCACCCAGGCGCTGTCCACTGCGCCGCAGCCGGCCGGCGCCGCCTCGCGCAACCGCGTCCGCACGTTGTGGCGATCGCTGACGAGCATGCGCACCGCGTTGCTGTTGCTGTCGTTGCTCGCGCTGGCCGCGGTGCCCGGCACGCTGCTGCCGCAACGCAGTCTCAACCCGGTCAAGGTCGACGACTTCTTCACCGCGCATCCCTCGCTTGCGCCGGTCATGGATCGGCTGTCGCTGTTCGACATGTTCGCGGCGCCGTGGTTCGCCGCGATCTACCTGTTGCTGTTCGCGTCGCTGATCGGTTGCCTGGTACCGCGGATCCGGTTGCACGCGCGGGCGTTGCGCCGCAAGCCGCCGCAGGCGCCGAAGCGGCTCGAACGGCTCGCCGTCAACGACAGGTGGGAAGCCGACGGCGACGCGGAGACCGTCATCCGCAGCGCCCGAGAAACCCTTAGGCAGCAACGATGGCGCACCGAACTGCGCGCCGAGCCCGACGGAAGTTGGTCGGTCGGTGCGGAGAAGGGATACCTGCGCGAGACCGGCAACCTCGTCTTCCATGTCTCGCTCGTCGTGCTGCTCGTGGGCATCGCCCTCGGCGGCCTGTTCGGCTACAAGGGCACCGTCCTCGTCACCGACGGCAGCGGCTTCAGCGACGTCCCGTCGTCGTACGACATCTTCAGCCCGCCACGGCTCGGATCGGAGTCGGCGCTGCCGCCGTTCTCGTTCACGTTGCGGAAGTTCACCGCGAGCTACCAGCCGACCGGCGTGCCGAAGTCGTTCCACGCCTACGTCGACTACCAGCCGACACCGAACGCCGCAACCCGTCCGTACGACGTGACGACGAACCATCCGCTGTCGATCTCCGGCGCCGACGTCTTCCTCGTCGGCCACGGGTATGCGGTGCACATCCAGGTCCGCGACAAGACCGGCCGGCTGGTCTACGACAGGCCGACGCCGTTCCTGCCGGACGACGCGATGTTCACCTCGCACGGCGTCGTCAAAGTGCCGACCGGGTTGGCGCACCAGCTCGGCTTCACCGGCTTCTTCTACCCGACGTACGAAGCGACGCCGTTCGGCGCGCAGTCGTCGTACCCGGGTCCGGCCTCGCCGGTGCTCTCGCTCGCGGCGTGGCAGGGCGACCTCGGACTCGGCAGCGGCCGGCCGCAGTCGGTCTACACGCTGCCGGTCGCGTCATTGACGAACGTCGGCACCAAGATGCTGAGCCCGGGCCAGACGTGGAGGCTCGCCGACGGCACGACCGTGACGTTCGCGGGCCTCGACCAGTGGGCGACGTTCCAGATCGCGCACGATCCCGGCTCGACCGTCGTTCTCGTCGCCGCGATCTTCATCGTCTGCGGCCTGCTCAGTTCGCTGTGGGTACGCCGGCGGCGGATGTGGGTCCGGGCCACACCGACGACGGGCGGACCGCTGGGGGGCGGCGACGGGGTGGCGCGTACCGTGGTTTCGGCCGGCGGCCTCGCGCGCACCGACGCCGACGGCTTCGCGACCGAGTTCGAATCGTTGCTGCGACGGATGAGGGGCTGACGACCACCGTGCCCGGCGTCAACGTCTCGCTGGCCCATGCGAGCGACGTCCTGTTCATGTGGACCGTGCTCGTGTACGCGGTCGCGATGTTCGGCTACTCGGCGGAGTTCGCGTTCTCGCGGATCGGTCGGTCCCGCGCCGAGAAACCGGTCCCGGACGAGCGGCGGGTGACTCCCGAGCAGATCGGGCGCGTCGCGGTCGGCCTCACCGTCGTCGGCTGGCTGCTGCACGTCGGCTCGGTCGTGACCCGCGGCGCCGCGGTCAACCGCGTGCCGTGGGGCAACATGTACGAGTTCTCGACGATGGTCGCGCTCGTCGCCGTGACGGTCTTCCTGGTGCTGCTGACCCGCCAGCCGGTGCGTTTCCTCGGCGCGTTCGTGATGACGCCGGTCGTGCTCTACCTCGGCCTCGCCGGCACCGTCCTCTACGCGCCGGCCGCGCCGCTGCAGCCGATCCTCAACTCGTACTGGATCAAGATCCACGTCGTCGCCGCGATCACCGCGTCCGGCGGGTTCATGGTCTCCGGCGTCATCACGATGCTCTACCTGACCCGGACGTGGCTCGACCGCAGGGCGAGCGTCGGGCCGGGCACCGCGGCCGCGGTCGAGTACGGCGGTCTGTCCCGGTGGCTGCCGTCGGCGGAACGGCTGGATCGGTTGGCCTACAAGGTGATCGGCTTCGCGTTCCCGGTGTGGACGTTCGCCATCATCGCCGGCGCGATCTGGGCGAAGTACGCGTGGAGCCGCTACTGGGGCTGGGATCCCAAGGAGACGTGGTCGTTCATCACGTGGGTCGCGTACGCCGCTTACTTGCACGCGCGCGCCACCGCCGGCTGGCGCGGCCGGCGCGCCGCCGTACTGTCATTGATCGGCTTCAGTTGCCTGATGGTCGACTACTACGTCGTCAACACCGTCATCAGCGGATTGCACTCTTACGCCGGCGTCGGCGGTTAGCGGCGCGAAGCCGACACCGTCAACTGACGAGGTTTTGGATCTCGTCTTCGTCTTCGAGCGAGATGCGCGGGGCGGGTGCGGTCGCGCCGTTCGCGTCGCCGCGCAGCAGCGCCCGGACCTCGCTCTCGCGGAAGCGGCGATGTCCGCCCGGCGTACGGATGCTGCTGATTCGCCCGGCAGCCGCCCAGCGGGTGACCGTCTTGGGGTCAACTCGGAACAGGCTGGCAACCTCTCCGGGCGTCAGCAGCCGCTCTCGTGCCTCCACTGTGGTCCCCCTCGTTCCGAGCGCGCGTGCTCTGGTGAGCAAAGTATCTACCCCGGGACAGGCGCGCCGTCAGCCGTTTCGCACAAAAGTACCGGCGTTTCGCTCCGAGTGGGCGGTTCGTGCGAAACCACCCGTCTCTAGTCCCCCTGGGCTATGGACCCCGGCGGGTCCCCGCAGCGAACCTTCGGAGTGTTCGCGTGGGTTTCGTCTGTTTGACGCTCGGAGGCGATTGTGTACCGATTCCGTCCGGCCCTTGCCGTAGCTGCTGCGCTCAGCCTGGTCACCGCCGCTGCTGCTGCACCGGCCATTGCTTCGACATCGACGGCCGCTCACGGCGCTGCGTCGTCGGGGCTACGGCTGCTGCACGTCGATCTGGGCGGGCATGCGATCAGCGGCGGCGAGATCGCGGCCGAGGCGAGCAATGCCGCGACCCCGCACGTGGCCGACATCCTGGTCACGCCGGCCGCGCTCGACGGGACGACGTACGGCCAGCAGAAGGTCACCCCGGCAACCTCACCGGTGACCGTGCCGAGCGGGACCGAGACGGCGACCCTCCCGGGCGGGCTGGGGAGTGTGACCGGCCCGACATTCGCGTTCACCGCGACGGACGGCACGACCGTGCTCACGTCGGCGGTGCTGAAGGCGCTCGGATCACTCACCGTCGGACCGCTGCCGGTGTCGCTGAACGCGACCGCGGCCTCGCTGACGAACACGGCCGAGGTCACGGCGACGCAGGCCAGCGCGGAGAAGTCGGTCGTCATCGGCGGCCTGTCGCTGCCCACGATCGCCGGTCTCCTCGATGCCCTGAACGTCGACCCGCTCGCGCTCGTCGAATCGCTGACGAAGGCCAACCTCGACAAGCTCAACGCGCTCGTCAAAGGGAGCGCCGTAACGGCGCTCGACACGGCGGTGAACACGGCGAGTACCGCGATCGGTGCGGGTGCCCCGACGACCTGGATGGCGACGGACGCCGCCAAGACGGCGGCCGACTCCGCCGCGGCGACCGCGGCCAGCGAC
>JAICXQ010000098.1 GCA_025980325.1 Frankiales bacterium
CATCCATATCACCGACAACGGGATCATCCCGCTGAAGGAGCGCGTGGTCGACACGAAGTACGACCCGGTGTTCCTGGGCTTGCGGATCGGCCGGCGGCGTGACCGGCGGGCGGTCGGGCCGGCCGGCGGCAGCGGACCGTCGCCGATCAAACGCCCGGGCGGGGTGGCGGTAGGGGCGCGGATCCCGGCGGCGCCGCCCGCGCCCTCGGTGCCCGCGGTGGTACGGACGGCTGCGCCGGCGCCGAAGCCGGTGCCGTCCGCGCCCGTTGTTTCGGCGCCGGCGGACGCCGCCGGTCATTCGAGCGTGGCGAGCAAGGCGAAGACCGCGCTGCCGGCAGTAGGCGCCGCCGCCGGCATAGGTTTCCTCGCCTGGGCACTACGCCGCACCCGCCGCCACTAGCGCTTCAATTGCGAAATAGCGGACGTCTACGGGTGGTATCTCGCAATTGATGTGGGATTGACGATGCGGACGCCGGTCGGCATGCCCCTCCCGCGGTTTGCCACGTACGAGCGTTCCAGCCGCAACAGGACATTCGCGCCGCGAGTGCGCAACTGTGTTGGCGTGCAACTCTGTACGACGAGACCACTTGCCACCTGACGTGCGCGGCGTTCTTCGGTTCGCTCGAAGCGCGCGCCCCACGCATGCCATTCCCGGCCGTTGATCTCGTTGACCAACCCTGCGTCCTCCCACAGCGCGTCGAGGCAGATCAACCCCCCTCCGTCACCGAGATCGAGCCAGACGTTCACCATCGGTTCGGCAACACGCGGCTGGTGCGGATGAGGTCCAGACCGTCCTTCTCCGCCGGCGATCGCAGCCCCACGCCGACGGCGACCAAAGCGCTGTCGACCTGGCGGCACCACTTGTCGCCGATTCGTTCACGAGCTTGAAGCAACTCGGTCGTAGAGACCCTGCCGAGCTGCAGCGGGCGAGACAAGACGCCGATCGCCTCTCGGAACGATGGCGAGTTTCGCGCGGCCACGATGACCGCCGTCGGCAGGTCTACATATGGAACGATCCCGCCGGCACCGACTTCGATGTCGGCCACACTCCGACGGACGATCACGAACCCGTACGAGCGGGCTTTGCTCTCGTACGGCGCCACGATGTGCACCGACGTTCGATCGCGTCGGCCCGGCGTCAAACCGTGCCAGGCGCAAGCGTCGATACCGTCAACCGCGGCCGTCGCCAGCAACCGCGGACGACACGTTTGTCGGCGGTTGCTCGAGTGATGCCCGCGCGGGCAAGCTGATCGTGTCGCACGACACCGTCTTGGACATCGAGAAGGAACCCAAGGTGTTTCGCGGGCACGGCGCGCGGCGGCATGACAGCCACAGTGGCCGCTCGGGCGCCGCTGGTCGAGCTCGCCCGCTCAACCTGTGGACAATCAATTGCGAAATACAACCCGTAGACGTCCGCTATTTCGCAATTGACACGCAGGCTGTTGGGAGCTCGAACCATCGGAGGGCTTCGAAGTCTTCGCTGAGGACACGTGCCTCGTCCCACGCCGGCTCGGCTCGTTGCGCGGCCAGCGCTTCCGCCTCGGCGAGGTGCTCGCGCAACACCGACACCGGTGCATTGGTCTCGTGTCTCGGGTAACACATCTCGCCGGTCGCCGGGTCGTACGACACATCCCGAAGGCGCAACGGCGGCTCGACCGGACCGAGCCGGTGGTGCCACAACCCGGTCCGTTCGTCGAAGGAGTAATCGCTCAGGAACCGCGAACCCGACCGCGCCACGAAACGCACCGCGTCGATGATGTAGTCCGCGACCGTCTCGTCGAGGAAGTACGTGAAGTTGACCCGCACCCACCCCGGCTTGATTCCCTCGCACCCGCGCGTGATCTCGCGCTCGAACGCATGCGAGCGCTCGAGGTCGATGCCGAGCAGCCGATGCCCGTACGGCCCCGCGCACGAACACCCGCCGCGCGACTGGATCCCGAACAAGTCGTTGAGCAACGCGACGACGAAGTTGTGGTGCAGGTAGCGCCCACCCGGCCGCCGGACGACGAACGACACGATCGACAGTCGTTCCGCGTCGACGTTGCCGAGAATCTCGATGGCCGGCTCCGCCGACCACGCCGACACCGCACGCCGCAGCAGCGCCTCCTCCGCGGCCCGGATGACCGGTACGCCGACGGCCTGCTTCAACTGGAACACCAATCCGGCGCGGATCGAGCCGACGATGTCCGGCGTGCCGCCCTCTTCGCGCGCGATCGGATCGTCGAGGTACACGTGCTCGACCGGGTTCACGTACGCGACCGTCCCGCCTCCCGGCACGGTCGGCACCGGATTCGACACCAGCGACCGCCGTACGACGAGGACCCCCGGCGTTCCCGGCCCGCCGATCAGCTTGTGCGGTGACAGGAACACGGCATCCTTGCGCGTCAACGGATCGCCGTCGCCGGCCATGGAGATGTCGACGTACGGCGCGGCCGCGGCGAAGTCCCAGAACGACAACGCGCCATGCGAGTGCAGTACGCGGGCGACCCGCATCGTGTCCGTGACGATGCCGGTGACGTTGGACGCGGCCGAGAACGACCCGATGAGCAGCGGCCGGGACGCGAACTCGCGCAGCCGCGACTCGAGCACCTCGAGATCCAGGTGCCCGTCGATGTCCTCGGGAATCTGTACGACGTCGACGTGAGACTCGCGCCACGGCAACTCGTTGGAGTGATGCTCGAACGGCCCGACGAAGACGACCGGTCGCGACGACGCAGCCGGCGGCACGGGCGCGCCGTCACGAAGCCGCAGGATCCGGATCAGCTTGTCGACCGCGCCGGTCGTGCCCGAGCCGGTGAAGATGACCAGCGTGTCGTCGTCACCGCCGACCGCGTCGCGGATGATCCGGCGCGCGTCTTCGCGCAGCCGCGTCGTCTGCAACCCGGTACCGCTGGCCTCGGTGTGCGTGTTCGCGTATCGAGGCAGCACCTCGTGCCGGATGAAGTCTTCGAGGAACGACAACGACCGCCCGCTCGCGGTGTAGTCGGCGTAGGTGACCCGCCGTGGCCCGTACGGGCCGTCCATCAACGTGTCGTCGCCGATGACCCCGGCCCGGATGCGGTCGAGCAGCGCCGAGTGCGGGAGGTCGACAGGGGTCACGATTCGCATCGTAGGCGGGTTGGACAGGATGGCCCCGTGACCGCCGGCTCCGCGACCGCGGATCCCGCCGAGCTCGCCGCTCTCGCCGAGCGGCTGGCGCGCGCCGCCGCGGACGAATTGCGCAACCGACCGCAAACCCTGCAGGCCGGCACGAAGTCGACACCGACCGACGCGGTCACCGTCATGGATCGCAGAGCCGAGGCCGTCATCCTCGAGGGCCTGGCGCAAGAACGACCGCACGATCGCGTCGTCGCCGAGGAGAGCGGCGACAGCGGCCGCGACGCCGAGGTGACGTGGTACGTCGATCCGCTCGACGGCACGGTCAACTACCTCTACGGCCTGCCGCAGTACGCCGTCTCCATCGCCGCCGCGATCGACGGTGACGTCGTCGCCGGCGTCGTCCTCGACGTCACGAGGGACGAGGTGTCCGCCGCCGTCCGCGGTCACGGCGCGGCCCGCGCGGGCCGGCGGCTGAGGTGTACGGCGCAGGCGGATCCGGCGCTCGCGCTCGTCGGGACCGGGTTCGCGTACTCGGCGGCCGTGCGACGCGAGCAGGCAACCGTCGTTGCGAGCCTGCTGCCGGCGATTCGCGACATCCGGCGCCTCGGTTCGGCGGCGCTGGATCTGTGCGCGGTCGCGGCCGGCCCGCTCGACGCGTACTACGAGCAGGGCATGCATCCGTGGGACTGGGCGGCCGGCACGCTGATCGCCCGGGAGGCCGGCGCGCGGGTCGGCGGCCTCGACGGCCGCGCCCTCGGCGAGGGCGTCCTGCTCGCCGCCAACCCCGCGTTGTTCGACCGCCTGCACGACCTCCTCGTGGCGGCCGGGGCGTCGTAAAGCCAAGGCGTCGCAACCGCAGTAATCGCGCGGTTTTTGGGCGCTATGTCCCAGTGAGGGCATCTCGCAATATCAATGCTCGGTTGTGGAAGACTCGTCGGGTGGCCGAGCAACCGTCGCCGACCCCGCCGGCGACCGGTGGCGTCACCCGGATCAACCGGGCATGCCGGTCGGTCGGCGACGACATCGAGGCCATCCGCGAGGGACGGTATTTCGTCCGCGACCAGGTCGTCGCGCGCGGTGCGGTCGAGATAGCCGACGACGCCGCGCTGGTCGCGGCCGAACTGCTCGCCAACGCGCATCAACACGGCATTCCGCCGGTCACGGTGTGCGTCGTCGGCGGCTCCGACGTCGTACGGATCGAGGTCACCGACACCAACCCGCGCAGCCCGGTCCGTCCGGCCGAGAGCGCGACCAACATGACCGGCCGGGGGCTCGCGCTGGTCGAGGCGATGTCGGCCCGCTGGGGCATCGAGCGGGTGGCCGCCGGCGGCAAGACGGTGTGGGCGGAACTGGTCCGGCCCGGTGCGCCCTCTCCCGGTCCGCTCGACGTCGACGCGATGCTCGAGGAGTGGAACGACGACGTTCCGGCCGCGCCCGAGCGCTTCACCGTCGTCCTCGGCGACGTCCCGACCGATCTGCTCATCGAAGCCAAGGCACACGTCGACAACGTCGTGCGCGAGTTCCAGCTCGCCGCGACCTCCGGATCGGCCGGCGAGGCCGAGGTACCGCAACACCTCGCCGACCTCATCGAGAGCGTGGTCACCGGATTCGCCGACGCGCGGGACTCGATCAAGCGGCAGGCGCTCGCGGCCGCCGGCCGAGGAGATCCGAGGACCCGGTTGACGTTGCACCTGCCGCTGTCCGCCGCCGACGCCGGCGAGGCCTATCTCGCCGCGCTCGACGAGGCGGACGAGTACTCCCGCGCCGCCCGGCTGCTGACGCTGGAGACGCCGCCGGAGCACCGGTTGTTCCGCCACTGGTACGTCGAGGCGGTGGTAAGCCAGCTGCGGCATCTCGCAACCGGTGCGCAAGCGCCGCCGATCGCCGGGTTCGAGGAGCGGTTGGTCGCCGAGATCCGCCGGCTGTCCGAGTCGCAACGCGTCAGCATGCGCGCGGCTCGACTGCAACGCGCAACCGCGGCGCTCGCAAGGGCCCGAACGCCCGAAGACGTCGCGTCCGTCGTCGTCTCCGAAGGCGTCGCTGCGCTCGGGGCTTCCGGCGGTGGCCTGCTGGTGCCGGCCGGCGACGGCGTCCATCTCGCGCTGCCGGGCGTCGTCGGTTACGGCGTCGATCTCGTCGGCGCGCTGCGCGAGGAGCGCATGGACGCGCCGCTGCCGGCCGCGACCGCGCTACGTACCGGCGAATCGGTATGGCTGGAATCGCGAGAGGAGCGGGACGAGCAATTCCCGGCGCTGCGGGGGTTCGAGGCGTCGACGATCTCGATGTGCGCGGTGCCGCTCATCGTCGGCGACCGCTCGATCGGCGCGCTGCGCTTCAGCTTCGCCACCCGCAAGTTGTTCGACGACGACGAGCGGGCGTTCGTCATGGCCCTCGCGGCGCTGACCGGGCAGACGTTGCAACGCACCGAGATGTACCAGGCCGAACGCCGGGCCGCGCTCGAGCTCCAGCGCGCGCTGCTGCCGCGCGATCCGGGCAGCATCCCCGGGTGGGAGATCGCGACGTACTACAGCCCGGCCGGCGACCAGGAAGCCGGCGGTGACTTCTACGACGTGCTGCCGATCACCGACGACCGCATCGTCGCGGTCCTCGGCGACGTGATGGGCCGGGGCGTCGAAGCTGCCGCGGCGATGGCACAGATCCGCTCGACGATCCGCGCCTACGCGATCGCCGATCCGGATCCGCTCAAGGTCTTCGCCGCCGTCGACAACTTCTTCGACCGGCTCGCGCTCGAGCAGCTCGTGACCGTCCTGTACGTCGTCGCGGACAGCGACCAGGACGTCGTGCACATCGTCAGCGCGGGCCATCTCGCGCCGCTGCTCGTCGACCGGTCCGGCTGCCGCGAAGTGCCGATCGCCACCGGGACCCCGTTCGGTGTGAGCATGGAGGATCGCCGGATCACCACGGTGACGCTGCCGCCGGGTGCAGCGCTCGTCGCGATCACCGACGGTCTGGTCGAGCGGCGCGGCGAGGACATCGACGCGGGTATCGCCCGGCTGGTCGACGCCTGCCCGGCCGCGTTCGGCTGGGACGCCGAAACGTTGCTGCAGCACGTGATCCGGGTGGCCGCCGCCGAGCGCGCGCACGACGACGACGTCACCGTGCTGGTGCTGCGAAGGACCTAACGCCGCCGGCCGTACTTCAGGTCGCCGAGCTTCGCCGCGACCTTCGGCAGCCAGTCGGGCCGGTCGAACGACATCATCTCGGCGGGGGTCGAAAATCGTTGCCGCGCAATGGCTTTCGGCCGGGTGAACTCCTTCAGCCCGTCCTCGCCGTGGATGCGGCCGAAGCCGGACTCGCCGACGCCGCCGAACGGCAGCGCCGGGAAGCCGGCGAACGCCAGCACCGCGTTGACACTCGCCATCCCGCTGCGCAACCGGCGGGCGGCGTCGTACCCGCGCTTCTTGCCGTAGACCGCGGCGCCGAGCCCGTACGACGTGCGGTTGGCCTTCTCGACCGCCTCGTCGATGTCGCGCACCCGCGTCACCGGCAGCACCGGCCCGAACGTCTCCTCGCGCATCACGCGCGTGTCCTCCGGGACGTCGACCAGGATGACCGGATCGACGTACGGCGGGTGCACCGACTCGCGGCCGCCGACGACGGCGCGGGCGCCACGGTCGAGCGCCTCGTCGATGTGCTCGCGGACGATGTCGAGCTGGCGCGGCATCGTCATCGGTCCGATGACCGCGTTGTCACCGCCGGCCTTGAGATCCTTCGCCGCAGCGGTGAGCTCGCGGACGAACTCGTCGTAGACGGCGTCGACGACGTAGACGCGCTCGACCCCGATGCAGGTCTGCCCGGCGTTCGCGCACGCGCCCCACAGCGCCGCCCCCGCCGCCGCCTTGATGTCGGCGTCGCTGTCGACGAGCATCGCGTCCTTGCCGCCGAGTTCGAGCAGGACGGGCGTGAGTGTCTCCGCGCAGGCGGCCATGATCTTGCGCCCGGTCGGCGCCGAGCCGGTGAACGCGAGCTTGTCGACGCCAGCCCGGCACAGCGCCGCGCCGGCCTCGCCGAAACCGGTCACGACCTGGAACACCGGCTGCTCCGGCAC
>JAICXQ010000127.1 GCA_025980325.1 Frankiales bacterium
CTCGTCACCAAACGTGCGCTCGCGCACGAGGGCGCGACGATGGAGTGGATCGACGGCAACCTCGGCTCGAAGGTCACGATGAAGTACCCCGCCGTCTGGATGGTCGGCGAGCACGCGAAGGGCGAGACGCTGTCCATCGCGTTCGCCGGCGAGGGCCAGCATCAGGACGCGGGCTCGAAGATGGTGCACGCCGCGCCGCACACGAGCTCCACCATCATCAGCAAGAGCGTCGCGCGCGGCGGCGGGCGCACGTCGTACCGCGGTCTCGTGCAGATCCAGCCCGGCGCGCATCACAGCAAGAGCACGGTGAAGTGCGACGCGCTGCTCGTCGACGCGGTCAGCCGCAGCGACACCTACCCCTACGTCGACGTGCGCGAAGACGACGTGCAGATGGGCCACGAAGCAACGGTCAGCAAGGTCAGCGAGGACCAGCTGTTCTACCTGATGAGCCGCGGCCTGTCCGAGGACGAGGCGATGGCGATGATCGTGCGCGGTTTCGTCGAGCCGATCGCGCGCGAGCTGCCGATGGAGTACGCGCTCGAGCTCAACCGGCTGATCGAGTTGCAGATGGAGGGCGCAGTCGGGTGAGCGATTTTCCAGTCCCGACCGGGCGTGAAGAGGCCTGGCGGTTCACCCCGACGCGCCGGCTTCGCGGCCTGTTCGAGCCGTTGCCGGACGGCGGCGACGGCAAGGTCGTCGTCGACGTCGACGCACCGGAGGGCGTGTCGATCGAACGGGTCGACCCGCGCACCGACGACCGCGTCGGCAAGGTGTTCCGGCCGACCGAGCGGATTGCGGCCCTGGCATTCGCGGGCGCGAAACAGGCACTCGTCGTCGACATTCCCGCCGAAGCACGGCTGACCGCGCCGGTCTCCGTCGCAATCCGGGCCGAAGGCGGCTCGTCGTACGGCCACCTGACGATCAACGTCGGCGCGTACGCCGAAGCCACCGTCGTCGTCGACCACATCGGATCGGCGGTCCGCGCCGCCAACGTCGAGATCAGTGTCGGCGACGGCGCCAAGCTCACCTTCGTCAGCCTGCAGAACTGGGACGACGGCACCGTGCACCTGTCCCATCACGTCGCCTGCGTCGGCCGGGACGCGACGTTCAAGTCGGTCATCGTCACGCTCGGCGGCGACCTCGTCCGGATCAACCCGATCGTGCGCTTCGCCGGCCCCGGCGGCGATGCCGAACTGCTCGGCGTCTTCTTCGCCGACGACGGCCAGCACCTCGAACACCGGCTGCTCGTCGACCACGACCAGCCGCGGTGCCGCAGCCGGGTCACGTACAAGGGCGCGCTGCAAGGCGACAAGGCGCACACGGTGTGGATCGGCGACGTCATCATTCGGGCGAACGCGGTCGGCACCGACACCTACGAGCTCAACCGCAACCTGCTGCTCACCGACGGCGCCCGCGCCGACAGCGTGCCGAACCTCGAGATCGAGACCGGCGAGGTCGCCGGCGCCGGTCACGCGAGCGCGACCGGCCGTTTCGACGACGAGCAGTTGTTCTACCTGATGGCGCGCGGCATCGACGAGAACACCGCGCGGCGGCTCGTCGTACGGGGTTTCTTCGCCGACGTCATCGCGCGCATCGGCGTACCCGACATCGAGGCGCGGCTGATGGCCTCGGTCGACGACGAGCTGGCGCGCAGTGGAGCGCTGAAGTGAGCGACTACTCCTTCGCCTGCCGGGTCGCCGACCTCGCCGACGAGACCGCGGTCGGGGTCGAGATCGACGGCGTGCCGATCTGTCTCGCGAAGAGCGAGGGCGAGGTCTTCGCGATCTCCGACATCTGCTCGCACGCCGACATCGCGCTGTCCGAAGGCGACGTCGGCGAGGGCATCGTCGAGTGCTGGCTGCACGGCTCCCGGTTCGACCTGCGCAGCGGCCGCCCGATCGGCCTGCCCGCCACCCAACCCGTCCCGACCTACCCGGTGAAGATCGACGGCGACGACGTGCTTGTCGCCGTGAAGGAGCAGTTCTGATGGCAACCTTGGAAATCAACGACCTGCACGTCGCCGTCGACGACAAGCAGATCCTGCGCGGGGTCGACCTCACCGTGAAGCAGGGCGAGACGCACGCGATCATGGGCCCGAACGGGTCCGGCAAGTCGACGCTCGCGTACTCCGTCGCCGGGCACCCGCGCTACACGATCACGAGCGGTTCGGTGACGCTCGACGGCGAAGACGTGCTGGCGATGACGGTCGACGCGCGGGCCCGCGCCGGCCTGTTCCTCGCCATGCAGTACCCGGTCGAGGTGC
>JAICXQ010000078.1 GCA_025980325.1 Frankiales bacterium
CCTGCACGATGCCGAGTTGCGTCGTGCGGCCCGGGTGCGCGCCGGTGATGTCGTTGCCGTCGAAGGTGATCCGGCCAGCCTTCGGCGTGACCAGGCCGGAGATCGCCTTGAGCAGCGTCGACTTGCCCGCGCCGTTCGTGCCGAGCAGCGCGACGATCTCCCCGGGTGCGACGTCGATGTCGACACCGAAGAGGACCTGCACCTTGTCGTAGGCGACGTCGACGCCGCGGCACGACAGCAACGGCGCCGCGCTCGCGTCGATGGTCGTGTCGTCCGGGTACGTGGTCGCGTCGATCAGCGCCGACAACGCAGCGGTCGGATCCGCCGTACGGCGGCGACCCAGACGGCGGGGACGCGGCATCACGGGACCAGCTCCGGCTCCGGCTGCGCACCCACGAGCGGCATCGCCGCAGGCACGTCGTCCTCGACCAGCCGGTCCGCGACCAGCGCGGGCACGTGAATCCGGCGGCGCGTCGCCACCCGGCGCAGCCAGTCGTCGCGTTTCTCGAACGCCCAACCGGCGAGACCGCCCGGATTGACGTAGAGGTTGAGGATCAGCAGCGGTCCGGTCAGCAGCAGCGGGATGACCGCGAACCACGTCGGCCCGAGCGGCGCGTAGACGTACGGCCCGAAGAGCACGAACGCCTCGAACGAGATGACGCCGAGCACGCCGGCCGACAGCGAACCGAGACCGGCCACGGCCGCGGCCAGGAACACGCCGATGCTGCTGAAGACGTCGTAGTTGCCCGGGATGACGTTGTGTTGCTGGTACGCGTACAGCACACCGGCGACGCCGCAGATCGCGCCCGAGATCGCGAACGCAGCGAGCCGGGTGCGCACGGGCGGGATCGTGTACGACGTCGCTGCGCGCTGGTTGTCGCGCAACGCGATCAGCACCCGGCCGCTGCGGTGCTTGCGGAACGACTGTGCCGCCAGGACACACACCAGCAGCAGCCCGAGGCAGACGAAGTAGAACGACTTCTCGTCTTCGAGGTCGAAGCGCCCGTACAGCCACGGCCGGCGGATCGCCGCGGCGCCGGTGTTCGGCAGGATGTGCGATCCGACCGAGTAGTTCGGGTTGAGGAACCAGTACTGCACCGCGTACCCGAACGCGAGCGTCGTCACCGCGAGGTAGAGCCCATGGATGCGGGTCGCGGGCAGGCCGACGATCAGTGCGGTCACGACACCGGCGCCGATGCCGATCGCGAGCGCGGCGAAGAAGTCGATGTTGTGCGAGGCGATGAGCCCGCCGGCGCACGCCGCGGACATACCGACGATGCCGAACTGGCCGAGGGAGATCTGCCCGGCCCATCCGGTCAGCACGACGAGCGAGACGCCGACGATGCCGTAGATCGGCAGGATCTGCAGCTTCGGCACATACGCGTCGCCGATGACGAACGGCAGCACGATCGCGAGCGCGAGGATCGCGGCGATGCTCATGACGCGGGCGCGCACGACGGTGTCGATCCGGCGCAATTCCAACGGGATCGGCCGGAACGTCGCGACCGTCTGCCAGCTCGACGCGTCCGCCTCGACCGCACGCGAGCGGCTGCGGCGCTGGAACAGCATCGCGAAGTAGATGACGATGAACATCGTCAACGCGGCCCAGTCGTAGTTGCCCGACTTCGCCGTCGAGCCGGTGATGAGCAGGCCGACGCCGAGACCGGCGAGCAGCGCGAGCCCGACGTTCTGGAACCGTGCGATCACCGCGGCCGCGAGCCCGTAGAGCAGCGTGTCGAAACCGAGCGTCGCGTCGCTCGGTACGCCGACGATCGGCGCCTGCGCGAAGATCGCCGCGCCCGAGAGCAGGCCGGCGATCGCCCACGCGGCCATGTTCACGGTGTTGACCGGAATGCCGAGCAGCTTCGCCCGCTCGGCGTTCTCGCTCGACGCGCGCAGCGCGATGCCGAGCCGGGTGCGCTTGAGGAAGTACATGAGCCCGAGCGTCAGCACGACGACGAGACCGACGGCGAAGATGTGGTTGCCGGTGACGATCGGCTCGCCGCGCGAGTTGTGGAACTGCACGTTCTGCCACGGCGTCGTGACCTTCGGCACCGCCGCGGCCCGCTCGCCGAACCACACCGGGATGAAGAAGCCGAGTGCGGCGTAGCTCTGCGCCACACCGATCGAGATGACCGTGACGATAAGCCGCGAGGACTTGTTGAACCGGCGGAGGATCAGCACCTCGGTCAGCGCGCCGGACAGCATCCCGCCGACCAGCGCGATCGGCATCGTGACGAGGTAGCTGACCCCGTCGGCGGTCGACAGCAGCACCGCGGTGATCGCCGGCACCGCGCCGACCGCGGCCGCGGCGAAGTTGATGATCCGGCTGGTCCGGTAGGCCAGCACCAGCGCGACGCCGACGATGCCGTAGAGCGAGCCGAGCGACAGGCCGTCGACGGTGTTCTTCGTCGTCAGCCCGAAGAACCAGCGGACGACGATGAAGAACCCGATCGCGATGATCGTGCGCCGGATGATGACCGCGGGCAGGCGCGGGCTCGAGGCCACGTCGATCGCGCGGCCGATGGCGTTCCCGACGGGCTGCGCCGCCGCCCCGTACGCACTCACTGACGGGCCTCCGGCGGCGGTGCCGGCGGCTGCCCCAGCGACGGGAAGTTCATGTCGAAGCGGCTGCCCTCGATCTGCACGTACGTGCCCGGCTGGTTGTTGTACGGGCTGGTTTTCGCCTTGTCCCAGTAGACGACCCGCACGTCCTTGGTCCAGCACCAGTCATTGGCGCGGAAACCGCGCAGCGGCATGTTCGTCGTACCGCCGCCACGCATGCCGAGATCGGGTGCCGCCGCCTGCATCCGGGCCGGCGTCAGCAGCGGCCCGGCGTTCTCCAGCAGCGACGCGAACATGCTGTAGTCGGTCCAGACGATCTGCAGCGTCGCCGCCGCGATCGGCAGCTTCGGGTTGTGCGTCTGCGCGGTCCAGACCTTCACCGCGGCGGTCTGCGCCGGCGCGGTCTGCGGATCGTTGGAACTCAACCCGACGGTGCTGTCGTATGGACAGTTGCCGCCGCTCGGACAGGCGACCGTGTCGCCGTTGTTCGCCGAGTTGGAATACGTCTGGCCGTTGGAGTCGAAGTCCATCGTCTGGTCGTCGGCGAGGATCGACTCGGGCCAGTAGTTGTCGGACTTGTACGCGCCGAGGCCGAACTGCGGCGCGACCGGGTCGCAGAAGCACACGACGCTCGTCGCCGGGTTCGTCGGCGTGTTCATCTTCGACGCCTGTGTCGCCGACTGCTGCGCGGCGGTGTTGATGTCCTGCGCGTAGAAGTACTCGTGCCCGTTGACCGACGTGTTGCAGCCGCGCTGCAACGCCGGGTAGAGCACGTCTTTGACCGTCGCCTCGTTGTCGGGGTCGTTGGTACTGACGACGCCGAGCTGGCGCGTCATCGCGCGTAGGTTCTCGGTCGAGTTCTCGGTGCCGGCGAACGCGGCCTTCTTGCCGGCCATCTGCGCGCACCACCAGCTCGCGAACTCCAGCTGGATCCGGGTCGCGCTCTCGCCGCCGTCGTAGGAGTACGGCGCGTTGGCGTTGTGGAACTTGTCGGAGAAGCCGCCGCCGCCGAAGTTCACGACGTGCAGCCGGGACAGCTCGGCGAAGCACTGCGAGCAGACCGTCGTCTCCCAGAACACCGCGTACGGGTGGTACTTCGCGACGATCGTGTCCATCTCGCTGATCAGGCACGAGTAGTCCGGCGGGACCGTGCGGCAGGTTCCCTCGACGCTGTCGACGTGGATCTTGCGACCCCACAGGTTGTAGTGGCTGTTGATGAAGCCGGCGTACGCGTCGTTCCACGTCTTCGCCTGGTCGGCCGTGTAGTACAGGCCCTGCGCCTTGAGGATCTGGTCGACCTCGGCGCCGTAGTCGGCGACGTAGTTGACGACCTCGATCGTGCTGCCGGTGACACCGCGCCAGGTCGCGCCGTTGTTGTTGGGGTACGCCGCGCCCGGCGTGCCGGGAACGCACGGCGGGGCGTAGTAGTCGAGCCCCGGGTTGAACTGCCGGCCGTCGACGCAGTGGGTCCGGTCGCCGGGAAGTTGCTGCAGGCCGGCACCGCTCGCGGTCACGCCGGGGCCGGTCGCGCCGCCGGCGATCGTGCCGCCGCCGGTGGTGCCGCCGACCACGGGCTGGCCGTTGGCGCCGAGCGGCTGACCGTTGGCGGCCAAGGGCTGGCCGTTCGCGCCGAGCGGCTGGCCGTTGGCGCCGAGCGGCTGACCGTTCGGCGCGGTGCCGCCGCCGCCGGCGCCGTAGCCCCCGAGCGCCGAAGCGTTGCTCGCGTTCGGGGCGGTGCTCGGGACGGCCAGCGCGATGACCAACTGCGCGACGACCAACACGATGAGCGGACCGAACTTGCCGAATGGGTTCACGCGAACCTCCGGTGCGACTCGGGCGGGGCACGGCCGGCACCTGTGACCTCGGTCACAAGTACGTACCCATACTCCTGGTCACGGTTCGTCCGCGCTAGGGAGGTTCAGTCCTGTTTTGTCTTTCTGTTCAGGCGGGCAGCAACCGGTACACCGCAGGCGGGGTTCCGAAGCCCTTGAGCGCTTGCGCGGGCAGTCTTTCGAACTGATGTTCGGATACCGCGACGGCGACGGCCTCGCTGACGAAGACCGTGCCCGGGTTGGCGAGCGCGACCAGGCGGGCGGCGAGGTTCACGACCTCGCCGAAGTAGTCGCCGTACAGCGAGAGCACCGGGCCGCAGGCGAGGCCGACCCGCACCGGCGGCAGGCCCTCGGAGTCCGCGAACACGCCGGCGAGGGCCAGCGCGGCGGCGCAGCCGTCCTGGGCGCTGTCGGCCGCGAACATCACCCCGTCGCCGATCGTCTTCACCGGCCGGCTGCCGTTACGGGAGAGCACATCGCCGACGGTGTCCTCGAACCGGCTCAGCAGCCCGGCGAGGTCGCGGGCGTCGAGGGTGCGGGCGAGGGCGGTGTAGCCGACCAGGTCGACGAACCCGATCGCGAGGTCGCGGCTGGTCGTCGCGCTGTCCTCGCCCGGCATCCACGCGCTGCCGGCCACCCGGACGAGATGCGCCTCGAACACCTCGTTCACGAACGTCTCCAGCGCCGGCAGCGTGTCCCGCGTGATCCCGATGTAGCCCTCGACGACGTCGCTGTAGTTGGTGCCGGCGGTGAGTTCGGGCACCTCGAACGCCATCCGGTACGCGTCGACGATGGCCTCGGCGAGCCGGGCCGCGGACGCGCCGATGACCCGCGCGATGCCGAGCGCGGTCTCCTCGCCGAGCCATTCGGTCGCGGCCTGGCTGATGACGGTCTGCGCCTCGACGAACCGGACCGGGAACCGCCGGCTGGCCGGGTCGGCGAACCCGAGTGCGCGCCAGAACCGCGCGACGTCGTCCGGTGTAGCGCCGAGGCGCGCGGCCGACTCGGCCAGACCCACCGGCTCGCTGCCGGCCCGCAGCACCACCTCGAGCGCGAGCGGGCCCAGACCACCCGAGTCGCGCGCGGCCGCGATCTCGTCCTCGGACGCGCCGAGCGTGCGCAGGTATGCCGCGAGCCGTTCGATGTCGGCCGGCTCGGGCGCGGGGAGCGTCACGCCCCGACCTTACGGCGGTTGCGGCGGCGCGGTTCGTGCGTAGGTCATCTCGAAGCGCACGACGACGGAAGGGACACCATGAGGGCACGGATGTTCGCAGCGGCATCGCTCATCGGCGCGCTCGTCGGGGCACCGGCGGCGCACGCGGCCGGTCACCCGGCGCATCCGAAGCCGGTCTGCCACCTGCTCACCGACCCGCGCGGCGACACGCAGTCGACCGGTCCCGACGACGACACCCAGCTCGACATCGTCGGCGGCGACTTCGCGATGAACCGATCGACGCTCACGGTCGTCGTCCGGGTCGCGGCGCTGACCGCGGAGGACATCACCGAGCCCGCCGGTCGGGTCTACGAATACGACTTCACCGCGAACGGCAAGAACTTCATCGCGATGGCGTCACTGCTGCCCGGCGGCAGCAACTTCGAGGCGTTCGTCTCGGATCAGCGCATCGAGCCGGGCCAGTCCGGCGCGCGCGCCGCGACCGGTATCGGCGCGATGGCGGGCACGCTCGACCTGCAGGCGCACGAGGTGCGGATGTCCGCGCCGCTGTCGATCTACGCGCCGTACGCGAGCTTCAATCAGACGAACGTCGACCACATGGCCGCGTTCACCTACCGCGCGCACGGCGAGAGCCTGAGCGGTACGCCGGTCGGCAAGGCCGTCGACGTCTCGTCGTCGTTCGGCGTCGGCGTCGACAGTGCGTGGACGGGCAAGATCTACCGGCCGTACGCGCCGAGCTGTGTGAAGGTCGGGCGATGAATCAGCCGTAGACGAGGCGGCTGATCCAGTCGGCGACGAGCGCCGGCTTCGGCTCGCCCTCGATCTCGACCGTGAAGGTGCGCGTGATCTGCAGGTTGTTGGCGTCCTTGAGGTCGACGCTCGCCAGCACCGACTTCGCGCGGATCCGCGAACCGACCTTGACCGGCGTGACGAACCGGACCTTGTCGAAGCCGTAGTTGATGCCCATGAGGATGCCGTCGTACCGCTCGCCCGGCTGTGGGATCGACGACGACAGGTGGGTGAGCAGCGAGAGCGTGAGGAAGCCGTGCGCGATCGTCGTACCCCACGGTGACAGCGCGGCCGCCTGCTCGGGATCGACGTGGATGAACTGGTGGTCCTCGGTGACGTCGGCGAACGCGTCGATGCGCTTCTGGTCGATCTCCAACCATTCGCCGGTGCCTTCGTCCGAACCGACCGCGGCCTTGAACAGTTCGTACGCCGCTTCCGCCTTGCTCATGTGTCGTCCTCCTGGGTCGCGAGGTAACGATCGTGACACTCGCGGTCGTCCGTCGAGCCAGGCGGGGCTCAGGTCCGAGCCGGCACCGCGGGAAAGAGTCGTCGTCATGACCGAGGTGCACACGCACCGGGCGAGCGTCGCGGACCGCGCGTCCGCGGCAGCGGTCGGCCTGACCGCGGGCGTTGGCGGCAGCGGCCACCGAGCAGGCCGCCGGCGACTTGTCAGCAGCACACGTCGCTATGGCAACGCCACGTGCTGACAGGTCGCGAGCCGTACGCCGTTGCGGTCAGGCGCGCCGCGCGTATCTGCAGGTGATGACGAAGCACCGGATTGCCGTGACGTGCGCGGCCGCGGCGGTCGCGGTCGCGTTCGCGGCGACCGTCCCGACGGTCGCGTCCTCGGCACCGCGAGCGTTGCAGTTCCGGCCTCCGGTCGCGCTGACGCCGGCGACCGGGTTCGGCGGTTACGAGCCGGGCGTCCTGGCCGATCGGTTCGGCGGCGTCTGGGTGTTCGCGCACAAGGGCAACGAAGGCGACGTGCTCTCGCCGGACGCGCAGGCCGCGGACGGGGTGCGCGGATCGTCGTGGGTGTGGTGGTCGTCGAACGGCGTGCACTTCACCGACGCGCCCGGCGGCCCGGTCGGCGCGGCGCCGCTGCCGAGCGAGTTGCTCTTCGGCGACGAGAACGCGGTGGACGAGGACGACGCCGGCCACGTGTACGCGGTCGACACCAACCTCACCGATGCGTCGATCACGCGCTGGCACCTCGGTCGCGCGAACCAGCCGCCGGCGTTCGACTTCTACCGTCCGGTGATCCCCGCCGGCGAGGCGTACGACGACCGGCCGTGGGTCGCCGCGCACGGCAACGGCGTCGTCATGTTCATGGGCAACACATGGGAGCAGGACGCGTATCCAGGCAACCCGGTCAGCAACAGCGCGCGGGGTGCGGCGATCGTGCACATGTCCTACGACGGCGGGATGACGTTCGATCCGGTCGGCGTCCCGCTCGACGGATCCGGCTGGTGCCGGCCGGCGGCCGACCATCGAGCCGGTTCGCACGTCTTCTACGCGATCTGTACGACGAACAGTTCGGCGGTGCGGCTCGCCGGGCTCGACCTGAGCGACCACATGCTCTATTCGTACGTGTCGACCGACGACGGCCGGACGTGGCATCGATACGGCATCCGCCCGTACACGACCGGCAATCCCAACGCCTCGAACTGGCCGTCGGTCGCGGTCGCCCCGAACGGGACGGTGTACGCGGCGTACCTCGACCAGGCGAACGGACGGACGCCGGTGCTGTGGCTGTTCCGCTCGACCACATTCGGCCGCACCTGGCAGCAACAGGTGATCCGTTGGCCGGACAACACGACGTCGGTCCCGCTGTTCTCGGTCGCGGTCGGCCCGACCGGTGCCGTCGGGCTGTGCCTGCAGGACACGACCGCGGTGACCGCGGCGGTGGGGAGCTTCGGTCGCCCGTTCGCGTTCACCGCGGTGCCGACCGGCGGTGCGCCGCAGACGCCGTACGGCGACTTCACCCAATGCGCCTTCACCCACGCGGGCAAGCTCGGCGTCACCTGGACCGCGCTGAAAGGCGTCGACGACGCCGACGTGTACTACTCCCAGCAGCGGTAGGTCATCCAGCCGCGGTCGTTCAGACGCTGCTGACGATCGCCTTGTGTTGCGCGGCGTACTCGTCGGCGGACAGCAATCCCTCGGCCTTGAGGTGGTCGAGTTCGCGGAGGCGATCCTCCACCGACTTCGACCCCGCCGGCGCGGCGGACCCGGCCGCGTAACCGGGCCGGGTAGCGGCCACGAGGTAGGTCGCGTCGAGGCCGGCCGGGGCGTACATCGCCGTGGCGGCCGCGTCCTGAGGATTCAGGCCGGCGCGGGTGGCCATGCGGCGGGCGGCCCGATTGCGCGCGACGGTGCTCCAGATGCCCATCCCGAACGTCACGACGAAGAACCCGACGAAGATCACTGGAACGACGTACTTCACGGCCGACTGTCCCCCTTGGCGAAACCAGTTGATTGGTCCACCAGTGTCCGTCATCGGCACCGCCGGTGGCGTGACCCGAATGGGCGAACCGGACTACGCCGTCGAGCACGGATGGGTAGATTTCGGATCGGACCGGGAGGGTCGTTGGAAGAGCTGAGTCAGGACCTCATGGGCACGGTGGGTCACGTGACGGTGCCCATCGCACCCGGACGTCCGGGCGAAGTGGTGCTCCCGGTCCGAGGAGGAACCGAGGCGTTCACCGCGTTCGCCGACGAAGCGATCGCGAAGCATCAGCGGGTCGTCGTCGTCGAGTGCCGGACCGCTCGATCGGTCACGGTGACCCCGTGCGCGTGAGCGTGCGCCCAGTGAGGAGTAACTGATGTTGTTCTGGCATGTGCCCGCGCCGAACGAGGCGTTGCTGATCTCGGGATCGCGTCGACGGTCGCAAGATACGCAGTTCCGGATCGTCACCGGACACGGCTGCCTCGTCCTGCCGATCAAGCAGAAGGCGCGCGTGCTCACGCTGTCGCTGCGCGAGTCCGAGATCGTCGAGGAGTGCGTGACGACGCAGGGCATCCGGCTCAACATCCGCGCGGTCGCGGCGTTCAAGGTCGGCGACGATCCGGTGTCGATCGCCAACGCGGCCCGGCGGTTCCTCGACGAGCAGGACCGGATGGAAGAGCTCGTCGGCCGCATCTTCGCCGGCCACCTGCGATCGATCATCGGCAGCCTGACCGTCGAGGAGATCATCCGCGAGCGGGACAAGCTCGCGCAGGAGGTCAAGGACGGCAGCCACGGCGAGATGGAGAAGCTGGGCATCGTCGTCGACTCGTTGCTGATCCAGGAGATCGAGGACACGACCGGATACATCAACAACATCGCCGCGCCGCACGCCGCGGCGATCGCGAGCCAGGCCCGCATCGCGGCAGCGAAGGCCGACCAGGAAGCCACCCAGCGCGAGCAGGAGGCTGCTGCGCTCAAGTCGGAGTACGTCCGCGATGCCGCGATCAAGCAGGCGGGCTTCACCGCGGAGATCGAGGAAGCGAAAGCGAAGGCGGGACAGGCCGGCCCGCTCGCGCAGGCACAGTCATCCCAGGAAGTGATTGCGCAACAGACACTGCTGGCCGAGCGCGAGGCGCAGCTCACCGAGAAGCAACTCGAGTCGCAGGTGCGGCGGCCGGCCGACGCCGAGGCCTACCGGCAGCGCACCCTCGCCGAGGCGGGCCGCGACACGACCAAGCTCGAGACCGAGGCGGAGGCGTTCAAGCAGCGCGCGCTGGCCGAGGCGCACCGGGACACGACCAAGTTGCAAACCGAGGCCGAAGCGTTCCGCCAGCGCGGGCTGGCCGAGGCGCAAGCCGACGCGGTCAAGGTCGAAGCCCAGGGCGAAGCCGCGGCCAAGCAAGCGCACGCGGACGCGGACGCGTACAGCCAGCGGGCGATCGCCGCCGCCGACGCGGACGCGCTGAACGCACGTGCCGACGCGCTCAACGACGGCAACCAGGCGCTTATCGCGGCGAACAAGCTGGTCGACCTGCTGCCGGCGCTGGTCGAGGCGGCGTCGAAGGGCATCGCCGGCTCGCACCTCACCGTTCTCAACGGCACCGAGGGCGTCAACCAGGCGGTCGCCGGCATCGTCGGGCAAGGCATGGCCATCTACGACACCCTGCGTCACAGCGTCGCGCAGGAATCGCCGCCGCCGAGCTCGAACGGCGCGAAGCCGGCCGATGCCGGCGCCGCGGGGACCGCGTCGACCCCGGCTCACGAGTAGGCCGCCGACCCGTAGCGAGCACGTGCTCGGCCCGCGGAGACAATGACGTCGAAGGGTCTGCTACCGGAGGAGCCGAGGATGTCCGAGCCGACGCTCGACGCACTGCTGCACGAGTCCCGGCGCTTCGATCCTCCCGGCGATTTGGCCAAGAACGCCAACGCTCAACCGTCGCTGTACGACGAGGCGGCGCGGGATCGGGTCGCGTTCTGGGAACGGCAGGCCGAATGGCTGCGCTGGGACACCAAGTGGCACACCGCGCTCGAGTGGGAAGCGCCGTACGCGAAGTGGTTCGTCGGCGGCACGCTGAACGCTGCGGTCAATGCGGTCGACCGGCACGTCGAGGCAGGCTTCGGCGACAAGGTCGCGTTCCACTGGGTCGCCGACGGCGACACCGCGCGCCGCACCATCACCTACGCGGACCTGCAACGCGACGTCGCGAGGACCGCGAATGCCCTCACCGAGCTCGGCGTCAACGCCGGCGATCGCGTCGCGATCTACATGCCCATGATCCCCGAGACGATCGCGACCATCCTCGCGTGCGCGCGCATCGGCGCACCGCACAACGTCGTGTTCTGCGGCTTCTCCGCCGACGCGTTGCGTGGCCGCATTCTCGACGCCGACGCTCGCGTCGTCGTCACCACCGACGGGCAGTACCGGCGCGGTGCGCCCACTCCGGTCAAGCCGGCCGTCGACGACGCGGTCAAAGACTGCCCGGACGTCCGCCACGTTCTCGTCGTCCGGCGCACCGGCGGCGACGTCGACTGGACCGAAGGTCGCGACGTGTGGTGGCACGACGTCGTCGACAGGCAATCGGAGACACATCAGGCGACGGCGTTCGACGCCGAGCATCCGCTGTTCATGATGTACACGTCCGGCACGACCGCGAAGCCGAAAGGCATCCTGCACACGACCGGCGGCTACCTCACCCAGGTTGCCGCCACTCATCGCTACGTCTTCGACCTCAAGCCGGACACGGACATCTACTGGTGCGCTGCCGACATCGGCTGGATCACCGGGCACTCGTACATCGTGTACGGCCCGCTCTGCAACGGCGCGACGTCGCTGATGTACGAAGGCACGCCGCACCCCGGCGACCAGGATCGCTGGTGGAAGCTCATCGAGGAGTTCAAGGTCTCGATCCTCTACACCGCGCCGACCACGATCCGCACGTTGATGAAGTGGGGTCACGAGTTGCTCGCGCCGTACGACCTGTCGTCGTTGCGCGTGCTCGGATCGGTCGGCGAGCCGATCAA
>JAICXQ010000080.1 GCA_025980325.1 Frankiales bacterium
CGGACGTCCCCGACCCGCCGGTAGAGCTGCGCACTCTAGTTGGTCGTGTCCCGCAACCGCGGCAGGATCGCGGCGGCCGCGTGCTCGAGCGGATCCGGGCGCACCCGCGCGGCCAGCGCCGGGATCCGCGGCCCGACGCAGAACCGCCCCTGCGGGTCGCGCTCGAGGTAGCCGTGGCGTTCGAGCGCGACCGCGATCCGGTACGCCGTCGGGCGGGCGAGCCCGCTGCGCGCGACGAGTTCGGCCAGCGTCGCGGGCGACTCGTCGATCGCGTCCATCACCCGAACGACCTTGTCAACGACGCCGACTCCGCTACCCTGGTCCATGTAGCGATACTGTCATCTCACTATACGAGACGCAAGGACAGCCATGGGAAAGACGCTCGCCGAGAAGGTCTGGGACGCCCACGTCGTCCGCGCGGCGGCGGGCGAGCCCGACCTGCTCTACGTCGACCTGCATCTCGTCCATGAGGTGACCAGCCCGCAGGCGTTCGACGGCCTGCGCGCCGCCGGCCGGCCGGTCCGCCGGCCCGACCTCACCCTCGCGACCGAGGACCACAACGTCCCGACGACGCCGGGTCCGATCGAGGACCCGGTCAGCCGCGCGCAGGTCGAGGCGTTGCGCAAGAACTGCGCCGAGTTCGGCATCCGGTTGCACCCGATGGGCGACGCCGGCCAGGGGATCGTGCACGTCATCGGCCCGCAACTCGGCCTCACCCAACCGGGCATGACCGTCGTCTGCGGCGACAGCCACACCAGCACCCACGGCGCGTTCGGCGCCCTCGCGTTCGGCATCGGCACGAGCGAGGTCGAGCACGTGCTCGCGACCCAGACGCTCCCGTTGCAACGACCGCGCACGATGGCGGTCGAGGTCGACGGCACGTTGCCCGACGGCGTGACCGCGAAGGATCTCGTCCTCGGCATCATCACGGCGATCGGCACCGGCGGCGGCCAGGGTCACGTGATCGAGTACCGCGGCGACGCCGTTCGCGCGCTGTCGATGGAAGGCCGCATGACGCTGTGCAACATGTCCATCGAAGCCGGCGCGCGGGCCGGGATGGTCGCGCCGGACGACACGACGTTCGACTACCTGCGCGGCCGGCCGCATGCGCCGGCCGGCGACGACTGGGACGCCGCGGTGGCCGCATGGCGGTCGCTGCGCACCGACGACGACGCGACCTTCGATCGCGTCGTACGGCTCGACGCGTCGGCGCTCGCGCCCTGGGTGACGTGGGGCACGAACCCGGGCCAGGGCGCTCCGTTGTCCGGCACGGTCCCGGATCCGGATTCGTACGACGATCCGGATGCGCGGGCCGCGGCGCAGCGCGCGTTGGAGTACATGGGATTGCAGGCCGGTCAGCGACTGCGCGACATCGACGTGCAGACGGTGTTCATCGGCTCGTGCACGAACGGCCGGATCGAAGACCTGCGCGCCGCCGCCGAGGTGCTGCGCGGACGAAAGGTCGCGGGCGGCGTCCGGGTCCTCGTCGTCCCCGGTTCGGTCGCGGTCGGCTTGCAGGCCGAGGCGGAAGGCCTCGCCGAGGTGTTCACGACCGCCGGGGCGCAGTGGCGCGGCGCCGGTTGTTCGATGTGCCTCGCGATGAATCCCGACAAGCTCGCGCCGGGGGAGCGCAGCGCGTCGACGTCGAACCGCAACTTCGAAGGCCGGCAGGGTCCCGGCGGACGGACACATCTCGTCTCACCGGCGGTCGCGGCCGCGACCGCCGTCACCGGCCGGCTCACCGCACCCCAGGATTTGTGAGAGAGCATTTGTGATGGATGCATTCACCGTGCACACCGGCCGCGCCGTGCCCTTGCGGCGCAGCAACGTCGACACCGACCAGATCATCCCGGCCGAATACTTGAAGCGGGTGTCGCGCACCGGATTCGCCGACGGGCTGTTCGCCGCCTGGCGCGCCGATGCCGCATTCGTCCTCAACGACGAGCGGTACGGCGGCGCGACGATCCTCGTCGCCGGCGCGGACTTCGGCACCGGATCGTCGCGCGAGCACGCCGTGTGGGCGTTGCAGGACTACGGATTCCGCGCGGTGATCTCGCCGCGGTTCGGCGACATTTTCCGAGGAAACGCAACGAAAGCGGGGCTGTTGCCGGTCGCGTTGCCGGGTGATGTCGTCGAGACGTTGCACGACCTCATCGAATCCGATCCGAGCGTCGAAGTGACCGTCGACTTGCGCGAACGGCAGGTGCGGGCCGGCGCCCTCGTCGCGGCTTTCGATCTCGACGACTACACGCGTTGGCGATTGCTCGAAGGGCTCGACGACATCGGTCTGACCTTGCAGCACGTCGACGACATCGCCGCCTTCGAGGCGACGCGCCCGGCGTGGATGCCCGCGACGGCGTAGAGCCCGGCCCGCGTCCCGAGGCAAAAAAGCCTGCGACACAATGATTTTTCTCGGCTAGATCGTTGTGTTCGACGCGCGATGACCGCTAGGTTCCCGCAGAGGGTCGAGGGCTGGCCTCGACGTACATCGGAGGGTCATACGTGAACAGGGCCGAGCTCATCGATCAGATCCGCGACCGGCTGGGCATCGACAAGCGGGCGGCGGAGAACGCGGTCGACGCAGTCTTCGACACGATCCAGCGCGCCGTCGCGACCGGCGAGAAGGTCGCGCTCACCGGATTCGGCGTCTTCGAGCGGGTCGACCGGGCCGCGCGCACGGGTCGCAACCCGCGCACCGGTGCCGCGGTGAAGATCAAGAAGACGTCGGTGCCGAAGTTCCGTCCGGGCACTCAGTTCAAGGGCGTCGTCGGCGGCACCGTGAAACTCGGCAAGGTGGCCGACGCCGCGACGAAGGCGGCGGCGAAGAGCGCGGGCGCCAGCGCGCGTTCGGCCGGTCGCACCGCGGCGAAGGCCCCGGGCAAGGCGGTGTCGGCGGCGCGCGGCGCGGCGAAGAAGGCCGCGAAGACACCGGCTCGCAAGACGACGACCGCGGCGAAGAAGACGACCACCAAGAAGGCGACCACCGCCAAGAAGGCGACCGCGAAGAAGTCGCCGGCGAAGAAGTCCACTCGGCGTTAGACAACACAGATCGGGGCCGCCTCGTTGGTGCGAGGCGGCCCCGACGTGTCTCCCGGAAGAGTCGTGCGTCGTCAGCAGTTCGCTGGACGGCTCTGTTGCGGCGTACCGCCGTCGGTGCCCTGGTCGGTCAGGTACTGCGGGTTGCCCGGCTTGCCGGCGAGCGCGGCCGCGCTCGCGGTCAGGCAGTAACCGCTCCCGCTCGTCGGCGGCGACAGGGCGATCGCGACGCCTTCGGTGCCGCGGAACCCTTCGTCGCTCAGACCGTCGGCCGTACCCGTCGTGAGGTACGACCCGTCGTGGTGCAACGCGTACGACTCTTCGGCCGTCGCCGCGTTGTGCAGATCGCTCTTGATCTGCGACTCGAAGGCTTCGGATCGTTGATTGAGGAACAACGGGATCGCGATCCCCGCAAGCAAGCCGATGATCACCATGACGGTGATCAGTTCCACCAACGTGAAGCCATCGTCGTCCCTGCACGTCATCCATCGGCGGGTCATGTCACAACCTCCTCCACGTCGCGGCCCGCTACATCCGTTGCCAACTCTCGGCAGGAATGGCGCACAACTGCGGCGATTGCGCGGAAGATGACAACACGGAGCCATCCGGGGCGACGACCGGACTAAGCCAACCGAGTGAACCGGCGCGAAAGCCGGGTCAGGGCAACGTAGCCAACGTGACCCGGGTGACCTCGCCGGATGCGTCCACCTCGACGCGCACCCGCTGCCCGAGGCGCAGCAGTCGCAGGCCCGACGAGTCGAACGCGCGGCCCGAGAACGACAGCGGCGAGCCGTCGTCGAGCAAGAGCTCGCCGTCATGCGTATCGGCATCGAAGCTGCGTACGGTCGCCTGCACGCAACTCACCCTAGGGGTGCGAGCCCGATGGACTCGACCGCTCGCCGGGTCGCCGGTCCGACGCCGAGTTCCCATGCGTCGCCGAGATCGGCGAGCGTGTCGACGTCGCGGCGAAGCCGCGGGCCCGCGGCCGCGGTGAGATCGACCGCACCCGCTTGGACATGCGCGGTGCGCGACCGTTCGCCGTACGCGGGCCGGAAATCCGCGGCACTCGCCGCCGCGTACAGCACGGTTCCGGTCCCCGCCGCGTCCGCGACGATCGCGCACGCGTAGGGCTGTGCCGCGAGCAACATCGCGTCGAGATCCGCCGGTCGCAACGACGGCAGGTCCGAGGACACCGTCGCAATCCGTGCCGCCGCAACGGCCTGGGTCGCGCCATGGCGCAGCGCCGGATTGAGCCCGGCGTCGGGCTCGTCCGCGACGACGAGCGCGCCGGCCGCGACCGCCATCGCGGCGCCGTTCGGATCGTCGGTGACGACGACGACTCGCGCGACGGAGCCCGCCGCGACGCACGCGCGAATCGTGTCCTCGGCCATCGCGAGCGCGAGCCGAGCGCGGTCGTCGGCGGGCAGGCCGAGCCGCGTCTTCGCGTGCACGAGCCGTTTCACCGGTACGACGACCGCCCACGGCTTCTGCGTCGGGCCCACGTCTGGCATCCTCGCGAACGTGACGAGACGCGTGCGGATCGGGTTCTGGTACCGCCTCGTCGCGGTCATCGTGAAGCCGCTGATGCGACTGTTCACCAACCGTGAGCTCGCCGGCGCGGAGAACATTCCGGCGACCGGCGGCTTCATCGCGGTCGCGAATCACGTCAGCGAGATCGACCCGCTCGTCGTCGGCGAGTTCCTGCTCGACCTCGGCCGGCCGCCACGGTTCCTCGCGAAGAAGGAGCTCTTCCGCAAGCCGCCGATGAAATGGATCGTCGAAGGCGCGAAGCAGATCCCGGTCGACCGCCGCAGCGCGGACGCGAGCCAAGCGCTGTCCGCCGCGGTCGACGCGCTGAAGGCCGGCGAGTGCGTGCTCATCTACCCGGAAGGCTCGGCCACCCGCGATCCGCAACTGTGGCCGATGCGCGCGCGCACCGGCGTCGCCCGGCTCGCACTGCTCTCCGGTGCGCCGGTCGTCCCGATCGCGCAGTGGGGCCCGCAGGAGATCCTGCCGTACAAAGCCCGGCGGCCGAAGTTGCTGCCGCGGCGCACGATGCAGGTCCTCGCCGGACCGCCGGTCGACCTCGGCGACTTCGCCGGCAAGCCGGTCACCGCCGAATTGCTGAGAGCGGCGACGGATCGGATCATGCATGCAGTCGCCGACCTGCTCGCCGGCCTGCGCGGCGGGACACCGCCGGCCGTGTTCTACGACTACCGGGGTTCTACGACATGAGGGAGTCCGCGTGACCCGAGCCGCCGTACTGGGCGCAGGATCGTGGGGTACGGCGTTCGCGCAGGTGCTCGTCGACGCCGGAACCGAAACCACGTTGTGGGCGCGCCGGCCCGAACTCGCGGCGGCGATCAGCGCGACGCATCGCAATCCCGACTACCTGCCCGACGTCGTGCTGCCGCCGACCCTGCGCGCCACCGCCAACGCCGAGGAAGCGTTGCACGGCGCCGAGATCGTCGTCATCGCGGTGCCGTCGCAGACCGCGCGGGACAACCTCGTCCACTTCGCTCATCTCGTGCCGCGTAACGCCGTCATCGTCAGCCTGATGAAGGGCGTCGAGCTCGGCTCGACTAAACGGATGAGCGAAGTCATCTGCGAAGTCGCCGACCGGCCGAGCGACGAGGTCGCGGTCGTCACCGGTCCCAACCTCGCGCGCGAGATCGCAGCCCGCCAACCGGCGGCAAGTGTCGTCGCGTGCACCGACCTGGCCGTCGCGGAGATGGTGCAACGCGCGTGCAACTCCGGGTACTTCCGCCCGTACACCAACCACGACGTGCTCGGCTGCGAAATCGGCGGCGCGGTCAAGAACGTCATCGCCCTCGCGGTCGGCATGGCCGCCGGCCTCGGTTTCGGCGACAACGCGCAAGCGTCACTGATCACACGCGGGCTCGCCGAGACTGGGCGACTGGGCGCCGCACTCGGCGCGGATCCGCTGACGTTCGCCGGTCTCGCCGGTGTCGGCGATCTCGTCGCGACCTGCATGTCGTCGTTGTCGCGCAACCGGACCTTCGGCGAGAATCTCGGCCGCGGCATGACCATCGACGACGTCGTCGCCATCACCCGCCAGACCGCGGAAGGCGTGAAGTCGTGCCGCGCGATCCTCGACCTGGCCCGCAAGCACGACGTCGCCGTACCGATCACCGAGCACGTCGCGATGGTCGTGCACGACGGCATGACGGTGCAGGAGATGCTGACGTCGTTACTCAGCCGGGATCCGAAACACGAGCGGGACGACGATGTCTGAGCGCAATCGCCCGCTCAACGTCCCGATCGTCGAGCCGGGCGACAAGACTAACGGCGGCGAAGGCACGCGTGCCGTGCACACACCCCGACCGGCGCCGCCACGCCAGCCTCCGGTCGGCCTGCCGACGTACCGCACGTCGACGTTCGAGTTCGAATCCGCGCAGCAGTACGCCGACGTCCTCGGCGATCGCGAGGGCGGCTACACCTACAGCCGGATCGACAACCCGACCGCGGACGCGTTCGCCCTCGGCGTCGCCGCGCTGGAGGGGCACGGCTGCGACCGGCCGATCGCCGCGCAGCCGTTCGCGTCCGGGATGGCCGCGATCTCGACCGTGCTGCTCACGCTGTGCAGCGCGGGCCGGCACGTCGTCGCTCCGAACGCCGCGTACGGCGGCACGTACGGAGTCCTCGAGCACGTGCTCGCCCGCTTCGGCGTCGACCGCACCTATGTCGACGGCACCGATGCCGACGCGGTCCGGGATGCGATCACCGACCGGACCGCGGTCGTATGGGCCGAGACGATCGCGAATCCGACCACAGCCGTCGCGGACCTGCCCGCTCTCGCCGCGGTGTGCCGCGAGGCGGGCGTGCCGCTCGTCGTCGACAACACGTTCGCGTCGCCCGTCGTCTGCCGGCCGCTCGCGTGGGGCGCCGATCTCGTCGTGCACTCGGCGACGAAATACCTCGGCGGCCACTCCGACGTGACCGGTGGGGTGATCGCGGGCGATGTCGACCTCGTCGCGCAGGTACGGCGGGTGCGGATCGACCTCGGCGGCAGCCTCGCCCCAGACGACGCTTTTCTCCTGCACCGGGGCCTCGCGACGCTGCCGGTACGGATGAGCCGTCACTGCGCCACCGCGCTCGCCGTCGCCGACGCGCTGGCCGGCCACCCCGGCATCGAGCGGATCGACTACCCCGGCCTGCCCGCCCACCCGCAGCACGAGCTCGCCGGAAAGCTGTTCGAGGCCGGGGCCGAGGGACGGCGCTACGGCGCCATCGTGACGGTGACCCCGCGCGGCGGCCGCGACTCCGGGATGCGGCTGTGCGACGGGCTGCGGCTGGGCCGGGTCGCCACCAGCCTCGGCGGCGTGCACACGCTCGTCAGCCACGTGGCGTCGACGACGCACCGCCAGTTCGACGACGCCGCGCTGGCCGCCGCCGGGATCCCGCCGGCCGCGGTCCGGATCAGCATCGGCCTGGAGGATCCCGAGGACCTCGTCGCCGACCTCACCGCGGCTCTCGACCGGCTCTAGCGGGCCAAGCCACCGGCCAGCCAGCAGGTCAGTCACCGGCCCGTCACGGTCCGTAGCTGCGGCGACGCATGCCTTTTCCGGACCCAAGCATCCTGGAGCTTGACGTCAAGCCGCTGGCGGGTTGGGTCCGTAAAACAGGGTGCCGCCGGCGGGGTGGCCGCGGCGGAAATTACCCGACGTACGTTTTCTTTCGTCACATCAGCCTCTACAGTCACAGGCAAAGGCTGCCGAAGTGGGAGGCGATGGAGGTGCGTGCGATGCCCAGGCCGAGGCCCAGGCACAGGCACAGGACCGGGCACCGGGCCGGCGGCGCGCTCACCGCGGCCGTCCTCGCCGCCACCGGCGTGCTCAGCGCCGCCACGCCCGCCGCCGCCTCGCACGGCGGGCCGGGTCCGAGCGCCGCGCAGGTCCAGGCGAGCAAGGACTACGTCGCGCGGGTCGAGCGCCAGCTCCGGGCCGCCACGGCCGCGGTCGCGAAGAGCCACGCCGCGCTCGACAACCTCAACACCGACGCCGAGGTCGCGGTCGAGGCCTACAACAAAGCCGTGATCGTCTCCTCGGCCGCGCAGCAGCGCCTCGACGCCGACCAGGCCGTCCTCGACGCCGCCTCCACGCAGGTCGCCATCGCGCGGACGAAGGTCGGGGCGTACGCCGCCGACGCCTACCGCGGCGGGAGCCTCGCGAACCTCGACGCGCTGCTGTCCTCCGACGGCCCGCAGGCGATGCTCGACCGGCTCTCCGAGCTCGACGCGGTCGCCCGGGTGCAGCGCAACGTCCTGCAGGACCTCGCGGCCGCGCAGGTCTACCAGCACGGCGTCCAGCAGCAGGCCATCGCGATCGCGAACCAGGCGACGGCAGCGGCGAACGCGGCCGCGCAGGCCCGCAACCGGGCGCAGGCGAAGGTCTCCGAGCAGACCGCGGCGGTGGCCGGTCTGAAGGCCGCGCAACAACACGTCAACGACGTGCTCCGCCAGGCCGAGGCGCACGCCACCAACCTCGAGCGGGCCCGGATCGCCGCGCTGGCGCAGGCCCGGGCCGAGGCGGCGGCGCGCAAGGCCGCCGCTGCTGCGGCCGCGTTGCGGGCGAAGATGAACCACCACCCGACCTTCGTCGCCGGCGGTGGTTCCGGCTCCTACGACAACACGGTCTCGGCCGCGACGGAGCGCGCCGCGCTGGGCTACGCCGAGTCCCAGATCGGCAAGCCCTACCAGTGGGGCGCGGCCGGCCCGGACACCTACGACTGCTCGGGCCTGGTCATGTGGTCCTACGCGCAAGTCGGCGTCACGGTCGACCACTGGACCGGGTTCCAGTGGAACGAAGGCGCGCACATCGCACT
Organism: Frankiales bacterium; assembly: GCA_025980325.1. GTDB lineage: Bacteria > Actinomycetota > Actinomycetes > JAFAQI01 > JAFAQI01 > BP-197. The sequence goes on from JAICXQ010000080.1 coordinate 8,881, forward strand.
GTCCGACCTGCGCGCCGGCGACCTCGTGTTCTTCGCGACCGACACCAGCAATCCCGACACCATTCACCACGTCGGGATGTACATCGGCGACGGGCAGATGGTCGAAGCGCCGTACACCGGCGCCAACGTCCGGATCAGCGACGCGTTCCGTCCGGACCTGATCGGTGCGGTCCGGCTCTACCAGCACTAGCGGGGAAAACCCGCCGCCGTCGGCACCGGTACTGTCGCAGGTGATGACCGAACCCCGCGTGCGCGTCGCCGTACTGTTCGGCGGGCGCAGCAGCGAGCACGCGATCTCGTGCGTGTCGGCCGGCAGTGTCCTCGCCGTCCTCGACCGCGATCGCTACGACGTCCTGCCGATCGGCATCACACCCGACGGCCGCTGGGTCCTCGCCGCGGACGATCCGTCGTCGCTGGCGATCCGCGACCGGTCGCTGCCCGCCGTCGATCCGAGCGGTACGGCGCTGGCGTTGCCCGGCGACCCGACCGCCAAGGGGCTCGTCGTGCTCGACCCCGGCGAGGTGCCCGGCGACCTCGGCGCGGTCGACGTCGTGTTCCCGTTGCTGCACGGGCCGTACGGCGAGGACGGCACGGTGCAGGGCCTGCTCGAACTCGCCGGCGTCCCGTACGTCGGCTCGGGTGTGTTCGCGTCCGCGGCGTGCATGGACAAGGCGCACATGAAGCGGCTGTTCGACGCCGCGGCCCTGCCGTCGCCGCGGCACGTCGTCGTCCGGGCCGGCCGACCGGTGCCGGCGGACGTTCGCGACCTCGGTCTGCCGGTGTTCGTCAAACCCGCTCGCGCGGGGTCGAGCATCGGCATCGCGCGCGTCGACGACTGGGCCGATCTCGACGGCGCGCTGGCCGCCGCGCACCGCCAGGATCCGAAGGCGCTGGTCGAGCAGGCGGTCGCCGGCCGCGAGATCGAGTGCGGTGTCCTCGCCGGGCTCGACGGCGAACCCGAGGCGTCGGTGCCGGCCGAGGTACGGGTGACCGGCGGCCGGCCGTTCTACGACTTCGAGGCGAAGTACCTCGACGATGCGACCGAGTTCGACATCCCGCCCGACCTCGACGAGCCGACGATCGAACGCGTGCGGGCGCTCGCGATCGAGGCGTTCCGCGCGTTGGACTGCGAAGGCCTTGCGCGCGTTGACTTTTTCGTCTGCACCGACGGCCGGGTGCTGGTGAACGAGGTCAACACGATGCCGGGATTCACGCCCGCGTCGATGTTCCCGCGGATGTGGGCCGCGGCCGGGGTGAGCTACCCGCAGCTGGTCGACCGGCTGATCCGCGACGCGCTGCGCCGCGGCACCGGCCTGCGCTGAACCGCACCGGTCAGGGCACCGAGGCCGCGACCGCGGCGCCGATGTCGACGAGGAACCCACCTTGCGCGTCGTACGACGTCGGCACGGTCAGCTCGACGTTCGCGCTCTTGCGTACCGCGGTCCACACGACCTTCCTCGGATACACCTGCTGGAACCAGTCGACGCCGTTCACCGCGGCCGTCGACGTGCTGTTCGGGTCGTACCCGGCCGGTGTCGGCACGCCGCAGCGCAACACGACCGGGGTGTTGCCCCAGGCGTGGACGAGCGGGCCTTTCGGGCTGACCACCCGGCTGTTGAGGTTCTCCAGCCGATCCGGCAGATGATCGGTCAGCCGGGCACAGGAGACGACGACCGCATTCGCCGGGCTCGATGGCGCGATGTGCAGAACGGGCGTGCCGCAACCCGCCGTCAAACCGACCAGCAGCAGCGCCGGCGCGACTAGAGGTGGACGACGGGGCACGTCAACGTGCGGGTGATTCCCGGCACGAGTTGCACCTTCGCCACGACGAGCTTGCCCAGGTCGTCGACGTTGCGAGCCTCGGCGCGGACGATGACGTCATAGGGCCCCGTGACGTCCTCCGCCATGGTCACGCCTTTGATATCGGCGATCGCGGCCGCGACCGCGGCCGCCTTGCCCACCTCGGTCTGGATGAGGATGTATGCCTGGACCGTCACCGGACTCCCTCCAACGCCCACGTTGCGTGCGGGACGCTATCGGACGTCCGGTTCGCGCGTATCGAGGAGGTGTCGCCATCACGGTCTCCGACGCCGGTGAGTTCGGGCTGATCGCCCGCGTCGTCGCCCGGCTGAGCGCCGGCGCGTCCCCGGTCGACGGCGTCGTCGTCGGCCCGGGTGACGACGCCGCGGTCGTCACCGCGCCGGACGGGCGGGTCGTCGTGACCACCGACCTCGTCGTCGAGGGCCGGCACTTCCGCCGCGAGTGGTCGAGCGCGTACGACGTCGGCCGGCGGGCCGCGGCGCGCAGCCTCGCCGACATCGCGGCGATGGGCGCCCGCCCGACGGCGATCGTCGTCGGCCTCGCCGCTCCGCCGGACCTGCCGCTGGACTGGGCCGACGGGCTCGCCGACGGCCTGCGCGACGAGTGCTCCGCGGCGGGCGCGGCCGTGGTCGGCGGCGACGTGTCGGGCGACGACC
>JAICXQ010000097.1 GCA_025980325.1 Frankiales bacterium
GGCGACCTTGTCGGCGGCCTCGGTGAGGTCGAAGCTCGCGAGCAGCTCCTTGGCCCGGGCCCGGGCCTCGCGGCGCGGCAGGTCGAGCAGCCGTCCGATGAGCACCAGGTTCTCGGTGCCGGTGAGGTCCTCGTCGACGGACGCGTACTGGCCGGTGAGCCCGATCTGCCGGCGCACCCTGACGCCGTCGCGCACGACGTCGTAGCCGCAGACGCGGGCCGATCCGGCGTCGGGGCGCAGCAGCGTCGCGAGGATGCGCACCGCCGTCGTCTTGCCGGCGCCGTTCGGTCCGAGCACGCCGAGGACGCTGCCGCGCGGGACGGCGAGGTCGATGCCGCGCAACGCCTCGACCGCGCCGAACGACTTGGTCACGCCCTCCAGAACGACGGCTTCGGCAGGCACGGCGCCGACACTAGCGAGCGCCCGCGTTGGTTCACGAATGCGTTATTTCGCAACCGCCCTGGTTGTTGTTGAAGTCGTTGCCCCACGTGGACTGCACCGCGAACGAGCCGGTCGACAGCGTGATGTCCTGCGATGCGCCCTGACCCGACGAGATCCATGCGCACTTGTCCGCGTTCTCCGAGCCCTGGATATCGGTCCAGCCGCCGGCGGGGAACTGATCGGTGATCGTCTCGGCGTACTCGTGCCCGAAGACGATGGTGAAACCGTCCGTCGTGCCGGCCGAACCGCCGTTGACGAAGTTCTGCCCGCAGCTCGCGCCCATGTCGAGTTGGTACGGATCGTTGGCGAACGCGAGACCGCCGTACGGCGAGCTGACGCCGACGTCGCCGGTCCAGTCGTGCCACGCGCACCAGTTCGTGCTCGACGTGTTGAACCCGTCGGGGTGGGTGCCGGTCGGCGAGAGGATCGCGTACTGCGCGTCGCGGTTGGACGCCGCCGTCGTGTTGCCGAAGTGCGCGGCCGCGGCGACGGCTTCCTGCCCGAGCTGGCCCTGCGCGGCCTGATCCGGTGCCGGTGCGCTGTTGTCGTACCAGACACCGGCGAGCGCGCCGCCGGTCGGATAGCCGACGTGCGCGGCGGTGCTCGGGCAGCTGCTCGCGCCGCTGGAGACGCCTTCGCAGTACTGCGTCATGACCTTCGACCAGCCCTCGCCGTTGGTGCCGAGGCCCTTGAAGAATTCCTGCACGACCGGCGCGGCGCCGCCCGGATCGTTGGACAGTGTGGTGTCACCTTTCGCGTTCGTGCCGGCGCTGCCCCACTGGTTGCCCCAGAACACGAGGTAGACCTTCGGCGCGCCGGTCGTCACGCCGACGCCGCTGTTGCCGCCGCCGTAGGTGAGCTGGGTGAGAACGTTGAGTCCGATCGGCAAGCTCAGCGTGGCGTTCTTTGCACCGTCGACGGTCGGCACGATGCCGTGCCGCCACGGATGCGCGGCGTCGAGGACCTTGCCGGCGTTGTCCAGTGTTGTCACCGCGTGTGCCGGCAACGCCATCGTGGTGGCGGTTGCGGCAGCGGCGACGGCGGCGAGCGCGAGGCGAGCCTTCGAGGGCATGCTGGTTTCCTCTCCGAGACGACGTCCCCCATTGCTACTGAGGACTACGCCCGAATGTCCGATTCCTCGCGGCCGACCGATCCAAACTCGCGGGCCCGACGTGGCGCAGGCGACCGGTGGTCAGCTTCTGAATGCAAGGAATGACACGATTGGCAGGTGGACGCCCGCTTTGAGCTCGTATATAGGGAGTCACTGCGCGCGATCGAGACTCAACAAGCTGCGCTCGAGAGCGCCCGCAGTAGGGCCGGCCAGCTGCTCGCCGCCGCTTCCGTAGTGACCTCGGTCCTCGGTGGACTGGTTCACAGCAAGGGCCGTCATCCGCACGTGGCCACCTGGTTCGCGCTGGCATCCTTCGCGCTCCTGATGATCTTGTGCATCTGGGTCTTCCTGCCGCGAGACTGGCGGCCACACTGTTGGTGGTCTCGATTGTCTCGTGGCTGATCGACCTTCTGGGGTGATGACCATGGCGCAGCAGCCGAACCAGCAGCCACCCCAGCAGCCGCCCCCGGCGACGAGACCTCAGCTGCCTGATCCGATGAAACCGGAAAAGCGTGAAGGTCCGCGCCCGACCGAGCGCGGACCTGGCGGACATGATCCAGGCGGGAGGCCGAACGGTGGCCACCAACGATAAAGAGCAGCCGTCGGTCGAGGCTCCGGCCGAGACGCCGGCGGAGCCAACGTCACAACGGCCGACGTTGCCGGATCCCGGAAAGAAGATGAAGCTCACCAGGCCGACCCGCGACGACGACGTGATGGAGCTGTAGCAACGCCAAGATTCTCATGGCCCGAGCAGTGTTGGATCGCGGCGGATACTGGCGTCTAGCACTTCGACGATGTGCGCCAGGCGCATCGGGATGCCGCGATCGGCGAGAGCAGTGCGGATCTGCATGAGGCAGCCGGGGTTGGCGGTCACCAACACATCGGCGCCGGTAGCGGCGACGTTCGCGGCCTTGCGGGCGCCAAGCTCACCAGCGGCTTGCGGTTGCAAGAGGTTGTAGACGCCCGCCGAGCCGCAGCAGATCGCCGCCTCCTCGATCTCACGAATCTCGACACCGGGGATCGCGCGCAATAGCTCGCGTGGCGCGCTCGTGATCCGTTGCGCGTGCGCGAGGTGACAGGCGTCGTGATACGCGACCGAGACGTCGAGTGCGTGGCGCGTTGCGCCCGGGCCGAGCTCGACCAGCCACTCGCTGACATCGCGTACCTTCGCCGAAAACGCGGCGCCGCGCGACGCCCACCCAGCTTCGTCGCGCAGCAGCCAGCCGTAGTCCTTCATCGCCGATCCGCACCCGGCCGCGTTGACGACGATCACATCGAGACCGAGCGGCTCGAACGTCGCGATCAACCGCTTCGCAAACCGCACCGCCTCGTCCTCGCGACCCATGTGCAGCGACAGCGCACCGCAACACCCCTGCACCGACGGCGCGACGACGTCGCAACCTTCAGCCGTGAGCACCCGTACGGTCGCCGCGTTCACGTCGGCGAAGAACTCGCGCTGCACGCAGCCGAGCAACATCCCGACTCGTGCGCGCCGCGGCCCACGCGCCGGCGTGAGCTCCGCCACCGGCGACGCGGGACCCAACGGCGGGAGCAACCGTTGCATCGCCGTGAGCTTGGCCGGCAGCGGCAGCCGCAGCCCACTCTTCTGGTATGCGCGCAGAAACGGACGCAACGCGTGCAGCCGGCGTGGGTACGGAAAAGTCTTGAATACCAACGATCGCAACGCCCGCTCCCGCGCCGACCGAGGGAAGCGCCGCTCGACCTGAGCGCGGGTCGCCTCGATCAGCCGGTCGTACTGCACACCGGACGGGCACGCGGTCACACATGCCATGCAGCCGAGGCAACGATCGAAATGCGTCACCATCGGCTCGCTCAACGGCTCGCCGTCGTGGCCCTCGGCCATCAGGTAGATGCGACCGCGCGGCGAGTCCATCTCCTCGCCCCACAGCACGTACGTCGGGCAGGTCGGCAAGCAGAAGCCGCAGTGAACGCAGTCGTCCAGCAGCTCGGTCGGCGGCGGATGGCGTTCGTCCCACGCGCCCTCAGACGGCATCGAGCACACCCCGGTTCATCCGCCGATCCGGATCGAACTGGTCGCGGATCCGGCGCATCACTTCGACGCCGCGCACCGGCCCCCACACGTCCAGCTTCCGCTTCATCCCGTCCGGAGCCGCGACGACGACCACCGAACCGTCGTACGCCGCGAACCCGGCACGTAACTCGTCGAGGACGCCCGCATCGACGGCACCGCCGAGCCACAGCACACCGCTCGCCGCATGCGCCGACAGCCGGAACCCGCGCGCGAGCGCAAGCGCCGGCGACAGCGCGCCGACGCGAAAGGTCGCCTTCAACCCGACTTCGCCCGACCGCCATGGCCGCGCGCCGAACTGCTCCGGCACCGCAGCGCTCACCTCGCCGCCGACGAGCGCGCGGATCTGCTCGGCCTGCGCATCCGCCGCCGACTCGAACGCTTCCACGACGATCGACAGGCGGGTGCCGTCGTACTCGATCGCGCTGGGCCGGAACGGGCTGCGGCGCAACGACCGGACGGCATCGCCGGGATCGTCGAGCGGTACGGAGACGCAACGGATCGCACGCGGCGACGGATGCAGCCGGAACGTGCACTGCGCGATGACACCGAGCGTGCCGAACGCGCCGCAGAACAGCTTGCCCAGGTCGTAGCCCGCGACGTTCTTCACCACCTTGCCGCCCGATCGCGCGACCGTCCCGTCGGCGAGTACGACGGTGACGCCGATCAGCAGATCGCGTGGGGTGCCGAAGCGCAGGCGGCGCGGGCCGGATGCCGCCGTCGCGACGATTCCGCCGATCGTCGCGCCGGCCTCCGGCGGGTCAAGGGCGAGCCACTGTCCCTTGGATCCCAACACATTTTGCACGTCGGCAAGGCGCGCGCCGGCTTGCACCGTGACGACGAAGTCGCCGTCGGCGTGCTCCACGATCCGGTCGAGAGCGGCCGTCGACACCTCCAGCTCGGCGACTTCCGCAACACCGCCCCAATCGCGCTTCGAGCCACCGCCGCGCACCGCAATCGACGACGGAGCGGTGTCACGAACTGCGGCGGCGAGGTCGTCGATCGTCGCCGGAGCAACCGTGGGCACGTCAGAAGACCTCGCCGAGCCCCGCGGCCTGTACCGGATGCACGCCGGTACGGCGACCCGGCCGCTCGCCGCACAGTCGCGGGGTCGGAAACACCTTACCGGGGTTGCACAGACTCTGCGGATCGAAGGCGCAGCGGACGAGCTGCATGACGTCGAGATCCACCTCGGTGAACATCCGGCCCATGTGCTTCTTCTTGTCGTTGCCGACGCCGTGCTCGCCCGTGATCGAGCCGCCGTGTTCGATGCACAACTCGAGGATGCGTTCGGACACCGCCTCGGCCGCGGCGGTCTCGCCCCGGGTCGAGTCGAACAGGACCAGCGGGTGCAGGTTGCCGTCGCCGGCATGGAAGACGTTCGCGACCCGGATGCCGGATTCGGCCGACAGCAAAGCGATATCGCGCAGCACTTGCGGCAGCGACGTGCGCGGGACCACGCCGTCCTGCACGATGTAGTCGCGGCTGATCCGGCCCATCGCGGCGAACGCGGACTTGCGCCCGCGCCAGATGGCGACGCGGTCGTCGGCATCGCGCGCGACGCGGATCTCGAACGCGCCGGCCCGCTCGCAGATCGCCTCGACCTCGGCCAACTCGGCCGAGACCTCGGCGGCCGGACCGTCGAGCTCGACGATGAGGACCGCCTGCGCGCCGGCCGGATAACCGCACGCGACGGCGGACTCGGCGGCTTCGATCGACAGCGTGTCCATCATCTCGACCGCGGCCGGCAGGACACCGGCCGCGACGATCGCGCTCACGGCCTCGCCCGCGTCGTCCATCGACCGAAAGCCGGCGAGCACCGTCTCGACCCGCTCCGGTACGGCGACGACGCGCACGGTCACCTCGGTGACGATGCCGAGCGTGCCCTCGCTGCCGACGAGCGCGCCGACCACGTCGTAGCCCGGCGGGTCCGGCGCAAGGCCGCCGAAGCGCGACACCGAACCGTCGGGCAGCACGACCTCGAGACCGGTGACGTGGTGCGCGGTGAACCCGTACTTCAAGCAGTGCGCGCCGCCGGAGTTCTCCGCGACGTTGCCGCCGATCGTGCAGACCTGCTGGCTCGACGGGTCCGGTGCGTAGAAGTACCCGTCGGCGGCGACGGCACGGCTGACGTCGAGGTTGACCACCCCGGGCTCGACCACGACGCGCTCGTCGTCGACCGACACATTGCGGACGGCGGTGAGTCGCGACAACACGATCAGCACACCGGTCGCGACCGGAAGCGCGCCGCCGGACAAGCCGGTCCCGGCACCGCGCGCGACGAACGGGACGGACGACTGCGCGCAGCGCCGGACGACGTACCCGACCTGCTCGGCGGTCTCGGGCAGCACGACCAGCCCGGGAATGCAGCGGTACGCCGTCAGGCCGTCGCACTCATAGGTCCGCAACTGCACGCGGTCGGTGACGACCGCGGCCGGGCCGAGCGCAGCGACGAACTCGCGCGCGAGCCCGTCGAGTGCGACGTTTCCGGGATTCTCGGCCCCGGGCAAGGCCGACGTCGTCGCACTCAACGAGCAGGAGGCTTCTACTCGTGCGCCGGGAGGATCACGCACACCTCGACGCCATCCACCACCGGCAAGGTCTCACGCACACCGGTGTACTGGAACGGGCAGCCCTCCGGCGGCTCACCGACGCGGACGATGACGGGGCCGTCCGCGGACACCGAGGTAGCCGCAGGAACTGCGGTGGTGCCCACGGCCGCGCCGAAAGCAACGAGGGCCGAGACAGCAAGTCGAGTTCGCATCGAGATCTCCAGATCGTTGGATTTAGTCGCGATTATCGTCAACGACGCGATCCGGCGCTACCGAGGTCGAGCTCAGTCCAGGCGGTCGTAGGCGGGCAACGTCAGGAACGTCACGAAGTCGTCGGCGAGCGCGACCTCTTCGAAGATGTCGCGCGCTTCCTTCCACCGGCCGCTGTCGTAGGTGTCTTCGCCGATCTCCGACTTGATCGCAGCGGTGACGTCGTCGGCGACGCTGCGCACCAGTTGAGCCGTCACCGTCTCGCCGGTGTCGGCGAGCTTCGCGTCGTTGTGCGCCCACTGCCACACCTGCGACCGCGAGATCTCGGCCGTCGCGGCGTCCTCCATGAGGTTGTGAATCGCGGCCGCGCCGTTGCCGCGCAACCACGACTCGATGTAGCGGATGCCGACGTCGACGTTCGTGCGCAGGCCACCGCTGGTGATGTCGCCCGGCGTCTCGTTCGCCGCCAAGAGCTGGTCGGCGGTCACCACGACCTCGGGCCGCTTGCGGTCGATCTGGTTCGGCTTGTCGCCGAGCACCTTGTCGAACTCGGCCATCGCCGTCGCGACCAGATCCGGGTGTGCCACCCACGTGCCGTCGAAGCCGTCGTTCGCCTCGCGTTCCTTGTCCGCGCGAACCTTCGCCAGCGCCTGCTCGTTGACCTCCGGGTCCTTGCGGCTCGGGATGAACGCGGCCATGCCGCCCATCGCGAACGCCTCGCGCTTGTGACACGTCTGCACGAGCAACTCGGTGTAGGCGCGCATGAACGGCACCGTCATCGTCACGCTGTTGCGGTCCGGCAGCATGAACTCCGCGCCGCGGTCGCGGAACGTCTTGATCATCGAGAACATGTA
>JAICXQ010000057.1 GCA_025980325.1 Frankiales bacterium
GGCGCGCCGAACTCCGGCGTCGCGGTCTTGCCGAGGCTGATCGTGCCGGCCGCGCGCAGCTTGGTGACGAAGAACTCGTCGATGCCGAGCTCCATCGGGGCGAACGCGCCGGTGCCGAACGACGTCGGCATGTCCGCGGTCAGGTAGAGGTCTTTGATCGCGGTCGGTACGCCGTGCAGCGGCGGCAGGTCGCCACCGCTGGTGACCGCGCTCTCGGCGTCCTTCGCCGCGGCCCGGGCCTGGTCCGGCGCGAGGTGAACGAACGCACCGACGGTGTCGTTGAGCCGTTCGATCCGGTCGAGGTAGTGGTCGACGAGTTCGACCGGAGAGATCTCGCGGCGGCGGATCGCGGCAGCCTGCTCGAGCATCGTCAGGTCGTGCAGTTCACTCATGCGCGCACGATAACCGAACGATGTTCGGGACGGCGAGCGCGGCCGCCGGCTAAGCGCTCGCTGGTTCGTCGAGGCTCAGATCGAGGCCTGGGAGGTAGGCCCGCCACTGCGGGTGCATCCGCCCGGTGCCGAGCACGCGCCACGACGGGCCGGTCGGCGCGCGCGGCGAGCGGTGCATCCGCCAGCCGAGTTCGGCGATGCCTCGGTCGGCCTTCGCGTGGTTGCAGCGACGGCAGCAGGAGACGACGTTCTCCCAGGTGTGCTCGCCGCCGCGGCTGCGCGGGATCACGTGGTCGAGGCTGGTGGCCGGCGACGCGCAGTAGACGCACCGCCCGCCGTCGCGGGCGAAGACCGCGCGCCGGGTGAGCGGCACGTGGCCGTGGTACGGCACCCGGACGAAGCGGGTCAGCCGTACGACGAGCGGGACCCGGAACGCCGCGCGCTCGCTGTGCAGAACCGTGTCGCTGGACTCCACCGCGATCGCCTTGCCGGCCAGGATGAGCACGAGTGCGCGCCGGGACGAGACGACGCAGAGTGGCTCATACGTCGCGTTCAAGACCAGCGCGTGCGCCACCTGCCCTCCCGATCATTAGTGTCGCCGATCAGCGCCGATCTCGCACGTCGCGACGCGAACACCGGCCAGGACCCGCAGCGCTGCACCCGTCCCGACTTTGCTCGGCCTTTGCGGTCGGCGGCGGCGGACGCACGCTCGACCTGGGCACAGCCACCAGCGAAAGTCGAGCAAAGTCGGTGCGCTGCCCACGTCGAGAGCCCACCTAGCGGCGCGGTGACATTCGGACAATTCACCGGACCGGCCCGGCGTCGGCTTCCTACCGTGGGTTCCATGGGGGGACCCCGCCTCGACGACACCTGGCGACGACTCGCCGAGCGCCCACGACGATCCGCAACCGGCGGTGCGCGCGGTGTCGGCGGCGGCACCCGGCGGGCGCTCATCCTGTCCGCGGCCGTGCTGATCGTCGCCGCCGACGCCACAGCCATCGCCGTCACCGACGCGAGCCACCCGTCAGCGGTCCAGACCTCGGCCGCCGCCGTCGCCACGCGGCACGCCACGGCCACCCAGCGCTCGCGCTCGACCGTGGGGTCGACCACGAAACCGCGGCCCAGGCCCAAGCCGGTCCACTACGCGTGGGTCCGGCCGGCCGTGGCGAACGTCTGGGAGAAGCGATCCTCGCCGCGGCGCATCGACCGGATCACCTTGACCGCCAAGCCGAACATGCGCCTGTGGGCCCACCGGCTCACCGTCTCCGAGCGTCTCGATCTCGACGGCCGGCTGATGACCCAGGCCCTGCACGGCGACCGCGTCGCCGTACTGGGATCCGGCCGGGGATGGAGCCTCATCCGGCTGGAGCCGCAGACCGGCGGCGCGTTCCCCCGCGGCATCATCGGCTTCATCCCGAGCGTGCAGCTGTCCGGCAAGCGGATCGGCGCACCGAAGGCCGGCCGGCACTCGGTCACGACGGCCCTCACCGTCGCCCGCCACTACCTCGGCGTGTCCTATCTGTGGGCCGGGATGTCGCGCTACGGCATCGACTGCTCCGGCCTCACCTACGTCGCGTTCAAGGCCGCCGGGGTCACCCTGCCGCGCGACGCCGCCGACCAGGCCCGCCTAGGGACACCGGTCAGCCGCCAGCACCTGCGGCCCGGGGACCTGGTCTTCTTCGGTACCGGCGCGCGCGCCAACATCCACCACGTCGGCATCTACGTCGGCCGCGGCCTGGTGCTGCATGCGCCGCACACCGGCAGCAGCGTCCGGCTCACTCCGCTCGCCGGCTGGTCGGACTACTGGGGTGCCCGGCGCATCATCCGCTGACGGCCCCGCCGGACAATGGCAACGTGACCGGGCCGCAGCCGATCAACCTCGAAGGCGTCGACGACGCGCCGACGTTCTTCGATGCCGTCGGCGGGCACCGGGCATTCGAGGATCTCGTCAGCGGGTTCTATGCCCGGGTCGCGCACGACCCGGTGCTGCTGCCGCTCTACGAAGGACACGACCTGCACGACTCGGCGCAGCGGCTGCAGCTGTTCCTCGAGCAGTACTGGGGCGGGCCGAGGACGTACTCGCAGGTGCGCGGTCATCCCCGGCTGCGGGCGAGGCACGCCGGCTTCCGCATCGACGTCGCCGCCCGGGACGCGTGGCTGGCGAACATGCGCGCCGCCCTCGACGACCTCACCCTCGCCCCCGACGCCGACGCGGTGCTCTGGGACTACCTGGTCCGCGCCGCCGACATGCTGGTCAACGCCTAGGAACCCAAGTGCCCGACCGCGAAGGTACGGCGGAACGGGAAGACCGTCCCGAACTCCTGCTTCGGGTACGCCGCGCGCAGCGCCTCCGCGTACGACGCGACGAACTCGTCCTGCTCGTCGGCGTCCAGCGCCGACAACACCGGCCGTAGCGCGGTCCCGCGTACCCAGTTCAGTACGGCGTCGTCGCCCGGGAGCACGTGCAGGTACTCGGTCTGCCATACGTCGGCGTCCAGCCCGGCGTCGACGAGGGCGCGGAGGTAGCGCTCCGCTCGCTCGACACCGGCGGTGCGGTCGGCGCCCGCCGCGAGTTGCTCGCGCCACCGCGGCGACACCCGCAGATCGTGCAGCAACGTGTGCGAGGGCTCGGTGAAGTTGTCCGGCACCTGGAACGCGAGCGCCCCGCCGGGCCGCAGCCACCGGGCGAACTGCGCGAGCAGGTCGACGTGCCCCGGCACCCAGTGCAGGGCCGCGTTCGCGACGACGACGTCGACCGGACCGTCGGGCTGCCACGAGGCCAGGTCCGCGCAGACGAAGCGCAGCCGATCGCCGGCGTACTCCCCCGCTGCCGTGACCATGTCCGCCGAACTGTCGACCCCGACGACGTCGGCGACCGGCCAGCGCGCGGCGAGCATCGCGGTCAAGTTGCCGGGGCCGCAGCCCAGGTCGGCGACCGCGGTCGCCGACTCGACCCGGACGCGGGCCAGCAGTTCGACGAACGGCCGGCCGCGCTCGTCGGCGTAACGGTTGTAGACGGCCGGATCCCAGCGCACGACGTCGAGTCTGCCGCGTCGCCTTCTAGTGCGAGACGTCGACCGTCGACCGCCTGCGCGAACCGAGGATCAGAAGGCGCGGCGGCGGCGTACGGCGACGGCGGCCGCGACCGGCAGCACGAACACGACTGACGTCGTCATGCCGTTCGAGTGTCCCGGGACCTTGCCGAGCTTGCCGTCGTACTTCGCGATCAGGCCCTTGCCGGCCGACAGCCGCAGCACCATGTCGCGGTCGTCGGTGACGGTGTTCGCGCCTACCTTCACGTGGTCCTTCGACCAGTAGTTGCGGTCGGTGATGCAGTTCGTGAAGCAACCGTCGGTGTACGCGACGTACACGCGGCCGTGGTTGTCCATCGTGATGTCGTTGAAGTCGAGCAGGTTGCGCTGGTCGCACAGCAGCGGGTCCTGCGCGGTCTTGTTGGACAGTCCCTCCATCAGCACGCAACCGCGCTGGACCGGGTCGTTCGGCATCGGGTTGATCGTGGTCCAGTGCTTGCCGTTGTCGTAGGTCATCGACACGTAGAGGTGCCACACGGCCGGCTTGCCGTCCGGGCCCTTGAACTTCATGTGCTGGTCGTTGCCGATCGCGTTGGTGCCGATGAAGGCGACCGCGACCCGACCCTTGTCACCGGCGATGATCTCGGGGAACTGCACGTTGTGCACACCGACCATCGTCGAGAGGTCGATCGGCTTGCTCCAGTGCGTGCCCTCGTCGTCGGAGTACGCGACCCGCTCGGAGCTGTTCGTGCCGTAGGAGTTGATGTCCGGGTTGGTGCCGTCTTCCCACGTCATCCACAGGCGGCCGGCCTTGTCGACGTCGACCGCGTTGTCGCTCTCGTCCGGGTTGTGCGCGCCGGGCACCATGTGGATGGTCCACGTCGCGCCGTTGTCCTTGCTGACGCTGACCGCCGGCGCGCCGCCGAAGTACTCCGAGTTGGTGAGGTTGTTCGCGGTCGGCGTGCCACCGCAGCCCTTGAGCGGGACGTACACCGTGCCGTCCGGACCGACCCGGATGTGGCCGTGCAAGCCCGAGCAGCCGCCGCCCTCCGCCGCACGCTGCGGGTCGGTGTCACCGACGTCGTTGGCGGGAGTGTTCGAGATGTACTGGCCGGGGCCGAACGTCAGGCCGCCGTCGAGGCTCATCGCGCAACTGGCGTTGAAGCCGTTCTGCGCGCAGTAGTAGACCGCGTCCTGGTAGGCCGCGCCGGCCGGGAGCGGGGCGTGGAACGGGCCGCCGCCGACACTCTGGTGGTCGAGGAACACGACCGGTCCGCAACCGCTCGTCGGCGTCCAGCTCGCGCCCGCGTTGTCGGTGTAGGACATCGCGCTGCACCCGCCGAGCAGCTGGGAGTCGAACGTCCGGCCGGTGTACTTGTCGGTGAAGGTGATCGCGTCGAGGGTCGTCACCGACGCCGTAGGGGCGCTGACGTCCTTCTGGCTGACGCTGGTGCCGCGCGAGCTGTCCTTGAAGACCATCTGGGTCTCATGCTGGTCCGCGCCGTACACGATCGCGTCCCGCTTCGTGTCGTAGCCGATCGACGGCTCGCCGCCGGTCGCGATCGCGTTGCCGCCGGAGAGGACCTGGTAGGCCTTGAACGCCGCAGGCGCCGCGGTCGTGTGCCCGGTCGCGAACGCCGATATCGGCGCGGCGACGGCAACTCCGAGGCTCATGACCAGGGCGGCACGGCGGGCGAGCGTTCGCTGCATGGGGTGTGTCCTTCCAGGGCACGCGTGGCTGGGCCGATCCGGCCGTCCCGGGGCGACTTCGACGTGCTCCGGCCGGCTCCTGCTACGTCGATCAACGAGCGAGCGGCTCAGAGGGTGCGGCGGACGTACGTCGTGTGCACCGCGAACAGCAGGACGACGATGAGGAACACGTAGGCGAGCGCGACCCACGCCCGTTGCCGCGGCGACATGGCGTGGTACGCGCGCGCCTCGGCGGTCTGCCGGCCGCGCCAGCGCCGGTACATCTCGATGCCGCCGAGGATCAGGATGATCGGGATGATCGGGCTCGGCCGGTAGACCTCGTAACCGAGCAGCAGGACGAGCCCGACCGCCCAGAACGCCGGATGCAGCGCCGCCGCGGCCCGGCCGCCGTCGAGCGGCAGCACCGGCAGCAGGTTGAACAGGTTCAGCAGGAAGCCGGTGAACGCGAGGTCGCGCAGCATCGCCGACCCGTTCGCGTTGCCGGCGAGCAGGACCGCGAACGCCCCGACCGTGCCGGTGTACGGGCCGGCCAGCGCGGTCTCGGCCTCGACGAACACGCTGCGCGGCGACTCCTTCATCTTCACGAACGCGCCGAGAAACGGCAGGAAGACCGGCGCGCCGGCGCGCACCCCCCGGCGGCGCAGCGCCACGACGTGGCCCATCTCGTGCACGAAGATCAGCCCGACGAAGCCGACCGCGAACGTCCAGCCCCACAGGCTCGCGTACGCCGCGATCGAGATGGCCATCGAGCCGACGACGGTGAAGGCCTTGAGCTTGACCAGGATGGCGCCGAACTTCGCAAAGAACGCGCCGATGGCGGCGAGCGGCGCGAGCGCGCGCTTGATCCGCGGCCCGAGCCGGTCGTCGAGCCGTGGGTCGTGTTGTTGCGGAGCAACGCCGATCGGCGGCGGCTCCGGCGGCAGTTGCGGGATGTCGGACACAGACGTCCGCTACGGCGCAATCGACGTGTCGCTCGGGGTGCTCGGCTCGGGCGCGGGAGCGGGCATGAGGGCCGCGGCCTCCGCTGCTTGCGCACGCCGTACGCCGCGGCGGCCGAACTGGTAGCCCTCGTACGCGGCGATCGCGTAGAAGACGGCGTCGAAGGCGCGGAAATGGTTGGTGTAGTAATTCCACAGTTCGTGCGGGCGCCCGAACTCATTGAAGATGCTTCTGCCGAAATACTTCGCGTTGATGTGCGCGTCGGCGAACAGGTCGCCGAGCAGGCAGCCGAGCAGCGCGATCACCGCACCGGCGGCGGGCAGCCGGCGGTCGCCGCCGCCGAACCGGTCGATCGCGAGCCCCACCAGAACGCCGATGCCGACCGCGACGACGCCGATCCGGTAATTGCTGGTCACGGTGATGACGGCCCAGATGATCCCGCCGATCACCGCGGCCACGATCGCGGCGAGCAGGCCGACGCCGAACCGGCCGGTCTGGGTTTGCGGCGGGAGCTGCGGCTGCTGCTCCGGCTGCGGTTGCGGCGGCGGGCCGACGTCGGCCACGGGCTCGGTCACGGCGGCTCCTCAGGCTGGGATACGTCGAGCAAGGTCAGACAATTGTGCGCCAACTCGCGTCCGAATGCGCGGCTCGGCGAATCCGCGAAACTCTCCGCGCGGCATCGCCGTACCTGTCAGCAGCAGGGGTGGCTATAGCCCCCTCACCTGCTGACAAGTCGGGAGACAACCCGACGAGCACGCCGCCGGCGCCGGCCCGAGCCCCGGGATCAGTCGCGGCCTAGGCGGCGGTAGGTGACCCGGTGCGGGCGAGCAGCCTCCTCGCCGAGGCGCTCCACCTTGTTGCGTTCGTAGTCGCTGTAACCGCCTTCGAACCAGAACCACCTGCCCGGCTCGTCCTCGGTGCCTTCCCAGGCGAGGATGTGGGTCGCGACCTTGTCGAGGAACCACCGGTCGTGGCTGATCACGACCGCGCAGCCGGGGAATTCCTCGAGCGCGTCTTCGAGCGAACGCAGCGTCTCGACGTCGAGGTCGTTCGTCGGCTCGTCGAGCAGCAACACGTTGCCGCCGGCCTTGAGGGTGAGCGCCAGGTTGAGCCGGTTGCGCTCTCCACCGGACAGGACACCGGCCGGCTTCTGCTGGTCCGGTCCTTTGAACCCGAACGACGCGACGTACGCGCGGCTGTTGATCTCGGTCTTGCCGACCTTGATGTAGTCGAGGCCGTCGGAGATCACCTGCCACAGCGTCTTCTTCGGGTCGAGGCCCGACCGGCTCTGATCGACGTAGGAGATCTGCACGGTCTCGCCGATCTTCACCGCGCCGCCGTCGGGCTGCTCTTCGCCGACGATCGTCTTGAACAGCGTCGTCTTGCCCACGCCGTTCGGGCCCATGATGCCGACGATGCCGCCCGGCGGCAGCGAGAACGACAGCCCGTCGATGAGGACCCGGTCGCCGAAGCCCTTCGTCAGGCCGTTGGCCTCGATCACCGTCGTGCCGAGACGCGGCCCCGGCGGGATCTGGATGACGTCGGAGTCGAGCGGCTTGTGCCGCTCGGCCTCCGCGACGAGCTCGTCGAACCGGGCGAGCCGCGCCTTGCTCTTGGCTTGGCGCGCCTTCGGGTTGCTGCGCACCCATTCGAGTTCGCGCTCGATCTCGCGCTTGCGCTTCGCGTCCTTCTGTCCTTCGACTTTGAGCCGCGACGCCTTGGTGTCGAGGTAGGTCGTGTAGTTGCCCTCGTAGGGGTAGGCCCGGCCGCGGTCGAGCTCGAGGATCCACTCGGCGACGTTGTCGAGGAAGTACCGGTCGTGGGTCACCGCGAGCACCGTGCCGGGATATTGCGCGAGGTGCTGCTCGAGCCACTGCACGCTCTCGGCGTCGAGGTGGTTCGTCGGCTCGTCGAGCAACAACAGGTCGGGAGCTTCGAGCAGCAGCTTGCACAGCGCGACCCGGCGGCGCTCGCCACCGGAGAGCACGGACACGTCGGCATCGCCCGGCGGCGTCCGCAACGCGTCCATCGCCTGGTCGAGCCGGTTGTCGAGATCCCAACCGCCCGCGTGGTCGATTTTCTCTTGCAGGACACCCATTTCGGTGCCCAGCTCGTCGGTGTATTCGACCGCCATCTTCTCCGCGATCTCGTTGAACCGGTCGAGCATGTCGCGGATCGGCTTGACCGCTTCCTCGACATTTCCCCGTACGTCTTTGCTCTCGTCCAGCGGCGGCTCCTGCAGCAGGATGCCGACGCTGTATCCCGGCGAGAGCAACGCGTCGCCGTTGGACGCGATGTCGAGGCCGGCCATGATCTTGAGCACCGTCGACTTGCCCGCGCCGTTGGGACCGACGACACCGATCTTCGCGCCGGGCAGGAAAGCCAGTGTGACGTCGTCGAGGATCACCTTGTCGCCAACGGCCTTGCGGACGTTGCGCATCGTGTAGATGTACTGCGCCATAGAGCAAGACTACGGACGCCTCAGGCCGCGGACGGTGTGACGACGTCGGCCGCTTCGGACTGGTCGGCGGCGGCTTCGGCGTCGGCCCCCGGAGCCGGCGTCTCGGTCACCGACTGCGGATCCCGGGCCGGCCGCCCGAGCATTGCGACGTACCGGCAGAGGTCGGGACTGACCGAGATCGCCTCGACCGCATACGACTGGCGGCGCGCGCCGCCGTTCGCGTCGTCGTACTCCCGCATGGTCAGCCGGCCCGAGACCAAGACGCTGTCGCCTTTCTTCAGTGACGCGGCGACGTTGTCGCCCAACTGCCGCCAGCAGTTGATGTCGAGGTAGACCGGATCGGCGCTGATCCACTCGCCGCGGTCGCGGTCGAACTTGCGGTGGTTGGATGCGATCCGCAGCCGAGTGACGACGACGCCGGACGCGGTGACCCGGCGGACGGGATCGGACACTAGATTTCCGGTCATCGTTACCTGAGGTTCCATGGCGCCATCCTCATCGGCAACCGAGAAGCGCCGCAGCCCGCGAACACGACCTGGGGATGGTGCCGCACCTGTGGACAGCGACTTCACCGGCCGGACGGCCCTCGTCACCGGCGGCACCCGCGGCATCGGTTACGGCATCGCCGCCGAGCTCGTCGCCCGGGGCGCAAGTGTCTGCCTCACCGCGCGCAAGGAAGACGAACTCGACGCCGCGGTCGACGCACTCGATCCCGAGGGCAAGGGCCGGGCCGTCGCGGCTCGCGGCAGCGCCGACGACGAACAGCATCAACAGGCCGCGGTCGACCTCGCGATGGAGTCGTTCGGCCGGCTCGACTTCCTCGTCAACAACGCCGCGGTCAATCCGCAGTACGGACCGCTGATGGACGCCGACCTCGGCGCGGTCCGCAAAGTCATGGAGGTCAACGTCGTCGCGGCGCTCGCCTGGACCCAAAAGGTGTGGCACGCGTGGCTGAAGGACAACGGCGGCGCCGTCCTCAACATCGCGTCGGTCGGCGGCATCCGCGCCGGCGCGCCGATCGGCGCGTACAACGCGAGCAAGGCCGCACTCATCCACCTGACCCGCCAGCTCGCGCAGGAGATGGGTCCGCGGGTACGGGTCAACGCGATCGCGCCGGCCGTCGTGAAGACCACGTTCGCCCGGGCGCTGTACGAGAACCGCGAGGACGAAGTCGCCGCCCGCTACCCGCTCAAGCGGCTCGGCACGCCCGAGGACACCGCGAAGCTCGCCGCTTTCCTGCTCGGCGACGACGCGTCCTGGATCACCGGCGAGACGGTCACGATCGACGGCGGCGTCACCGTCGGCGGCGGCGTCTAAGACTTCGAGTGCGGGAAGTCCTTGGAGTCGGTCGGCAGCGCGGGGTCCGCGATGCACCCGTGCGCGCGGCCGAGGTAACGCAGCCCGGCCAGATCGCCCGGCCCGTACGTCGTCACGCCGCCGCCGTCGACCTGCATGATCTCGCCGGAGCGGTGCACGTGGTCGAGGCCGACGAGGTGACCGAACTCGTGCAGCAGCGTCGGGCCGAGCGCGCCGGGGTCCGAGTGCCCGCCGTCGGTGAGGTCGTCGGCGTCGACGACGACTTGCGCGCTGACGATCTGCGAGTCCCCCTGCCGATCGCTGTAGATCCTCGGGTCGGTATACGCGACGGCGTCCTTGTCGGCTTCCAGGCCCTTGCCGTGGAACACCGAGTCCGGGACCAACGCGACCAGCACCGGCGCCCAGCGCCAGCCGGCTCGCGTGTGCCGTACGTCGACCCGCCGGTCGTCGGGCTGCTCGGCCGTCGGTCCGTCGTACACGAAGCGCAACCCGGTCGCCTTCGACACCTGCGCGAACGCCCATGCGACGTCGCTGGCGGCGCTCGCCGGGCCGATCTCCACATCGAGGACGTAATGGATCGGCACGCAGGGATCCCAACGGTCGACTTCGCCGTTCGCGCCGGGCGGATCGAGGAAGGCGAACCCCTCGTCGTCGGCGGTGTGCTGAGCCCGCTGCTGCGGCAGGGTGCCCGCCGCGGTCGCGTTGGGTGTGCGCACCGGCTTGGCCGCGACCGACGTGACGACGACGCGATGGACGACGACCTGATGCCCACGCACCGCGGCCCCGACATCGGCGCCGACGACGAGGGCAAGACCGAGCGCGACAGCGCCGGCCCGCCTGCTCAGGGACACGGGCACACCTCATGGTAGGGAGACGGTTCGCCCCAATGTGGAGGTTTTCGTGAACGACCAGGCCACCGCCGTTGCACTCGTCACCGGCTCGACGTCCGGAATCGGCGCCGCCGTCGCACGCCGGCTCGCCGCCGAGGGCATGCGCGTCGTCGTCAACTCGGTGTCCTCCGTCGAGGCCGGACACGCACTCGCCGCCGAACTCAACGGTCGGCACGGCGACGGCATCGCGCACTACGTGCAGGCCGACGTCTCGGTCGACGGCGAGGGCGCGCGGTTGGTGAGCGAGGCGGTCGCGAGGTTCGGCCGGCTCGACGTACTGGTCAACAACGCCGGCACGACGGTACGGATCGACCACGCCGACTTCGACGCGGCGACGCCGGAGGTCTTCCGCCGCCTCTACGACGTCAACGTGGTCGGCGCGTGGCAGGTGACCGTCGCGGCGATGCCGCACCTGCGCGCATCCGGCGACGGCTGCGTCGTGAACGTCACGTCACTCGCCGGCATCCGGCCGGCCGGCTCGTCGATCCCGTACGCCGTCAGCAAGGCCGCGTTCAACCACCTCACGTTGCTGCTCGCCAACACCGTCGGCCCGCAGGTGCGGGTGAATGCGGTCGCGCCCGGCCTCGTCGACACGCCGTGGACGGCCGACTGGGACGACGTGCGCGCCGGAGTGCAGGCGATCGCGCCGCTACGCCGATCCGGCCAGCCCGACGACATCGCCGAGGTGGTGCTCGCCGCAGTTCGGGCGAAGTACGCCACCGGTCAGGTGTGGGCCGTCGACGGCGGCGTCGGCCTGCGTTAGCGCGTGGCTTGTTAGGGCGTCGTTGACGCAGGTGTGATCGGCGGCGTTGCGCCGGGGAAGCAAACTCCCGCCTTCTTGCAGTCGTTGCGACGTGGAGAGTCGTTGCAGGCGACAGCTCCGAGCGTGATGGCCCCGGCGAGGGCGGCGCGCAGCACGAGTGCGGCTAGGCGCCGCCACGCGTGGTCAGGGCGCACCGGTGAGTGCTTCCGCCGCGACATGAGTCGGAACGATATAGAACTCTCCACCCGGAACGGCTAGCCCCAACCGCGGGCCGGCGTTCAACCCGGTCGGAAGTTGGTTGATCACAGTTATCGGATTCCCGGCGAGGTCGGTCGCCACCTCGAAGACATTGCCGGGCAGATTCGTCGGTGGAGTGGACATCGCGTTGAGGTCCGCCAGGAACGGCTGTCCGGTCGCCGGGTTGACGACGGGGTTTCCATCCGGGCCTGCGATGGTGACGTCGCCGATGGCCGGGTTGACGAGGCTGTCGGTCCCGATTTCGCCGTCGGTGCCCGAGAGCGTCTTGTCGAGGTTCGTATAGGCGTTGTCCAGGTTACCGACGTCGCCAGTTGAACCATCACTCACCGACGGCGACGCGGGCAGCTTGTGACCGCCGCTCCAAATCGAGCCTGCGAGCCAATTGCCGTTGTTCACGTCGCCGTCGGAGAGCGTGCCGTAGTAGCCGTCCCCGCAGATCGTCGGGCCGCGCATCTCGCCCGCGATCTGGAACCACCACGAGGACTTCTGGTCATAGAACCAGTCGGAGTATTTCGCAGACGCTCCGGCGCTGTCGTTCCACGACTTGAAGGCGTCGACCTCGCCCTCCATATATCCGTTGCCGGACTCGCCGTGCGAAGACTCCGCGTACCCATACACGCACTGGTTGAAATCGGACGACTCATAGGTGAAGCCGTCCTGATACACATAGTGCGCTGACGCGGGTGACACTCCAAGCGCGATCAGTGTGATCGCTCCTACACCGATAAACGCTGTGCGACCCCTCTTCCAGTTGGCCATCTCCCGGCTCCTCTCCGTGAGAACGGACCTACTCCCCTTCAGATACCGACGAGAACGCGTCTTCCTTACGCGCGTAACCGAACTTTTTCGGAGCCGGGTCACAGACTGGTGGCAGTGAGGTCAGCCGCCCGCGCGCACGCGGGTCAGCAGGTGAGGGAGTCCACGATCGGATCGCCGACCTGCTGCGGCCCGGCCGGCGTCGAGACGTAGTCGTACGTCACCTGTTGCGTGCAGTATGGGATGAACTGGTGCTGGCTGTTCGCGTAGTACAACGTGTCGTCCTCGGTCACGGTCGAGCGCACTCGCTCGCAGGACAGCGCAACCGGCGCGACATCGGGCGCGGACGCGGGGTAGGTCTCGCCGTTGTCCGTCACCGCACCTTCCGTCAACGACAGGGTGCCGGGGGCGTCGAAGTACGGCACGCTGAAGTCGAGGTTGTTGTCGACCTCGTAGTCGACGTTGCCGCTGCCTTGGTACGTATAGGGATCAGTGCTGACGGTGTCGCCGGCTGGGCTCTGCACCATCGGTGGGCAGTTCGGCACCTGGGTCGAATCGGTCAACTGCGTGCTGATCATGATCCCGGTGACGCACGAATCCGTCGACGACACGTGGCCTTGCGCGGACGCGTGCCAGACGAAATCGGTCTCGCCGTCCGCCTTCAATACGGCGGTAGCCCGCAACGGCGAGTCGACCAGGTAGTGCGACGACAGATTGCATGTCGATGCGGCTTGCGTCGCCACCGTCAGCACGTCGATCGGGATCGGTCCGTCTGCGTGCGCCGCCAACGGCACGAGTTGCACCGCGATCGTGGCAGCGGCGACGACCGCAATCCGGCGGCTCAGCATGTGACCGTGTCGACGTAGTGGATCCGCGGCCCGGTCGGCGTCGCGGTGATCTGGTACTCGTCCTGCTCGCAGGCGAACCAGACGTAGTCGTCGAGGTTGTTCTCGTAATAGCCGTTCGTCGTCACCGTCACCACCGACGACGCGCGGATGCAGTACGGCGAGACACCGTCGGGCGAGCTGTCCGCGGGCAGTTCCTCGTTCACCGTCGTCGTGGTGTCGGTGCTGGATCCGTCGTCCCCGTAGTACGTCACCGGCAACTGGAATGGGTCCGGGTTGATCGCGACGAGGATCTTCGTGCCGTCCACGAGCTCCCAGTGCTCGTGGCCGTACACCGAGACCGGCTGGCTCTGGACGATCGCCTGGCAACTGCGCGAGGCACTGGTGTCGGTGATCTGCGACGTGATGAGGATGTCCTTCGCGCACCCGGTGTCCGGCACCCAGCCCATCGCGGACGCACCGAAGTCGCCGGCCGTGCCGTCGAACGTGTTCCAGACGTACTGGATCTTCGGGCCGAGCGGATCGTTGTTGACCTGAGCGCGCAGCTCGCCCGACCACGTGTCGAAGTCGTCGGCACTCCCCTTGGGCGTGCACGCGGTCTTCTTCGCCGTGTCCAACGCCACGGTCGGGTCGATGGTGGGAAGCCCGTCGATGGCGACGACCGGCGGCACCGTGACGTCGGCATACGCGTTGCCGACGGACAATGTGGCCGACAACGCGAGCAGCGACATCAGGATCGCGCTCAGACGGTATGTTCTGGAGATGGTGCGGTTTCTCACCGAGTTCCTTTCGATCGCGGAGCGGTTGTGGGAAGCGACTAGCGGTGCGTCGACGGCTTGGGGCGATTGACGACGAGGACGACCATGCGGTTGAGGTTCTGCGTCGGCGTGACGTCACCGGCGCCGCCGGGCCCGCCGGACGGTTGGCCGGTCAACCGCCACGTCGTCGGCCCGCTCGCCATGGCCTCGTCGAACTCATGGCTGCCGCACGCGAGCGGGATAGACGGGCGGCCGTAGGGAAACGTGAACCCGCTGAACGTCGCCCGGGTCTGCGGCACCGGGTTCGGCACCAACTCGTTCGAGCACGGCAGCCCGACGAACGCCTCCGACCACACGGCGTTCGGGGTCTTGACGGCGATCGCGCCGCCGAACTGCTCGACGGTGTAGTTGGCGACCCTTACGCCGGCTCCCCCGGCCGTGTCGTCGTTCTGCACCAGCACCATGTCGACGCCGCTCGCCCGGCTCACCGACCAGCCCGGGCTGATCGGCGTGATCGTGACGTGCGCGTTGACCGCGCCGACGTAGAAGTCGTGGAAGTCGTACGGGTACGGCCGGCCGTGGCCGTCGATCACTTTCGGGAAGGTCCACTCCAAGGCACCCTCGTCGATCGGCGCCGGGCCGAGGCCGAGACACGAAGCCGGGAGCGGGCACGCGGGCGAGTCGACGTGGTCACGGTTGTCGTAGACCTGCGGGTAGTCGTCGTCGTTGCCGAGTTCGGCGTACGCGAAGCCGTACGCACCCGCGGTGTCGAACGGCGTGACGGGAATGTGGCGGTCCTCGACCACCATCAGCGCGCCGCGCCGGCCGGCGTCGACGTCGGAGATGCGCAACGTGAAATGTGCTGCTCGTGCAGCCTGCTTGTTCGGGTGCAACCGCCAGACCTCGACGGTGTCGTGGTGCGTGGTGGTGCTGTTCGAAGCGACCGGCGAGCTGACGTTCGCGAACGCGACCGGGCTGACCGTCATCGTCAGCGCGATCGCGACCGCGAGCGCTCGCCGGATTGCCATGCTGCGGAGATTACGGACAAATTTTTGACGTGCCGACGCTTTGGTATGTCAAGCAGGCGCCGTGGCGTGTGTTCGCCGGTTCGCCTCCAGTGCGACCTCCAGCAGCAGCGGATCGCCCGGCGGGCGCTCGGCAAGATTGATCGCCGCGGACTCCGGATCGCCGCGCGCGACGAGGTCGCACAGCAACGACGGCGGTACGCCGGCGGCGAGCAAGGTCATGACGGGGGAAGTCGCCATGCCAGCCTCCTCAGGTGAATTACACCATTGTGATTCGGCAGGAACGGCGGCCGGCTTGAGCGCCTTGCACGACGAGAATTTCTAGCCGAGCTTGCCGTCGAGCGCGGCGTGCCCGACGCGCACGAGCGGCCCGATCCGCGCCGCCATCTCGACGAAGCCTTCGCCGATCATCGCGCCGGCCCGGCCGCGGGCGGCAACCCCGGCGCAGACCACCGCCAACTTGAAGCAGCCGAAGCCGACGTACCACGGCAGCGCGGCGAGATCCCGCCCGGTCGCGGCGGCGTATCGATCGAGGAGATCCCGTCGGGACGGGAAGCCGGGCAGCATCGTCACCGAGGGCACCGCCATCGAGTCCTGCCGCGCGCCGTCGTCGCCGGCCTCCTGCCAGTACACGTACAGCAGCCCGACGTCGGCGAGCGGATCGCCGAGCGTCGAGAGCTCCCAGTCCAGGACGGCGGCGATCCGGCCCGGCTCGGTCGGATCCAGCAGCACGTTGTCCAACCGGTAGTCGCCGTGCACGATCGGCCCGGTCGGCTGCCCCGGCATCTGCTCGGCGAGCCTTGCGGCGAGCCGGTCGAGCTCCGGGCCGGACTCCTCCTCGAACTGACGGGTGAACTCCCACTGGGTGATCCACCGCTTCACCTGCCGGTCGAGGTAGCCGGCCGGCTTGCCGTAGTCGCCCAAGCCCACGTCGCCCGGCTCGACCGCATGCAGCGCCGCGAGGACGTCGACGAGGCCGTCCGCGATCGCGCGCCGCTGCGCCGGATCGTCGGCGTACCCGGCCGGCAGCGTGTCCCGGACGATGTGGCCCGCGACGCGTTCCATCACGTAGAACGGCGCGCCGAGCACC
>JAICXQ010000031.1 GCA_025980325.1 Frankiales bacterium
CACCCGGAGGCCGGGCCCGGCCCGCACGACTCGCTGTACCTGTTCGACCGCTTCATGGAGAGGATCCGCGATGCCGCGTAGGGACGATCTCTCCCGGATCATGGTGCTCGGCTCGGGGCCGATCGTCATCGGCCAGGCGGCCGAGTTCGACTACTCCGGCGCGCAGGCCTGCAAGGTCCTGCTCGAGGAGGGCTACGAGGTCGTGCTCGTCAACTCCAACCCGGCCACGATCATGACCGACCCGGAGTTCGCCGACGCGACGTACGTCGAACCGATCACGCCGGAGTTCGTCGAGAAGGTGATCGAACGCGAGCGGCCGGACGCACTGCTCGCGACCCTCGGCGGCCAGACCGCGCTGAACACCGCCGTCGCGTTGCACGAGCGTGGCGTGCTCGAGCGCTACGGCGTCGAGCTCATCGGCGCGTCGATCGAGGCGATCCGGGCGGGGGAGGACCGCGAGCGGTTCAAGGCGATCTGCAAAGACATCGGCGCCGACTACGCGCGTTCGGAACTCGTCCGCGGGGTCGACGCGGCCGTTGCGGTTGCTGAGAAACTCGGCTATCCGGTGGTGCTGCGCCCCTCGTTCACGTTGGGCGGCGCCGGCTCGGGCTTCGCGCACGACGAGACCGAACTGCGCCGGATGGTCGCCGCCGGTCTCGACGCCAGCCCGGTGCACGAAGTCCTGGTCGAGGAGAGCGTGCTCGGCTGGAAGGAGTACGAGCTCGAGGTCATGCGGGACAAGCACGACAACTGCGTCGTGGTGTGCTCGATCGAGAACCTCGACCCGATGGGCGTGCACACCGGCGACAGCATCACGGTCGCGCCGGCGATGACGCTGACCGACCGCGAATACCAGCAGATGCGGGACATGGCGTTCGCGGTCATCCGGGCGGTCGGGGTCGAGACCGGCGGGTCGAACATCCAGTTCGCGGTCGACCCGAAGACCGGCCGGCAGGTCGTCATCGAGATGAACCCGCGGGTGTCGCGGTCGAGTGCGCTCGCGTCGAAAGCCACCGGCTTCCCGATCGCGAAGATCGCGGCGAAGCTCGCGATCGGATACACCCTCGACGAGATTCCCAACGACATCACCCGCGAGACACCGGCGAGCTTCGAGCCGAGCCTTGACTACGTCGTCGTGAAGATCCCGCGCTTCGCGTTCGAGAAGTTCCCCGGCGCCGACTCGACGCTGACGACGCACATGAAGAGCGTCGGCGAGGTGATGGCACTCGGCCGCAACTTCGTCGAGGCGCTGCAGAAGGCGACCCGTTCGTTGGAGGCGAAAGGCGCGGAGCTCGACTTCGCGACGGCACCGCCGGACAGGCAGGCCGCGCTCACGAACGCGTCCCGGCCGCACGACCGCCGGTTGCAGTGGTTGGTGCAGTCGTTGCGCGCCGGGGTGACCGTCGACGAGGTCGCGGACGCAACCGGCGTCGACCCGTGGTTCGTGGATCAACTCCAGTTGTTGTGCGAAGTCGCAGCCGAGCTTCGAGCCGCGCCGACGCTGGATGAAGACACGCTCAGAAGTGCGAAGCGCCACGGCTTCTCGGATGCGCAGGTCGCCGCGATTCGCGGCGACCTGCGCGACGACGACGTACGCCGGTTGCGGCACGCATTGAACGTGCGACCCGTTTTCAAGACGGTCGACACGTGCGCGGCCGAGTTCGCCGCGCGCACGCCGTACCACTACTCCTCCTACGACGAGGAGGACGAGGTTGAGCCGAGCGACGTGCCGAAGGTGCTCATCCTCGGCAGCGGCCCCAACCGGATCGGCCAGGGCGTCGAGTTCGACTACTCCTGCGTGCACGCGAGCTTCGCGCTCGCCGCCGCCGGGTTCGAGACCGTGATGGTCAACTGCAATCCCGAGACCGTGTCGACCGACTACGACACCAGCGACCGGCTGTACTTCGAGCCGCTCACCTTCGAAGACGTTCTCGAAGTCGTCGCCAGCGAACAGAGAAGCGGCACCGTGGCCGGCGTCGTCGTGCAGCTCGGCGGGCAGACTCCGCTCGCCCTCGCCCAACGGCTTAAGGACGCCGGGGTACCGATCGTCGGCACGCCACCGGAGGCCATCCACCTCGCCGAGGAACGCGGCGCGTTCGGCCGGGTTCTCTACGAGGCCGGCCTGCTCGCGCCTAAGCACGGCACCGCGCGTTCGTTCGCCGAGGCGCAAAAGATCGCGCACGAGATCGGCTACCCGGTCCTGGTCCGGCCGTCGTACGTCCTCGGCGGTCGCGGCATGGAGATCGTGTACGACGACGACCATCTCGCCGGCTACATCGACCGCGCGACCGAGGTGAGCCCGGAGCATCCGGTGCTGGTCGACCGGTTCCTCGACGACGCGATCGAGGTCGACGTCGACGCGCTGTACGACGGTGCCGAGCTGTTCCTCGGCGGCGTGATGGAGCACATCGAGGAAGCCGGCATCCACTCCGGCGACTCGGCCTGCGCGCTGCCGCCGATCACTCTCGGCCGGGCGGACATCGCCCGCATCCGCGAGGCGACCGAAGCGATCGCACGAGGTGTCGGCGTGCGCGGTCTGCTCAACGTGCAGTTCGCGATTGCCGGCGACGTGCTCTACGTCCTGGAAGCCAACCCGCGCGCGTCGCGAACCGTGCCGTTCGTCAGCAAGGCGACCGACGTACCGCTCGCGAAGGCGGCCGCGCGGGTCATGCTCGGCACGACGATCGCGCAGCTGCGCGACGAAGGACTGCTGCCCCGCGGCGACGGTGCCGACCTGCCGTTCGACGCGCCGATCTGCGTGAAGGAAGCGGTGCTGCCGTGGTCGCGCTTCCGCGGCGTCGACACCGTGCTCGGGCCGGAGATGCGCTCGACCGGCGAGGTTATGGGCATCGACGACAGCTTCGGCACCGCGTTCGCGAAGTCGCAAGAGGCCGCGTACGGCGCGCTGCCGACGAAGGGTCGCGTGTTCGTCTCGGTCGCCAACCGGGACAAGCGGCACCTGGTCTTCCCGGTCAAGCGGCTCGCCGATCTCGGCTTCGAAGTGCTCGCGACCGACGGGACCGCGGAGGTGCTGCGGCGCAACGGCGTCAACGCGACCGTCGTGCGCAAGAACAGCGAGGGGCGCGGCCCGAACGGGGAGCCGACCGTCATCGACCGCATTCACGCCGGCGAGGTCGACCTGATCGTCAACACCCCGTTCGGCAACTCCGGCCCGCGCCTCGACGGCTACGAGATCCGGACGGCCGCAGTTCTGCGCGGCGTACCGTGCCTGACGACGGTGCAAGCCCTCGCCGCCGCCGTGCAGGGCATCGAGGCGCTGCGCGGCGGTGAGGTCGGGGTCGCGCCGTTGCAGGAGCATCACGTACGGATTCGCGCGGCTCGGATTTCGCAGAGTGCGGAAGGCGGGTGACCAATGACGCCGGTGCAGGTGCAGGGCGAGGTGCTCTCGGTCAAGCAGATCGGCGCGTACTGGTCGATGACCGTCGTCGCCTCCGGCATCGCCGAGCAGGCGCAACCCGGCCAGTTCGTCGCCCTCGCGGTCGGCGGCGACGACGGCGCGATGCTGCTGCGCCGCGCCTTCTCGATCTACCAGGTGGCGCAGCGCGGCGTGTACGGCGGCACGGTTGAGTTCGTGTTCTCGGTCGCCGGCAGAGGCACCGCGTGGCTCGCGAGCCGGCGCCCGCACGACGTCGTCGACATTGTCGGGCCGCTCGGCCGCCCGTTCGCCTTGCCGAAGGAACCGGCGCGCTGCGTGCTCGTCGGCGGCGGGTACGGCGCGGCGCCGCTGTTCAGCCTGTCCGACGCGCTGCGCAAACGCGGCTGCCGCGTCGACGTCGTCCTCGGCGCCGCGACCGCGGAGCGATTGTTCGGCGCGCTCGACGCGAAACGGATGGCCGCGAGCGTCGCGTTCACGACCGACGACGGCTCGTACGGCGACCAGGGCCGGGTGTCCGACGTACTGCCCGAGGTCATCGAGCGGACCCGCGCGGACGTCATCTACGCGTGCGGCCCGATGGCGATGCTCGAAGCGGTGACGAGAGTGGCGAGTGAGTCATACGGGGGAGCCGGTATTCCCGTACGGGTCGCGGTCGAGGAGTCGATGGCCTGTGGCGTCGGCGTCTGCATGACCTGCGTGCTTCCGGTCATCGGCGACGACGGCAAGACGAGGATGACGAGGTCGTGCATCGACGGCCCCGTGTTCGCCGGTGACCGGATCAGGTGGGACGCCCTCGGCGCGGTGCCCGCCGACGCGATCGGCGCCGCGGCGATGACGCCGCCGGCGCCGACGATGACGGGGGCGCGCTGATGGGCGACGTCGTGGTCCGGACGACGACCGACGCCCCGCTGCCGGCCGACGTGGACATGTCCACGAGCCTCGGCCGGCTCGACGTAGGGGATCCGGTCTTCACCGCGTCCGGATGCGCCGCGGCCGGCCGCGAGCTCGCGCCGTTCAACGACCTGAGCGCCCTCGGCGGCGTCGTGACGAAGTCGATCCAGCTCGAGCCGCGCAGCGGCCGGCCGACGCCACGGATGGCCGAGACGCCGAGCGGCATGCTCAACTCGATCGGGCTGCAAGGGCCCGGCATCGACTCGTTCCTCGACAAGGACCTGCCCTGGCTCGCCGACAACGACGTGCGTGCCGCGGTCTCGATCGCGGGCGGCAGCGTCGACGAGTTCGCGCGCCTCGCCGGCCGGCTGCGCGGCCAGCCGGTCGCACTGATCGAGGTCAACATCTCGTGCCCGAACGTCGAGGATCGCGGCCAGGTCTTCGCCTGCGATCCGCAGGCAGCCGCCGCGGTCGTCGCCGCGGTCAAACGCAACGCGCCGGCCGGCGTACCGGTGTTCGCGAAGCTCTCGCCCGACGTCACCGACATCGTCGCGATCGCCCGGTCCTGCGTCGACGCCAACGCCGACGGCTTGTCGCTGATCAACACGACGCTCGGAATCGTGATCGACCCGGACACCATGCGGCCCACTCTCGCCGGGGTCACCGGCGGCCTGTCCGGGCCGGCGATCCGGCCGCTCGCGCTGCGCTGTGTGTGGCAGGTGCACGCCGCGCTGCCGGACGTGCCGATCATGGGCATCGGCGGCATCCGGACCGGTCTCGACGCGCTCGAGTTCGTGCTCGCGGGCGCGAGTGCGGTGCAGGTCGGGACCGTCATCTTCAACGATCCGTCCGCGCCGTCGCGGATCTCGGCCGAGTTGCGCGCGGCGCTGGCGGCGCGGGGATTCGGCCGGTTGCGCGACGCGATCGGGCTGGCGCACCGGCCGCCGGCCCTGCGGGTGCCGGAAGAAGCCGACCCGCCCGGCGACGAACCCGCCGAACCCGAGCCGGTGCCCCGCCATGTGAGCTTCGAGGAGGCCTCGTCGTGAAAGCGCCGATTGCGGTTGCGCTCGACACGTCTGACGTCGCGGTCGCGACCCGCTGGGCCACGGCGGTCGCGCCGTACGTCAGCACGGTCAAGGTCGGTCTGGAACTGTTCAGCGCCGAGGGGCCGGCCGCGGTCGAGAAGGTTCGCGCCGCCGGCGACGTCGAGCTGTTCCTCGACCTCAAGCTGCACGACATTCCGGCGACGGTCGCCGGCGCGGCGAGGGCGCTCGCGCCGCTGCGGCCGAGGCTGCTCACCGTGCATGCCGCGGGAGGGCCGGCGATGGTCGCCGCGGCCGCCGACGCGATGCCCGACACCCTGATCGCCGGCGTGACGATCCTGACGTCGCTGTCGGCCGAGGACCTCGACCGGCTCGGCATCGGCGGCCCGCCGGACGAGGCGGTGACGAGGCTCGCCCGGCTCGCCGTCGACGCGGGCGCGCGGGCACGGGTCTGCGCGCCGCGCGAGGTCGCGCTGGTCCGCGCCGCGGTCGGGCCCGGCGTCGTACGCGTCACCCCGGGCGTCCGGCCGGCCGGTGCCGACGCCAACGACCAGGCCCGGGTCGCGACGCCGGAGCAGGCCCTCGCCGACGGTGCCGACCTGCTCGTCGTCGGCCGCCCGATCACCGCCGCGCACGATCCCGCCGAAGCCGCGCGCACGATCGCCGCCGGATTGCGGCCCGGCTAGCGGCTTGTCCGAAGTGGCGGGGGTTGGCCACCGCGACCCCTCTCGGCGAGCGTTGCGGTTACTGCTAAGTTGCCGCCGTGCCACTTCCGCCACTCACTCCTGAGCAGCGGGCGGCCGCACTCGAGAAGGCGGCCGCGGCCCGCAAGGCGCGGGCGGAGCTGAGGGATCGGCTCAAGCATTCCGGCGCCTCGCTCGACGACGTGCTCGCGAGCGGCGAGAGCGACGAGGTCATCGGCAAGATGCGCGTGTCGGCCGTCCTCGAGTCGATGCCCGGGGTCGGCAAGGTACGGGCGCAGCGGATCATGGAAAAGCTCGGAATTTCCCCTAGCCGCCGGGTCCGCGGCCTCGGCGCTCATCAACGGGCCGCGCTGCAGCGGGAGTTCGCCGACCCCGGTGACAGTTGACTCGGCGACAGCTGACGCGGTGACGGCCGACCGGCTGACCGTGCTCTCGGGCCCGGCAGGGGTGGGCAAGAGCACGATCGTCGCCTACCTGCGCGAACACCACCCCGACATCTCCCATTCGGTCAGCGTCACGACCCGGCCGCAGCGGGCCGGCGAAGTCGACGGCGTCGACCGGCACTTCGTCAACGGCGAGACCTTCGCCGAGATGGTCGAGAAGAACGCGCTGCTCGAACACGCGCAGTACGCCGGGCACTGGTACGGAACGCCCCGGCACCCGGTCGAGCGGCTGCTCGAAGCCGGCGTACCGGTGCTGCTCGAAATCGAGGTCCAGGGCGCCCGCCAGGTCCGCCGGCAGATGCCCGACGCGCTGCTCGTCTTCCTCAAGCCGCCCTCGTGGGAAGAACTCGAACGGCGCCTGCGTAGCCGCGGCACCGAGTCCGCCGACGTGATCGCGGCCCGGCTCGCCACCGCCCAGATCGAACTCGCGGCCGAGGACGAGTTCGACGCCACGATCGTCAACACATCCGTGACCGAGGCGGCCGAAGCGCTCGTGACCCTGATGCGGGGCGCCTGACTGGTAGCCTTGACCCGACGTTTTCCGTCCGTAGAAGGGCTCGTTCGTGGCCGGCACCTCCGCAGCACCCATCGGCATCACCAACCCGCCGATCGACGAGCTCCTCGAAAAGGTCGAGAGCAAGTACGCCCTCGTCATCTACGCGGCCAAGCGGGCCCGCCAGGTCAACGCCTACTACTCGCAGCTCGGCGAGGGCCTGCTCGAATACGTCGGCCCGCTCGTCCCGACCCACGTGCAGGAGAAGGCCCTGTCGGTCGCGCTGCGCGAGGTCAACGAAGGCATGCTGACCTTCGAGCAGCTAGAGGTCTGATCTGTTAGTTCTCGGTGTTGCCGGCGGCATCGCGGCGTACAAGGCCTGCGAGCTGTTGCGGCTGTTCACCGAATCCGGGTACGACGTCCGCGTCGTCCCGACCGCCTCCGCGCTGCGCTTCGTCGGCGCGCCGACCTGGGCCGCGCTGTCCGGCCATCCGGCGCAGACAGACGTATGGGCCGACGTGCACGAAGTTCCGCACGTGCGCCTCGGCCAGTCCGCCGATCTCGTCGTCGTCGCGCCCGCGACCGCCGACCTGCTCGCCCGGGCCGCGACCGGCCGGGCCGACGACCTGCTGACCGCGACGTTGCTGACCGCGCGCTGCCCGGTGCTCTACGCGCCGGCGATGCACACCGAGATGTGGGAGCACCCGGCCACGCAAGCCAACGTCGCGACGTTGCGCGCCCGCGGCGCCGTCGTCCTCGATCCCGCCGTCGGCCGGCTCACCGGCGCGGACAGCGGGCCGGGCCGGCTGCCGGAGCCGAGTGAGATCTTCGCGATCGCCGCCACCCTGCTCGACCGCGCCGCACTGCCGCAGGATCTGGCCGGCCGGCACGTCGTCGTCACCGCCGGCGGCACCCGCGAGCCGCTCGACCCGGTCCGGTTCCTCGGCAACCGGTCGAGCGGCCGGCAGGGGTACGCGCTCGCCCGGGCCGCGGTCGCGCGCGGCGCCGAGGTCACGGTCATCGCGGCCAACGTCGCGCTGCCGGATCCGGCCGGCGCGAAGGTCGTCCGGGTCGGCACGGCGTTGGAGATGCGCGACGCCGTACGGGAGGCGGCGGCGACGGCGGACGCGGTCGTGATGGTCGCCGCGGTCGCCGACTTCCGGCCGGCGACGGCGTCCGCGACCAAGATCAAGAAGACCTCCGCCGACCCCGACCCGGTCGAACTGGTCCGCAACCCGGACATCCTGGCCGAGCTCGCGCACGACCGGCCGCGTCCCGGTCAGGTCGTCGTCGGCTTCGCGGCCGAGACCGACGACGTGCTCGCCAACGGCCGGGCGAAGCTCGCGGCCAAGGGCGCCGACCTGCTCGTGGTCAACGAAGTGGGCGAGGCGCGCGCGTTCGGCACGACCGACAACGCGGCGACACTGCTCGGCACGGACGGCTCGGTGCTCGACGTACCCCTGGGCAGCAAGGACCGGCTCGCCGACGCCATCTGGGATGCGGTCGCGGCCCGGCTGCCTGGCTAGACTGCCAATACAGCAACCCAACCTGTGGGGAGTTCCGTGTCTCGTCGCCTGTTCACGTCCGAGTCCGTCACCGAGGGCCACCCGGACAAAATCGCCGACCAGATCAGCGACGCCGTCCTCGACGCCATGCTCAAAGACGACCCGCAGAGCCGGGTCGCGGTCGAGACGATGCTGACGACCGGTCAGGTGCACGTCGCCGGCGAGGTGACGACGAGCACGTACGTCGACATCGCCTCGATCGTGCGGGAGAAGATCCTCGAGATCGGCTACGACTCCTCGCGCAAGGGATTCGACGGCGCGTCGTGCGGCGTCTCGGTGTCGATCGGCGCGCAGTCGCCGGACATTGCGCAGGGCGTCGACGACGCCTACGAGGAGCGCCACGACGGCTCGGACGACCCGCTCGACCGCCAAGGCGCGGGCGACCAGGGCCTGATGTTCGGCTATGCGTGCACCGACACCCCCGAGCTGATGCCGCTGCCGATCGCGCTCGCGCACCGGCTCGCCCGCCGGCTGTCCGCGGTGCGCAAGGACGGCACCGTTCCCTACCTGCGGCCCGACGGCAAGACGCAGGTCACGATCGAGTACGACGGCCACCGGCCGGCTCGGCTCGACACGGTCGTGGTGTCGAGCCAGCACGCCGCCGACATCGACATCGACACGCTGCTCGCGCCGGACGTCATCGAGAACGTCGTCGAGCCGGAGCTCGCCGGGCTCGACCTCGACGTCTCGTCGTACCGCGTCCTGGTCAACCCGACCGGCCGGTTCGAGATCGGCGGTCCGAGGGGCGACGCCGGCCTGACCGGACGCAAGATCATCGTCGACTCCTACGGCGGCATGGCCCGCCACGGCGGTGGCGCTTTCTCCGGCAAGGACCCCTCGAAGGTCGACCGCTCGGCCGCGTACGCGATGCGCTGGGTGGCGAAGAACATCGTCGCCGCCGGCCTTGCGCAGCGGTGCGAGGCGCAGGTCGCGTATGCGATCGGCAAGGCTCGTCCGGTCGGGATGTTCATCGACACGTTCGGCACCGGCATCGTCGCGGACGACCGGATCCAGGAGGCGGTGCTGGCGGTGTTCGACCTGCGGCCGGCCGCGATCATCCGCGACCTCGACCTGCTGCGGCCGATCTACACCCAGACCGCCGCGTACGGCCACTTCGGCCGCCCCGAACTGGACTTCACCTGGGAAGGCACCGATCGCGCCGACGCCCTGAAGGCCGCCGCCGGCGGCTGACCGGCGGGCGACTTTGCTCGGGAGTTGCCGGTCGGTCGTTCGCCGGCGAGCGTGACGGATGGCCCGACTTCGGCGAAGGTCGAGCAAAGTCAAAGCGTTCCTGGCCGCGTTCTCGTGGGCCGAGCGCGTGGTCCCGTTCCCCCCTGACGTCGTCTGGCCGCTGTTCGTCGATCCGGCGATGTGGCGACCCGGCGGGTTCGTCCACGGCTTCGACGTCACCGAGGGCCCGGCGGACCTCGGCCCGTTGCGGATGCTGTTCTGGCGCGACAAGGACGGCGCGACTCACAGCACGCCGTTCCGGGTGACGACGAACGAACCCCTGCGGCGACTCGTCCTTCGGTACGCGGGTCCCGAACCCCTGGAATGGACGTTCGATCTGCGCGCCAAGCCGACGCGCCGCGGCACCCGGCTACAGATCCGGACTCGATGGCGCGGAGTCGGCCTGCGTCACCGGATGCGTACCCAGCGGCATTGGGATCGGCAGTTGTCCGGCTGGCTTCACGGTCTGGCTCTCGTCCTGACCGGGCAATGGGAGCGCCCTGGCGGTGTCCTTTCCGCGGAGCAGGCAGTAGCGCTCGCCTGCCCGCGACCAAGCGACCGGAGCGCGGTCGAAGCGGTGGCGGAGGTGGATATCCGTGCGCCGGCGGATGTGGTGTGGCAAGTCGTCTGGGATCCGCGGACAGTGGTCGGAACCGACCGTCCGCGGCACGCCGGGCACGCTCCGGGGACTCCGACGGACGCGGTTGGTGAGATTCAGTACGTCATCCGGGAGCACGAAGGCCACCTCGTGTCGTCCGCCCTTGTGGTCACTGCGTTCGACCGCGGCCGGTCGGTGACGACGTCGTCCCTTGCGCGGCCCGCGGAGGTCGACGATGTTATCGAGCCGTCGCCGGACGACGGCTGCACTCGGCTCCGCTTGACCGAGCGCTGCTGGTACGACATCGACCAGGCAGACCTTCAGCGGCACTGCGAGGATGCGGCCGAATCGTTCAAGCGGTCGATCGAGGCGACCGCGCGGTAGCGGCGTGACGCTGTGCACAACCGAGCCGCGGCGACAGCCCCGAGTGCTAGAGATCGTGTGTGCGCACAGCCAAGCGGACGGCCGCGCGGGAGCCCGCGGCTCAGTTGCCGGTCGCGCGCATCGCGGTCGACGTGCCGCTGGCGCATCTCGACCGGCCGTTCGACTACCTGCTGGCCGAAGAGCAGGCCGCGGTCGCGGTCCCCGGTTGCCGGGTGCGGGTGCGCTTCGCCGGCCGGCTCGTCTCCGGCTACCTGCTCGACCGGGCGCAGGCGAGCGAGCACGGCGGCCGGCTCGCGTACGTCGAACGGATCGTCTCGCCGGAGCCGGTCCTCGCGCCGGAGATCGCGACCCTCGCCCGCGCGGCCGCCGACCGCTGGGCCGGTACGTTCGCCGACGTCGTCCGGCTCGCAGTGCCGCCGCGGCACGCGGCCGCCGAGGCGGTGGCGACTCCGCAAGCACGACCGACGCCGGCGCCACCGGACCTCACCTCGTTGGACGACTACGACGGGGGGGCGCAGTTCATCCGGGCCCTCGTGAACGGCGAGTCGCCGCGCGCCGCACTCACCGCGCTGCCCGGCGACTGGCCGGGAACGGTCGCGGCCGCAGCCACCACGACCCTCGCGTCCGGCCGCGGTGTCGTCGTCGTCGTACCGGACCATCGCGACGTCGCCCGGGTCGCGAGCAAACTCGGCGAGAACGCGATAGCGCTCACCGCCGACCTCGGCCCGGCCGAGCGCTACCGCCGCTTCCTCGCGGTCCGGCGCGGTGCCGCCCGCTGCGTCGTCGGCACCAGGGCGGCGGTGTGGGCGCCGGTCGCCGACCTCGGGCTGATCGTCGTCTGGGACGACGGCGACGACCTGCATGCCGAGCCGCGCGCGCCGTACTGCCACGCCCGCGACGTCGCCGTGCTCCGCGCGCACCACGCGCGCGCCGGCCTGCTGCTGGCCGGCTTCGCGCGCAGCGTCGAGGGGGAGTCGCTGGTCCAGCGCGGTTGGTTGCGATCGCTCGAGCCGGCAACAGCCGCGCGCGCACGGGCGTTGCCGGCCGTACGGGCGAGCGGCGACGACGAGGACCTCGCGCGCGATCCGGTGGCCCGGGCCGCCCGGCTGCCGAGCCTCGCCTGGCAGGCGGCCCGCGACGCGCTCGCCGCCGGCGCGCCGGTGCTGGTGCAGGTGCCGCGGCGCGGGTACGTCGTCAGCCTCGCCTGCGCCGGCTGCCGGGCGCCGGCCCGCTGCAACCGGTGTGCCGGCCCGCTCACGCGAGCGAATGCCGGCGCGACGCCGGCCTGCCGCTGGTGCGGGCACAACGCGGCCGACTGGGCCTGCCCGTACTGCGCCGCTACGGCGACGAGGGCCGCGGTGGTCGGCGCTGCGCGCACGGCCGAGGAGCTGGGTCGCGCGTTCCCGGGAGTGACGGTACGGACCTCCGGCGGCGACACGGTCCTGCCCGACGTACCCGCCAAGCCCGCACTCGTGGTCGCGACGCCGGGAGCGGAGCCGTCCGTGCCCGGCGGGTACGGCGCCGCGCTGCTGCTCGACGGCTGGGTCCTGCTGGCCCGGGCCGACCTGCGCGCGGCCGAGGAGGCGCTGCGCCGCTGGCTCGGTGCGGCCGCGTTGGTCCGTCCGGGACCCGAGGGCGGCCGGGTCGTCGTCGTCGCGCCGGGGGAGCTGCGCGCGGTGCAGGCCCTCGTGCGATGGCGGCCGGAATGGCTGGCCGCGCGCGAGCTCGACGAACGCAGCGCCCTGCGGCTGCCGCCGGCCGTCCGGATGGCCGCGTTGACCGGTACGCCGGGTGCGATCGCGGACCTGCTCGCGACCGCGCAGTTGCCCGAGGTCACCGAGACCCTCGGGCCGGTGCCGAGCGGGGGCGAACAGGAGCGAATGCTGGTCCGCGTCCCGAGGCGTGACGGCAACGCGCTCGCCGCCGCGCTCAAGGCCGCCCTCGCCGTACGCAGCGCCCGCAAGGCCGACGAAGCGGTGAAGGTCGAGCTGGATCCCGTGGTCGTCATCTGACGATTGCGGCCGGTCGCCCGTACGATTGCCACGTGTCCATCCAGCGAATCCGTTATTTCGGCGATCCGGTGCTGACCATGCCGGCCGACGAGGTGACGACGTTCGACAAGGAATTGCGCGTCCTCGTCCAGGACCTCACCGAGACGATGCTCGACGCGCCGGGCGCCGGGCTCGCCGCGCCGCAGATCGGCGTCAGCCTGCGGGTGTTCACCTACGACGTCGACGACGCGGTCGGCCATCTGGTCAATCCGGTCATCGGCGTGATGAGCGAGGAGATCCAGGACGGCGACGAAGGTTGCCTGTCCTTCCCCGGACTGACGTTCGCGACCAAGCGGCGCCAGCGCGTCGTCGCGACCGGCTTCAACATGCACGGCGATCCGGTGACGATCGAGGGCAGCGCGCTGCTCGCGCGATGCATCCAGCACGAGGTCGACCACCTCGACGGCGTGCTGTTCATCGATCGGATGGATCCCGAGCAGCGCAAGCTCGCGATGAAGGCGATCCGCGAGGCCGAGTGGTCCGGTCTGGGCGCGCCTGCGGTCAAGGTCTCGCCGCACGCGACCCGCGGCCTCGCGGTCTAGTCCAGTTGCGGTTGGTCTTCGCGGGCACGCCGGACGCGGCGCTCCCGTCCCTCGACGCGATCGCCGCGTCGTCGCACGAATTGGTCGCCGTCGTCACTCGCCCGGACGCGCCGGCCGGCCGCGGTCGCGGGGTACGGCGCAGCCCGGTCGGCGAGTGGGCGGGCGCGCGCGGCGTACCCGTCGTCACTCCGGCCCGGCCGTCCGACCCGGCGTTTCTCGACTGGCTGCGCGACCTCGCGCCCGACTGCTGCCCGGTCGTCGCGTACGGCGCGCTCGTCCCGCCGGCCGCACTCGACCTACCGGCCCACGGCTGGGTGAACCTGCACTTCTCGATCCTGCCGGCCTGGCGCGGCGCCGCGCCGGTACAGCACGCGATCCTGCACGGCGACGAGATCACCGGCGCGACGACGTTCGGGCTCGAAGCGGGGTTGGACACCGGGCCGGTGTACGGCGTCGTCACGACCGAGATCGCCGCGACCGAGACCGCGGGCGAGTTGCTGGCGCGGCTCGCCGAGTCGGGTGCAGGGCTCCTCGTCGCGACCCTCGACGGGATCGCGTCGGGTGAGCTGACCGCGGTGCCGCAGCCCGGTGACGGAATCAGTCTCGCGCCGAAACTCACCGTCGCCGACGCTCGGATCGACTGGTCCGCGCCGGCGTTGCGGATCGACCGGCTGGTGCGCGCGTGCACGCCGGCGCCCGGCGCGTGGACGACGCTGCGCGACCGCCGGCTGAAGCTCGGGCCGGTCGTGCCGATCGACGCGGATCGCGCGCCGGGGGCGATCGCCGTCGAGGACGGCCGGGTCGTCGCCGGCACCGGTGGCGGCGCCGTAGTGCTCGGCACCGTGCAGCCCGAGGGCCGCGGATCGATGGACGCGATCGCATGGGCGCGCGGGCTGCGGTTGAGCCCCGGCGACCGGTTCGTCTGAGCGCCGTGAAGGACCCTGCGCGCCGGACCGCATACGACGTCGTGCTCGCGGTCGAACGCGACGACGCGTACGCGAATCTGCTGCTGCCGCGGCTGTCGCGCGAACGCGTACTCGACCGGCGTGACGCCGCGTTCGCCGCCGAGCTCGCCTACGGAACGCTGCGCTGGCAGGGCGTCCTCGACGAGGTCGTCGCGTCGGCGGCGCGACGCGACATCGCGGCACTCGACCCGCCGGTGCGCGCGGTGTTGCGCATCGGCACGTACCAGTTGCTGCATCTGCGCACACCCGCGCACGCGGCCGTGCACGCGACCGTCGAGCTCGCCCGCGCGGTCGCGGGGCCGAAGCCGGTCGGGTTCGTGAACGCGGTGCTGCGCAAGGTTTCCCAAGCCGATTGGGAGGGCTGGGTACGGCGGCTCGCGCCTGGCGACGGTCGCGATGCGCTGGCGTTCCGGCACGGCTATCCGCGGTGGATCGTCGACGAGTTCGCGGCCGCCCTCGGCGACGAGAGCGACGAGTTGGCCGCTGCGCTCGCCGAGGACCGGCCGATCACGCATCTGGTCGCGCGACCGGGACGGATCACCCGTGCGGAGTTGCTGGCCGAGGCGGGTGCGGGGGCCGAGCCCGGGCCGTGGTCGCCGTACGCGGTCCGGCTCGCCGCGGGCGGCGATCCCGGTGCGTTGCCGTCGGTGCGCAGCGGTACGGCGGCGGTGCAGGACGAGGGCAGCCAACTCGTCGCGCTCGCGCTCGTGCGGTGCGCATCGGAGTCGCGCGGGCCGCAGCGCTGGCTGGATCTGTGTGCCGGACCGGGTGGCAAGGCCGCGCTGCTCCAAGGACTGCTTGCCGACGGCGACCGGTTGCTCGCGATCGACCGGCACGAACACCGCGCCCGCATGGTCGCCGGCGCACGGGTGCCGTACGTGGTGGTCGCGGACGGGACCGTGCCGGCCTGGCCGGCCGCGACGTTCGACCGGGTGCTAGTCGACGCACCGTGCACCGGTCTCGGTGCGCTGCGCCGCCGGCCCGAGGTGCGCTGGCGGCGGCGACCCGAAGACGTCGAGCGGTTGCGCCCGTTGCAGGAGGCGCTGCTGGAGTCGGCGCTCGACGCGGTCCGCCCCGGTGGTGTCGTCGCGTACGTCACGTGCTCGCCCGTGCCGGCCGAGACGACCGGGGTTGTGGCCGCGGTGACGTCGCGCCGGCCGGTGACGGCGATCGATCCGCGTCAAGTGCTCCCCGACGTGCCGACCACCGGTCCAGCGCCGTACCTGCAGCTGTGGCCGCATCGGCACGGCACGGACGCGATGTTCCTCGCGCTGCTGCGACGCGAATCAAACGGGTAGAAGGGCGGGTCATTCGGCCAGGTGGGAGGCTTTAGACTCACCGCCGTACCCGGGCGATAGGTCGGAACAGACCGAGGGGAGAACGGGGTGTCGGTCCAGATCTCGCCCAGCCTGCTCTCCGCCGACTTCGCCCGACTCGCCGACGCCGCGCAGGCCGTCGCCGACGACGCCGACTGGCTGCACGTCGACGTGATGGACAACCACTTCGTGCCGAACCTCACGATCGGCCTGCCGGTCGTGGCGTCCTTGCTCGCCGCGACGCAACTGCCGGTCGACTGCCACCTGATGATCGACGACCCCGACCGGTGGGCGCCGGGGTACGCCGAGGCCGGTGCGGCGAGCGTGACGTTCCACGTCGAGGCCGCGCACGCACCGGTCCGGCTCGCGCGTGCGCTGCGGGCGGCCGGCGCGCGGGCCGGCATGGCGCTCAAGCCCGCGACGCCGGTCGAGCCGTACGCCGACCTGCTCCGTGAACTCGACATGGTGTTGTTGATGACGGTCGAGCCCGGTTTCGGGGGGCAGCGGTTCCTCGACGTCGTGCTGCCGAAGGTTCGCCGTGCCCGTGCGCTGTTGCGCGACGGCGAGCACAACGTGTGGCTGCAGGTCGACGGCGGTGTCGACGAGGACACGATCGAACGCTGCGCCGAGGCCGGCGCGGACGTGTTCGTCGCCGGCAACGCGGTGTACGCCGCGACCGATCCGGGCGCCGCCGTCCAACGGCTGCGGACCGCGGCGGAGAAGGCGACCGCCGACGCGTGGTGGTCGGCGCCGTGAGCACCGTGCTCGTCGTCGACGACGACCTCGACATCGCCCGGTTCATCGAGATCAACCTGCGGCTCGAAGGCTTCGACGTGTTGCTCGCGCACGACGGCGAGGAGGCGCTCGCCATCATCGCCGACACGTTGCCGGACCTCGCGCTGCTCGACGTGATGATGCCGCGCATCGACGGCGTCGAGTTGTGCCGCCGGCTGCGATCCGATCCGCTGACCGCGAGCCTTCCGGTCATCATGCTGACCGCGAAGAGCTTGTCCGCGGACAAGGTCGTCGGTCTCACCGCCGGCGCCGACGACTACATCATCAAGCCGTTCGACACCCTCGAACTGGTCGCGCGGGTGCGCTCGACGTTGCGCCGAAACGCCGAGATGCGCGCGGTCTCGCCGTTGACCGGGCTGCCCGGAAACCACCGAATCAACGAGGAGATCGCGGCCCGGGCGGCGAGCGACCAGCCGTTCGCGGTGTGCCACGTCGACCTCGACAACTTCAAGGCCTTCAACGACCGGTACGGGTGGCTGCGCGGCGACGACGTCATCACGTTGCTCGCGGCGGCGCTGAAGCAAGCCGGTGCCGAAGTGCGCGGCGGAGTCCCGTTCATCGGTCACGTCGGCGGCGACGACTTCGTCGTCATCTGTACGCCGGACGAAGTCGAGCAGTTCGCCAGCCGGACGTTGGCGTTGTTCGACACCGGTGTCCGCGGGCTGCACGACGTCGAGGACGTCGCCAACGGCTACATCTCGATCGTCGATCGGCAGGGCAACGAACGCCGGTTCCCGCTGGTCTCGGTGTCGATCGGGGTCGCGATGACCGGCCGCCGTACCTTCCGCGACCACCGCGAGATCGTCGCGGTCGCGACCGAGATGAAGGGCGTCGCGAAGGGCACGATGGGTTCCGCGGTCGCGATCGATCGCCGTACCGATGCGAGCGTCGCCGCCGCATTGGCCGCGGGCGCGACGGAGACCACGTCAGCCGAAGGCTGAGTGGTGAACAGCGGGCCACGCGTTTTCGCGTCCTATGAAGAGTCGAGTCCGGTCAATGGGTGCGATCCGGTGACCGTGCTCGTCGTCGCAGAATCGCGGATGCGCGCGGTGGAGATCCTCCGCAGCCGAGGGCTGCGCGGGCACAACGTCGAGCAGCTTCGTTCCGGCGACAGCGGTGTGACCGAGGCACTCGACGATCCGAGCCGTATGTTGTGGAGAGGCCATACGGTCGGTGACTCACGCGAGTGGGCACCGCTTTAGAGCCTGTTGATTGCGGTAGCGCTGACACGTCGGGCGCGCCGCGGTGTGACACAATCTCAGTGAACGCCTAGCGCGCTCCGGGATCGGTGCAAGTCCGAACCGGCGGTGACAGTCCGCGACCCGACCGCCTCCAGCGGCCGGTGGACCCGGTGAAATTCCGGGACCGACGGTGAAAGTCCGGATGGGAGGACGCGCGCGAGCGGTCGCGCGTCGTCGTACGCGTGCCCGC
Source organism: Frankiales bacterium (assembly GCA_025980325.1). Classification (GTDB taxonomy): domain Bacteria; phylum Actinomycetota; class Actinomycetes; order JAFAQI01; family JAFAQI01; genus BP-197. Next base: position 17,849 of record JAICXQ010000031.1, read on the forward strand.
CGCCGCTTCGTCGTCTCGTCATGTCCCGGTGCGCTCAACGGCGCCCGAGGACGACGAGGAGCGGCGATGGCGACCACCGGCGAGATCGTGGCGATGGCACGCGCCGTCGCGCTGGCCCGCGCCGCATTGGGCGCGACGAATCCCAATCCCGCGGTCGGTGCGGTCGTCCTCGACGCGTCCGGGGTGATCGCCGGCGAAGGCCACACCCATTCGGCCGGCGGCGACCACGCCGAGATCGAGGCGCTCGCGGCCGCCGGTGATCGGACCCGCGGCGGCGTGCTGGTCACGACCCTCGAACCGTGCCGGCATCACGGCCGGACCGCGCCGTGCACCGACGCCGTCATCGCCGCCGGCATCCGCCGGGTCGTCTACGCGATCGGCGATCCGCACGACGAGGCGGGCGGCGGGGCCGAGGTGCTGCGCGCCGCCGGTATCGAGGTCGAAAGCGACGTCCTCGCCGAGGAGGCGCTCGTCGACCTCGACCCGTGGCTGCTCGCGACCCGCCGCCGGCGGCCGCACGTGACGTGGAAGTACGCCGCGACCCTCGACGGCCGGACCGCCGCGGCCGACGGGACCAGCCGCTGGATCACCGGTGCCGAGGCGCGCCGGGACGTGCACCGGCTGCGGGCGCAGAGCGACGCGGTCCTCGTCGGCATCGGCACGGTGCTCGCCGACGACACCGCGTTGACCGTCCGCGACTGGCCGACCCCCGATTCGCCGACAAGGCGGCAGCCGCTGCGCGTCGTCGTGGACGGCAAGGCCCGCACTCCGCTGTCGGCGGCCGTCCTCGACGGATCCGCGCGGACGATGATCGCCGTCGGCGGGACCGCCGACGAACGCCGGGTGAAGGCGCTCGCGTCGGCCGGCGCGGAGATCGTCGAGGTACCCGGCGCCGACGGCCGGGTCGACCTCGGCGCGTTGCTCGCGGCGTTGTTCGATCGGTCCGCGCGGCTGTTGCTGGTCGAGGGCGGCGCGCGGCTGGCCGGATCGTTCGTCCGCGAACGGCTCGTCGACCGGGTCGTCGGCTATCACGCACCCGCGTTGCTCGGCGCCGGCCCACCGGTGCTCGCCGACGCCGGCATCCCGACGATCGGCGCGGCGGTGCGGCTGGAGATCTGCGACGTGACGCAACTCGGAAACGACGTACGGATCACGACCGAGATTCGCGGAAGCGGGCGCTGAGATGTTCACCGGAATCGTCGCCGAACTCGGCCACGTCGTCTCGACGGCCCCGACCCGTCTCACCATTCGCGCCCGGCTGCTCGCGGATTGCGCGATCGGCGACTCGGTCGCAGTCGACGGCGTATGTCTCACCGTCGTCGAACGCGACGGCGACACCGTGACGATGGACGTGATGGGCGAGACGCTGCGCCGTACCGCGCTCGGATCGGCGCAGATCGGCGACGGGGTCAACCTCGAACTCGCGGTGACACCGACCACCCGGCTCGGCGGCCATCTCGTGCAAGGGCACGTCGACGGCGTGGGCACGGTGCTGCGCCGCGAGCCGACGCCGCAGTGGGACGTCGTGACGGTCGCGCTGCCCGAAGGCCTCGCGCGCTACGTCGTCGAGAAGGGCTCGATCTGCCTGCACGGCGTCAGCCTCACCGTCGTCGCGATCAAAGGCGACGAGGTCACGGTCAGCCTGATCCCCGAAACGCTGCGCCGTACGACGTGGGGTTCGGCGGCGATCGGAAGTGCGGTCAACGTCGAGGTCGACGTGCTCGCGAAGTACGTCGAGCGGTTGCTCGCGACTGGAGACGGAGAACGGTCATGACCGCGTTCGATCCGATCGAGCGCGCGATCGCCGACATCGCGGCCGGCAACGCGGTCGTCGTCGTCGACGACGCCGACCGCGAGAACGAGGGCGACCTCATCTTCGCGGCCGAGATGGCGACGCCGGAGCTGGTCGCGTTCATGGTCCGCTACACGTCCGGCTACATCTGCGTGCCGCTCACCGAGGCCGACTGCGACCGGCTCGACCTGCCGCCGATGTTCCACACGAATCAAGACAAACGCGGTACGGCGTACACCGTGTCGGTCGACGCGCGCGACGGTGTGTCGACGGGCATCTCGGCGCACGACCGCGCGACGACGATGCGCGCGCTCGCCGATCCGCGCGCGACTGCGGAGGACTTCACCCGGCCCGGTCACGTCGTGCCGTTGCGGGCCCGCCAAGGCGGCGTGCTGCGCCGCGCCGGGCACACCGAAGCCGCGGTCGACCTGTGCCGGCTCGCCGGCCTGCAGCCGGCCGGCGTGCTGTGCGAGATCGTCAGCGAGAAGGACGTCGAGGACATGGCCCGCCTCGACGAGCTCGAAACATTCACCGGCGAGCACGGTCTCGCCCTGATCAGCATCGCCGACCTGATCGCCTACCGACGCCGGACCGAGACGCACGTCGTGCGCGTCGCGGCGGCGCGGGTGCCGACGCCGCACGGCGACTTTCGCGCGGTCGGTTATCGCGACGTGCTCGACGGCAGTGAACACGTCGCGCTAGTCCGCGGTGAGATCGGCGACGGTTGCGACGTCCTCGTGCGGGTGCACTCCGAATGCCTGACCGGCGACGTGTTCGGATCCCGGCGTTGCGACTGCGGCCCGCAACTCGACGCCGCCTTGCACGCGATCGCCGCCGAAGGTCGCGGCGTCGCGGTCTACATCCGCGGGCACGAAGGCCGCGGCATCGGGCTGGCGCAGAAACTTCAGGCGTACGAACTGCAGGACGCGGGTCGCGACACCGTCGAGGCCAACCTCGAACTCGGCCTGCCCGCCGACGCGCGCGACTACGGCACCGGCGCGCAGATCCTCGTCGATCTCGGGGTGCGCTCGATGCGGTTGCTGACGAACAACCCGGCCAAGCGAGCCGGTCTCGAGGGTTACGGGTTGTCGATCGCCGGGCGGGTGCCGCTGCCGGCGCGGGTGACCGCGGACAACCTGCGCTACCTCGTCACCAAACGCGACCGGATGGGTCACGACCTGCCCGGCCTGCCGCCGCTCGACGACGAGGCGACAGAGGCGAGCGCCGACCTGCTGCCCGCGCACGTCAGCGAACGCGCCGCGCGACTCGAACCCGATGCGCTACGCAACGCGATGCGCCTCGCCCGTGCGCTCTCGCCGTTCGCCGAGCCCGTGGAGTCCGGAACGGTCGTCGGATGAGCGGCCGCGGCGCACCGTCCGCGTCGTCGGCCCCCGACGGCCGTGGCCTTCGCATCGCCGTGCTCGCGACCCGTTGGCACCCGCGGATGACCGACGGCCTGGTGGACGGTGCGACGCGCGGGCTCGCCGAGTGCGGCGTCGAAGACACGGCGGTGCTGCGCGTTCCGGGCGCGTTCGAGTTGCCGGTCGCGGCGAAGGCGCTGGTGCAGCAGCGATACGACGCGGTGGTCGCGCTCGGCGTCGTCATCCGCGGTGGCACGCCGCACTTCGACTACGTCTGCCGTGCGGTCACCGACGGGCTCACCCGTGTCGCTCTGGACGCCGGCATCCCGATAGGGTTCGGCGTACTCACCTGCGATACCGAAGAGCAGGCGCTCGACCGTTGCGGGCTCGACGGATCGAGTGAGGACAAGGGACGGGAGGCCGCGATGGCCGCGGTCGAGACGGCGCTGCTGCTGCGCCGGGTACGCCGCGGCGAGGGCCGTTAACCAGTGCTCTCGCTTGTGTTGCCGAAGGGGTCGCTGGAACGAGCGACGCTCGAACTGTTCGACGCCGCCGACCTTGCGGTGCGCCGTGGATCCGAACGTGACTACCGCGCGTCGGTCGACGATCCGCGGATCGACAGTGTGATGTTCCTGCGGCCGCAGGAGATTCCGCGCTATGTCGAGCAGGGGTTGTTCGACCTCGGCATCACCGGCCGCGACTGGATCGCCGAGACCGACAGCGACGTCTCGTCGGTCTGCGAGCTGGAGTATTCGAAGGCGACGTCGAACCCGGTGCGCGTGATCCTCGCGGTGCCGAAAGAGCATCCTGCGCAGACGGGTGCCGAACTGCCCGACGGCGTGCGGGTGTCGACCGAGTACCCGGAACTGACCCGGCGCTACTTCGCCGCCGCTGGGGTGAAGGCCGTCATCGTGCCGTCGTACGGCGCGACCGAGGCGAAGGTGCCGGACATCGTCGACGCGATCGTCGACGTCACCGAAACCGGATCGTCGTTGCGCGCGCACGGCCTGCGGATCCTCGACACGTTGCTCACGTCGCGCACCGAGCTCATCGCGAACTCGGCGGCGTACGGCGACGCCGACAAGCGCGCCGCGATGGCGGACATCGCGTTGTTGTTGCAGGGCGCGATCCGGGCGCGCGGCCAGGTGTTGCTGAAGCTCAACGTCTTGGCCGACGACCTCGACGCGGTGCTCGGCGTACTGCCGGCGATGACCTCGCCGACGGTGACGCAACTCGCGGCCGGCGACATGCGCGCGGTCGAGTCGGTGGTGTCGAAACGCGGCGTTAACACGTTGATCCCGGCGTTGAAAGCCGCGGGCGCGCGCGACATCCTCGAACTGCCGATCGCGAAGATCGTCGAGTAGCTGCACCCGTGCTTCCCGGTACGACGCCGGCCGCACCCGACGACGACGGCCGGATCGATCCGGCATACGCAGCAGCCGTCGCGTCAAGCGATCCAGCCCGGCTGCGCGCCGTGATCCTCGCGACCCGCTTCCTCGTCCCCGTCGTCGCGCAACCGGGCGACGACGGCAACGACGCCGAGATGGCCGTCCCCGCGCTGATTGCGCCCGACGGCGCACGGGCGCTGCCGGTGTTCTCGTCGTACGACGAGTTGCGTTCGTGGCGCACCGACGCGCGACCAGTGCCGATGCCGGGCGCGCGCGTGATCCTTGGCGCGGTCGGCGAGGGCTACGACGGCGTCGTGATTGACGTCGCCGGCGACGCGCCGGTGACGATCGCCGAGGACGACCTGCGCGAGTTGGCGCGGGTGGCTGCTACGGGTCGTCGTCCAGAATGAGCCGGTAGTCGTGTGGCCGGGTGATAGTCGTCCGGCCGAGCGGGCTGGTCCAGGCCAGGCGTCCGCTGGATAACCGCTCGATGGCCCAGGCCGTGCGGGTGGTGAGTACGTGCCAGCGGCGGGTCGGTGCGTGCAGGTTGTCCCGGCTCGTTGGTCCACCCTTGGCGGCAGGTTCGATGTGGTCGAGGTCGCCTGCCGACGCGGCGGTGACACCCGCGCACGGATTGCTCGGATGCCGGGCGCGCGTGGTGACGAAGTCGGCGAGCCGTACCGGTGCGGGGTAGGCGTCCAGCGTCGCGTCCAGCTCGTCAGCAGTCAGGGGCGCGTCGAGCAGGGCCCGCACCGCGTGCGGAACATCCGTGAGTTGCTGGCGCAGTGCGGGCCAGTCCGTGCGGCGGATGACGATCGCGAGTTCGTGACAGACCGGCCGGCCGATGCCGTCGGCTGCAGGCATCTGGTAGCCGTCGGTCGTGAGATCGAGGAGTTCCCCGGTCTCGTCGTCGACGAGCAGCCGGCGCAGCACGACCCCGCGGGCAGCGATCGAGCGGACGGTCGATGCCGGCAGCACGGCGCCCGAGTCGGCCAGCTCACCGGGAGTGTCCGCCAGGCCAAGCAGCGTCGGCAGCGAGGTGAGGATTCGCACGCGCGCCGGCCGGCCGTGGCGCATGGGCGGCGCCGCGTCCGGATCGTCGGAAGGTTCGGTCGCGGTCGGGTCGCCGTAGCCGAGGAAGGCCGAAGCCCATTGCAACAACGCGGCCACGCGCAGCCGCTCGAGGCTGCGTGTGTCGCCGGTGGCCTTGCACCGGCGCGCGTAGGTGTCGGCGCCGAGGTAGATGGTGTCGAGGTCTTTTGACGGCAGGGTGGCGAACAACTCGCCCATCCCGTCCCCGAGATGCGTGCGGACCAGTGCGACCGTCGCCTCCGCCCGCCGTCGCCGTTCGTCCAGGCCGGCCGGATCGAGACGGTCGGCGGCTCGGCGTACGGCGGCCGCGTGCAACGCGGGAGTGCGAGCCGCGGCGCGCGGCAGGACGCGCGCTTCGAGGGCGGTGGCCGTCGCCTGGTCGAGAACGCGGGTGTGTTCGGCGAGTGCGCCGGCCTTCTGCCACGACACCGACCCTTCGCGTACCGCCGCGAGCGTCGCCGGCAGCCGCTCGCTCAGCTCGACCGCGGTCGCGACGAGGCGATCCGCACCACCCGTCCCGAGGCCCAGGGCCATCCCGATCTCGGCGGCGACCAGCCGGTGAGCGCTGACCGGCCCGTCGTCGCCGGTGCGGCTAATCAACTCCGCGACGCTCGCTGCCACCTGGCCGTCGGCGAGATTGCGGACGCGCGTCCACGCCACCGCCGCCGACACAAGGCCCACGTCGTCGAGCTCGCTGACGTCGACACAGGCGAGTGCCGCGAGGAGCGCGGGCGACAGCCGCTGGGTCTCCGCCTCCGTCACGACGGCCACGGCGTCGCCGGCGCCTTCGTCCGCGGGCTCCGGCGGCAGATCCCACTGCGCCGCGACCTCATCGGCCCACCACTGCTCGATCTCGGCGTCAGTTGGCTCCGGCCAGTCCGGCCACGCGTCGGCAGCAGGCGTAGCGAGCGCCGGCGGGCCGACTGCGAGCTGCTGATGCATGAGGCGAACCTACGAACGGCCTCCGACAGAATTGACCGTGCCGGCCGTGGCACCACCTGTCGTAAACCCGCCATGTCATCTCCACGCCATAACGGCAACGCCGGCCAGGAGAAACGGCGCTGTTCGGCGCTCGGTCGGCATGATGAACCAGTGACCACGGACGCAGACACAACCGCGTGCCAGCCGGGTGAGGACCGCGCCCGTGACACGGCGTGGTTCCGCGTTCGGACACAGCCGGTTGGCCGCCACGGCCACGGGCGAGCGCCGAGCAGGACCTATGGCAATCCGTGGGTGTACCTCACCGGGGTCGCCGCCCTCCCGCTCGCATTCGTGCTGGCGATGGTCGATCCGTTCGGTTGGCCGCGTGGGGTGTACGGCGCGCTGGTCTTCTCCGCGGGCGTGCCGGGTTGGACCATGGTGCAGGCGTGGGCCGAGGACAGGCGGATCTCCGCTTGGTCCCGCCGAGCCGGGGTCGTGCAGCTCTGGCTCTATGTCGGCGGCGCAGCCCCGGAGGCGATTCGTGCGATCAAGCACGCTCGCACGCGGTAGAGCGGGTCGGACACCGTGCAACCAAGTACAGGCGCGCGCTCGCGCTCGGACTGCTAGCCTGGCTACCGCGACAGATGTGCGGTAGGCCGAACCCGGCCCGCCCGCATCGGCAAGCGGAGCCTCGACTCCCACCCGCGCTCGCTCCAGAGCGTCGGGTCGTCGCCCGCCCTGGCGGTCCGGCACGCGCACGACGCACGACGCGCGGAACAGCCGGACGGCGGGTCGAGCGTCGTCGTCGAGGCCCCGTGCGCGCACGTCGTACGGGGCCTTTCTGATGAGGGTCCCCGGGCAACACGGCAACACGCACCAAGTCCGAGGAGGCCCCATCAGCGTCGAACCCCGCATCAACGACCGGATCCGCGTCCCCGAAGTGCGGCTTGTCGGTCCCAACGGTGAGCAGGTCGGCATCGTCGCGATCGGCGACGCGCTGCGGCTGGCCCAGGAGGCGGACCTCGACCTCGTCGAGGTGGCGCCGACCGCGCGCCCGCCGGTGGCCAAGCTCATGGACTACGGGAAGTACAAGTACGAGACCGCGCAGAAGGCCCGTGA
>JAICXQ010000061.1 GCA_025980325.1 Frankiales bacterium
AAGGGGGTGCCGTCATCCAGCGCGCCGATCGGGTGAAGATCCGCCGGTGCGGCTGATCTGGAGACCATGGCCAGATCATCCGGACGCCGATCGCCCTCGGCAACGGAGGTCAGGCCGGCGGTGCGGTCTCGGCGGTTAGGCACTGCGCCGGGAGCCAGCGCTCGATCATCCTCGCCCCCTGGCGGTCGAGGTCGGGGATCGCGTAGGCAACGCGGCCGAACCACCCGTCGTCTTCGCGGCGCCATTCGAGGAGCAGCCCGGGCCATCTGCCGGGGTGGCCGGGCGCGTCGACGACCCAGCAGTGGCGGGCGTCGTCACCTCGACGCGGCGCCGTGGCGCCGACCCGTTCGGCCATTGTCGGGCCGTTGCGTCGGGTCATGCCGCCGGCCATCAGAGGAGCATCCCACAGCGTCGAACAGTTGTTCGAAGCGTGGTTCCCCCACTCGGGCCGCATTCAGGCCCACTCAGGCCACAGGGCGCTCCACGACCCACGCGGAGAAGTTCAAGATCACCAGAATCTCGCCAGAATGGATCTTGAAAGCAGAAAGGCCATGATCGTTGATCATGGCCTTAACCTGCAGTTTCGTTAGTAGCGGGGGCAGGATTTGAACCTGCGACCTCTGGGTTATGAGCCCAGCGAGCTACCGAGCTGCTCCACCCCGCGTCGGTGAACCCACTATAGGTCGACCGCCGAACCCGCTGCAAAAGCCCAGCCCAGCGCGCTACGCCGACCCGCCCGAGACCTCTACCCCGACCGCGACGGAGAGGGCGACGGCGACGCACCACCGCCCGCCGAACGCGACGACTTCTTAGCCTCCGCCGACAGCTGCGCGATCAACGCGGCCACCTTCTTCTCCGCCACCGCATACGCCGCCAGGTCCCCGGCCCGCAGCGCCCGATCCGCCGCAGCCTGGGCGTCGGACAACGCAGCGATCAGCGCCGCCACCGACGGACTCACCCCGACGCCACCACCAGAACCACCCACGCCAGGCCCAGGACCAGGCGACGGCGGCGCCGCACCGCCGAACACCGCATCCAACGCCGCCGACAACGTCGGCTGGTACGCGATCGTCCCGTCGAAGGACACCAACACCCGCTTCAACGTCGGGAACGACGTCTGCCCGGCCGACTTCACGTATACCGGCTCCACATACAGGAACGAGTTTCCCAGCGGCAACGTCAGCAGGTTGCCCAGGTCGACCCGCGATCCGCCGTTGCGCAACAGCGACAACTCCGTCGACGCCGGCGTGAACGACTCGAACTCGTTCGCCACCTGACCCGGCCCGTCGACCTGCGCATTGCTCGGCAATTGCAGCACCGACATCGTGCCGTAGTTCGGCGACGCCGGATCACTGTCGACCGACACGAACGCGGCAAGGTTCGGCCGGTTGTTCTGCAGCAACGACGTCGTCAACTGGAACGACGAGGACGTCTCCCCCGGCAGCGCCAACGTGAGGTAGTACGGCGGCTGCGGCACCTTCAGCGGCGGCTTCGCCTGCTCCTGCGTCGGGTCGTCCGGCACCCGCCAGTAATCCGTGCCGGCGTAGAACGAGTGCGCGTCGGTGATGTGGTACTTCGTCAGCAGCGTGCGTTGCACCTTGAACAAGTCTTCCGGATAACGCAAGTGCGCCAGCAGATCGGAAGGGATCGCCGACTGCGGCCGGATGATGCCGGGGAACGCCTTCTTCCACGTCTCCAGCACCGGATCGCGCGGCCCCCACTGGTAGAGCGTCACCGTCCCGTCGTACGCGTCGACCGTCGCCTTCACCGAGTTGCGGATGTAGTTGACCTCACCCTCCGGCCGGCCGCCGCGCGTCTGCGACAACGTGTCGGTCGTCGCCGACGACAGCGACGTGCGCGCCGCGTACGGGAACCCGTCCGTCGTCGTATAGCCGTCGACGATCCATACAATCCGGTCGCCGATGATCGCCGGATAGGGATCCGAATCGAGAGTCAGGAACGGCGCCACCTTCGCCACCCGGTCGCGCGGGTCGCGCACGTAGAGGATTCGCGACGATCCGTTGACACCGCTGGAAAACAGCAGGTTCTTGTCCTTGAACCGCAACGCATACAGCATCCGCCGCCAGGTCGATCCGACCGACACTCCGCCGCGTCCGTCGTAGGTGTTGTTCTTCTGCCCGATGCCGCTGTTGTCCGGGTAATCCAGCTCGCGCGGCTTCGAGCCCGCCGGTGCGCCCACGATCGAGAACGTCGGCGACGTCTCGCCGAAATAGATCCGCGGCTGGAACCCGGACGCAAGCGAACCCGTCGGCGGGATGTCGCTCTCGTCGAACACCGGCGTCCCGTCCGCCTGCACCGTGTTGCTCGCCGCCGCGACGAAGCCGAAGCCGTGCGTGTACACGAGATGCTGGTTGATCCACGACTGCTGGCCCGACGCGAGCCCGGCCAGGTTGATGTCGCGCACCGCGACGACCTGCTCCTGTTGTGTCGATCCCGTCCCGTACCGGTCGACGTCCAGCGTCGACGGGAACGAGTAGAAGCTCTTGAAACCCTGCAACTGCTGGAACGTGTCCGGCAACTCGGTCGGGTCGAGCAGCCGCAGGTTCGGCAGCGTCAACTGATCGCCGCGCAACGACTTCACGTCGCCCGGCTGCACCCCGGTGTACGACGACGTCTTCACGGTCGTGTCCGGCTGCAACCCGTACGCGATCCGGGTCTGCGCGATGTTGCGCGAGATGTACGGCGCCTCCTTGTCCGCCTCGCTCGGCCGGACCGAGAACTGTTGCACCAGCAACGGGTAGACGCCGCCGATGACGATCGCACCCAGCGCCATCACGCCGAAGGCGATCGCCGGCAGCCGCCAGTTGCGGATGCGAACGTTCGCGAAGAAGATGCCGGCACAGATCACCGCGACGACGACGAGGATCGTCTTCGCCGGGATCACCGCATGCACGTCCGTGTACGACGCGCCGGTGTTGACGAAGCCACGCCGGGAGAAGTTGAGCCCGTACCGGTCGAGCCAGTACGCCCACGCCTTCAGCAACACGAACCCGCCGAGCAATACCGACAGGTGCGCGCGCGTCGCCGGTGTCACCTTCGGACCCGCCGTCTGCGGCCGCAGGCCACCGGACAGGTACGCCGTCGCCAGCACCGCGAGCAACGACACGACGACGACCGCGAACAACATCCCGAGCAGGAAGCGCTGCATCGGGTAGGTGAACGCGTAGTACGAGATGTCGCGATGGAACTGCGGATCCTTCAACCCGAACGGCACGCCGTTGCGCCACAGCATCCATGTCTTCCAGCGCCCCGACGCCGCGGATCCCGTGATCAGCACCAGCACCACGAGGACCGCGGACAATATCCACGCGCGGAACGGATGCAGCAGCGAACGCAACGCTTCGAGTTGCTGTTGTTCCTGCGAGGCCGGCCGGTGCGCGGGACGCAGCCGGTACGCCGTCACCACGTTCGCGCCGACGATCAGCGCGAACGGCACGCCGAACAGGAAGAACAGCACGATCTCGGTCGTCAGCCGGCGCGAGAAAACCCCGGTGAACCCGACCGAGGAGAACCACAGGTAGTCGGTCTCCAGCGACACGTACGCCGAGGCGGCGATGACCAACAGCACCACCGCGACGACGACGATCAGCACCGTCCGGCCGCGCCGGCTCAGGCGCGGCACCCCGCCCGGCCGCGAAAACGTGAACGGCGTGCTCGATCCCACCAACGAAACCTACCTCTCGGGCGGCGACCAGACCGGCAGCAACAGCGCGAACTCCGCGCCCTTGCCCGGCTCCGCGTCGACGCTGAACGCCAACCCGAACCGGTTCGCGACCCGGCTGACGAAGCCGAGACCGAGACCCATGCCGCCGACTCGACGGGTCTCGGACGCATCGGCCTGGGAGAAATCGCCGACGAGCTCGGCCGCGAGCTGCGGGTCGAACCCCGGACCCTGGTCGCGCACCGCGACCCGCACGTACTGCCCGTCGTCGGTCACCGTCGCGACCAACGTGATCGACGTGCCGGCCGGCGTGTACTTCACCGCGTTGTCGGCGAACTCGTCGAGCGCGCGCGCGATCCAGCGCGGGTCGACGTACACCGACGGCAGTCGCGACCCGACCCGCCGCTTGATGTCCGAAGACCGCGCCGGGTACGACGCCCGCCATGCAGTGACGCGCTGTTCGACCAATGTGCGGACCGAGGTCTTGCCCTGCTCGGCCGCGACCCGGCCGGCTTCCAGTGCCGCGACGTCGACGAGCAGTTCGACCACGCGACTCATCCGCGCGGTCGAGTTGAGGATCTCGTCGATGAAACCGCGCGACTGCTCGCGGGACAGGTCGGTGCGCCGCGCGAGCAGTTCCGCGTACCCGCGGATCGGCGTGAGCGGCGTGCGCAACTCGTGACTGACGTTGGCGAGGAACTCCGACTTGATCCGCTCGATGTCGACCTCGCGGGTCCGGTCGGACACGACGAGCACGCGGCCCTCGCCGCCACCCAACGACGCGACGCCGAGCCGTACCGGAACCTCGCGGCCGCCGGACGACGTCAGCCGGCCCTCGACGAGGCGGCGTCCCGGCGACATCACCGAGCGCCCTTCGTCGTCGACGACGTCGAGCACGTCGCGCAACCGCTTGCCGACGGCGTCACCCGACTCGCCGATTCCCAGCAACGACAACGCGGTCGCGTTGACCGCCGTCACCCGATCCTTTCCGTCGACGACGACGAGCCCGTCGGTCATCGACTCGACCACGGTCTCCATCCGGGCCCGCAACGCGGCCTCTTGCTCGGCGGCGGCGCGCAGGTCGCCGGTCGCCGATCGCAACGACGCGGTCATCGCGTCGAACGCGCGCGCGAGCTGGCCGACCTCGTCGCGGCTCGTCACCTGCGTCGACGTCTCGAGGTCGCCGCGCCGTACCCGCCCGGCTGCGGCGGTCAGCCGCCGGATCGGGTCCGCCACCCTGCGCGCCAGCACGATGCCGAACAACACGACCACGAGCAACGCGATCAGCGCGGTCAGGAACATCCGGCGCAGCACGCTTCGCTGCGCGCTCAACGCCTCGCCGGCCGGCTGGCTGATCGCGAGCGTCGCGACCCGCACGTCACCGCCGCCCTGGTTGAGGTCCACCGCGACGAACGCGACCGTCGGCGCGTCACCCGCGGCCGGCACGACCTTGTCGACGCTGGGATCGAGCGCGTCGACTCGCGCCACCCGCGCCTCCGTCGCGATCGCACGGCGGCCCGACGCCGGCAGGTTGCTCGCGAGCACCTGCCCGCCCGCGACGATCGACACGTCGTACCCGATCTGCTGGGACAGCGGCCGCAGGTACGCGTCGACGATGCCGATGCCGTAGACGCCGGCGAACGTCGGCTTGACCCGCGCGTCGTTCTCGGATCCCTTCGGCCGCCCGGGCACGGCCTCGATCAGCGTCAGCGTCGGCGGGTTGCCGGGCAGGATGACGGCATCGCCCGCGGGCGTGCCCGGAGGGGTGTCGGGACTCATCGCCGCGCGCACGACCGCGCTGCCGGTCAACTGCAACAGCGCCGCGTTCGACGGCGTCGACTTCGGGTTGCTCGCGATCCGGCGCGCGCCGGTCGGGAACACCAGCGCGCCGAAGTAGTCGGGTTGCTGCGAGAACCCGGTCAGGAAGCGCACCGTGTCGACCGGATCCCGTTGATACCCCGCGACCACGTTCGCGTAGAGCGCCCCGCTCGTACTCAGCCGCAGCAACGTCTGCTGCCCGCCGTGCGCGACCTGCAGCAGCCGCTGCGCCTGTTGTTGTTGAATCTGCGACGCGACACCGGTGCCGACGATGCCGACCGCGCCGGCCGCCATCGCGACGACGCCGGCGAGGATCGCGCCGGCCAGCTTGCCGATGAGATTGGCCCGCGACAGTTGCACGAGCGCGACCGCGATCGCGACCGTCGCGGCCGCCCGCACCGACAGCAGGACGACGGCCACCGTGGTCGAGTCGCGGGCCGGCCCCGCGAGCGCCGCCGCGACACCGGTCAACCCGAAGCCGGCCGCGAGCGCCGTACCCACCAACCGATCGGCACCGGCACGCACGCCGCGCGTGTACGCCGCAGCCGCCGCGAGCACACCGGCGACCCCGCCCGCGTACGCCACTCCCGGGGTCGCCCCCACCGGTACGACGACACCCGGGGTCGCCGCGACCGGCATCCGCATCGCCAGCGACTGACCCGATCCCCCGGCCGCGCCGAGCGCGAGCAGCAGCAGTCCCGCGAGCCGCAGCCAGCCGGCGGCGTTCGACTCGCGGCTGCCGATCTGCAGCGCCGTCGTCGCGTCGGCACCGGCCAGCACGAGCGCGCCGAGGACGAAGACCGGTGTGACCCGGCGGCGCAGCCGCGGGAACGTCGCCGCACCCGCGAGCCCGAGCCAGCCCGCGACCGCCAGCAACTGGACGACGCCGAGCAGCGCGAACGGGACCGCGGGCGCCATGCGGGCGAGGGTAACGGTCCAGCCGCCCCGCGGCGCCTCAGCGGCGCGTCAGCAGCGGGGGAAGTCGGTGCGGCCGGCCTTGATCGCCTTGAGCGCGGCCACCGCCGTCGCGAGCGTGTCCACCCGGATCACGACGAGGCTGCTCGGCGCGGCCGCCTTCGCGTCCGCGCACTCGCTCGCCGGCGCGAGGAAGTACGACGCGTCGACGATGGGCGCGTCCGTCGGGCCGTGGCCGCTGATCGCCGCGATCTTCTGCTGGATCCCGCCGATCGGCCCGACCACGCCGAAGCCGTCGATCGTGCCCGTACCGGCGATCGTCTTGCCGCCGGTGAGGCCGCCCGGCGTCAGCTTGTCGATGATGCCGAGGGTGAACATCAACCCGGCGCTCGGGCCGCCGACGTCGTTCGGATCGATGCCGATCGTCACGTCCACGCCGCGAAAGGTCGCGTTCTGGTCGAGGTCGACGCCCAGCCGCGGCTGATGCGTCGCCGGGTCCGACGTCACCGTGGTCTGCACGGTCGTCGTCGTACCGTGGCGTTTCACCGTCACGCTGATCGCGCCGCCGACCGCCTTCTTCGCGATGAGCGCGCGCAGGTCGTCCGGCGAGTTCACCTTCTTGCCGTCGACGGCGACGACGATGTCGCCGGCCTGCAGCACCTTCGCCGCCGGCGCGGTCGGCGAGACCGCCGTGAGGATCACCTCTCGCGAGACCGGCTTGTAGCCGAGATAGAGCAGCGCCGCGGTCATCGCGTCGCGTTGTGACTGCGACATCTCGTCGGCGTTCTCGGCCTGGACCGACTGGCTGGTCTGGTCCGGCGGGCAGATGACCTGGTGCGGCTCGACCGCCTCGTGCGAATCGAACCACGCCCGCATCGCCCGCAGCAGATCGGGATGGTCGCCGCACGAGCCCGGGAACACGCCGACCGTCGTGAGGTAGAGGTGACCGCCGCTGTCGTAGCTCTTCGCGCCGGTCACCGAGATCACTTGCCGCGTGCTGCCGGGCACCGCGCCCAACGTGTCGGTCGGCGGCCCGGGCGTGAGCAGGACGTACGGCACCGGCAGCAGCGCGGCGAGCACGCCGAGGATCAGCGCGAGCCCGGCGGCGACGAGCAGCGTGATACCGCGCCGGGACATGCCGCGAAGACTAGTCGCCCATCCTGTGCCGCTCGCGTCGAGCGGCGAGCTTTCGGTGGGTTCAGTGGGCGAAGAAGCCGAGGCTCTTCTTGCCGTTCGACGCGGCCGGCGCCGCCGGGACGATGGTCTCGGCCATCACCGGCTCGGGCACGAACGGCGCGACCGGCTCGGCCGGAGCCTCGGCCGCGACCTCGACCGGAGCCTCGGCCGGAACCTCTGCCGGAGCCTCGGCCACCGGGACCGCCTCGAACACCGGCTCGCTCGGCGCCGGGACGTCGACGACGGGCGCCGGCTCGGCCGGTACCTCGACCTTGTAGTACGCCCGGAAGGCGAGCGGCACCGGCGAAAGCGTGTGCACCGAGACCTCGCTCACGCCTTCGGCGTTGCGCAGGTGCTCCACGAAGCGGACGGCCTCGTCGAGCGAGGCGAACCGGCGGAACGCCGGGGCGCCGTCGAGGGCGGGGTAGAAGACGACGTGCTCCATAGGGGCTATTCCTTCGCGCGAGCGGCCGACAGATGGTGCTAGGGATATCGGCTGCGCGGATCACCGGGTTGAGCCGGATAGGTGCCTACCGAAAACGTCATAAATCATGGACAATGCAAAAAGTTCGGACCAAGACCGCGACCTTTCCGACGCTCCCCCGTTGACGTAGTTGCGGGTGCTCCCAGCACCGCCCGCGGAAGAGGGCCTTATGACGACCGCACCGGACCTGCCCTTCCAGGCACCTCCGGCGGAGGCGGCGTACCCGGACAACGATCCGGCGTCGTACCCGCCGCTGGCGCTCGTCCCCGCGGCCCGCGGGCGCGCCAACACGGAGCCGCTCGACCTCCAGGACCCCCTCGTCTTCGACGAGGCGCTGCGCCGGGCCATGCCGCGGCTGCGCCGCTACGCCAGCCGCCGGCTGCTCGACCAGCACGAGGCCGAGGAGGTCGTGCAGGAGGCGCTGCTGCGCGCGTTCCAGCACCGCGAGCAGCTCGCCACCGAAGACGACCTGATGGCCTGGCTCACCGTCGTGACCGGCCGCCTCACCATCGACCGGCTGCGCGTGCGCGGCCGGATGACCCCGGTCGCCGAGCTGCCGGCCGGCTCGCGCTCCGGCCGCGACACCGCCGAGGTCGTCGTCGCCCGCGAAGAAGCCCGGATCGCGCTCGACGCGCTCGAGGCCATGCCGTCGCGGCAGGCCTCGGTGCTGTGGGCCCGCGAAGTCGAGGGCCTCAGCTACGACGACATCTGCGACCGCTACGCCTTGACCGAGCCGACGGTGCGCTCGCTGCTGCACCGGGCCCGGCGCACGCTGCGGCGCGAGTACGCCGACCGCGGCGGCACGCTGCCGACGATGGGCCTGGTCGCGCTCGCGCCCTGGCTGCGCGGGCTGCGCTTCGCCGGCAAGGTGCGCGACGTCGCCCGGCGCGGCGGGGCGGCGGCCGCGATCGCGGCAACCGGCCTGGCCATCACCGCGGTCGCCCCGCTGTGGAGCCACACCGTCCCGCGCACGCACCTCGCGGCGCCCGTGCACAACTACGTCGCCAACGCGCAGGAGGTACGTGCGCCGGCACCGGTGCGGGTGCACGCCCCGGTCGCGCCGAAGCCGGCCGCGCACACCGTCGCCCCGGTCACGGCAGTGAAGAAGTCGACCGGCGGGTGGCACCGCGTCCCGCACGTGCGGCCGGTGTGCACCGACGGCGCCGGCGTCGCGTGCAGCAAGCCCACCGACACCCTGTTCGTCAATCTGCCGAACGGCCAAGCGGTCGGTGTGTCCACCGACTTCGTCAAGTGTGACCAGATCCCAGCTACCCCAGTGACCGGATGCAAGCCGGAGGACCAGCACTCATGAAGCGCGCCATCGTCATCGCTCTCGCCATCGCCGGCTCGGTCGGGACGTCCGCCGGCGTTGCGCTGGCCGACAACCCCGGCGGCAACAACGGCAACGGCAACAACAACCACAACGTCTGCGTCGTGTTCTCCGACAACCAGAAGTACACGGACGCGTCGTACCTCTGCGTCAGCACCCCGAACGTCCCGCCGGTCTGAGCCCGGCGCGCGTTCTCGTTACGACGCGCGGCGGCTCGGGGTGTCCGCGGGCCGCCGCTGCCGCGGCGTCGGCGGCTTTTTCGCCATCGCGTTCTTGAATCGTTCGTGCGCGGCGACGGACTCGTGTGTCTCGGCGGGGCCCCGCGGGCGGGTCGACCACGACACCCAGGCGATCGCGAGCAGGGTCGCCACCGTCGGCAGACCCAAGGTCCACACCAGGATGATCAATGCCTCGCCCGCTCTGACGCTCTACCGCTTTGTCGCTTGCGCACCATCGTAGGACGACTGTCAACGCGCGCTACGGCGATCCCACCCACTCCTCGGATCCGTCCGCGAACAACTGGTGCTTCCAGATCGGCACGGTCTGCTTCAACTCGTCGATCAGCGCGCGGGCCGCGTCGAACGCCTCGCCCCGATGCGGGCACGCGGCCGCGACGACGACCGCGAGGTCGCCGACGGCGAGATCACCGACCCGATGCACCGCCGCGAGCGCGACCGCGGGGAACCGCTGCGCGACCGATTCGGCGACCGCGCGCATCCGATCCGCTGCGCTCGGATGTGCGCTGTAGCCGAGACCGTTGACGGCCCGGCCGGCGTCGGATTCCCTTACGGTGCCAACGAAAACGACGATCCCGCCCGCGCCGTGATCCTTGACGGCGGCAAGGACTTCGTCGACCGACAGCGGTGCGTCGCGGATGTCGACGAGCCGGACGGTGGTCACGAGCGCCGCCGCCGCCGCGCCGCCCGGGCCCGCGCGATCGCGACCGTGCCGACGACAGCAACCGCCGCGCCGGCGGCGGCGCGGGTCGCGTCCTTGCGCCCGACCCGCGGCCCGGAGCGCCGTACTCCGGCCACCGACCCGACGTGCGCGGCGAGCGCGGCGTCGTTGGTCCACGCCGGCGTCCAGCCGGCCGCGCGCAACCGTTGCGAGCCGACCACCCACGGATGGGCGAGGTAACGCAGCTCGCTGGCCGGCGCCGGTACGACGCCGACGCGATGCAGCCGCTCGGCCGTCGCGTACGCGACCGCGGACGGTACGACGAGCGAGCGCAGCCCGCTGATCTGCTCGACCTGGTCGTGTTCGAGCCAACCGTCGCTGCCGACCGTGACCGCGCCGCCGACCCGGCCGGTCGCCGCCCAGACCAGCGCGGACACCAGGTCGTCGGCGTGGCAGAACTGCCAGTGCGGCCGGCTGCCCTTGAGCACCAGCAACCGCGGGGCCTCGAACATCCGCGGCAGCGCCGCGTCGGCCTCGACACCGACGAGCGACGCCGGCCGGATCCTGGTGACTTCGAGGGACGGATGCGCGCGTTCGATCCGGTCGGCGATCCGCTCCATCTCGACCCAGTCGCCGACCAGGGTCAGGTCGGCCTCGGCCCGCAGCGGTGCGTCCTCGTCGAGCGGCACCGCGTTGTCGGGATCCGCGCCGTACACCATCGCGCTGGTCACGAGGACCGCGCGGCCGACGCCGGCCGCGGCCACCGCGGTCAGCAAGGTCTCGGTGCCGCGCAGGTTCAGCGCCCGGCGCTCGGACGGATCGGAGTCCGCGGCACGGTCGCCGGCGAGATGCACGACCGCGTCCGCACCGGCCAGCGCGGCCGACAGCGCCGGGTCGCGGACGTCGCCCGCCCGCCAGGTCACCGACTTGCGGGATCGGCCGCGCGGCGGGGCCGGGTCGATCGCGACGACCCGCTTGACCTCCGGCGCGTCGGCGAGCGCGTCGACCAGCGCGGTACCGAGCCGGCCGGCCGCGCCGGTGACCGCGACGGTCGCGCCGCTGGGGCGCCGGTCGGGCCCGTTGCGCCGTACGCGAACGCGGGGCACGGTCTCGGTCACGCCTTCATCTTGACGGTTACCGTGATGGCGTGGACAGCGAGCCGACGCCCGACCTCGGCGCGATGCTGCGCCAACTCGGCGATCTCATGTCCGGCCAGACCGGGCCGGTCAACTGGAACGTCGCCGAGCAGGGCGCGATGGCGGCGATCGGAGCCGACGCCGGGACCACCGCGGCCGACACCGAAGCGGTCGCCGCGGCGCTGCGATTGGCGGACGTCTGGCTGGACGGGCACACGTCGCTGCCCTCGGGTGTCACCGGCGCCGAGGCATGGAGCCGGCGGCGGTGGCTCAAGGCGACCCAGCCCGCCTGGACCCAAGTGGTCGAGCCGGTCGCGACCCGGATGGCCGGTGCGTTCACCGAGACGCTGCCGGAGGAGATGCGCGCCGCCGCGGCGCCGCTTATGGGCGTGATGACGCAACTGGGCGCGCTGATGTTCGGCAGCCAGCTCGGCGCGGCGCTCGGCTCGCTCGCCACCGAAGTGCTCGGCGCGACCGACATCGGCCTGCCGCTCGGCCCGGTCGGGGTCGGCGCGCTGCTGCCGGAGAACGTCACCGCGTTCGGCGCCGGTCTCGAGGTGCCGCCGGACGAGGTACGCATCTACGTCGCCGTCCGCGAGGCCGCGCACCACCGGCTCTACACGCACGTGCCGTGGCTGCGCGCGCGGCTGCTCGACGGGCTGCGCGAGTACGCCGACGGCTTGACGATCGACACCTCCGCGCTGGAGGAGCTCTCCCGCGACCTCGACCCGACCGATATGGCGGCGCTGCAGTCGCGGCTGTCCTCAGGCCTGATCCAGCCACAGCCGACGCCGGAGCAGGAGGCCGCGCTGGCCCGGCTGGAGACGTTGCTGGCATTGGTCGAGGGCTGGGTCGACGCGGTGACCCTCGCGGCCGCCACGCCGACGCTGCCCTCGATCTCCGCGCTGAACGAGACGATGCGCCGCCGCCGCGCCGTCGGCGGACCGGCCGAGAAGACCCTCGGCTCGCTGATCGGGCTCGAGGTCCGGCCGCGCCGGCTGCGCGACGCCGCGGCGCTGTGGGCGCTGGTCGCCGACCGGCGCGGCAACGACGGCCGCGACGCGCTGTGGGGCCACCCCGATCTGATGCCGTCGGCGAGCGACCTCGACGACCCGTTCGACTTCGTCGACCGCGACAACGGCGACGACATCGACCTCTCCTCGCTCTGACCCGCCCGGACGGCGCCACCTAGATCCGCAGAAGCGCCCGGGTGTGCTCCCAGCCTTCGAGTCCGGGGTCCAAGCGGGATGCGTCGTCGGCGGTGCGGACCCGGTGCCAGCCGGCGCCGACGTGCAGGCCGCGGCGCGGTGCGGCCCGGCGCAACCCGTCGACCGGATCGTCGAGGGTGCACGCGGGGACCCAGGTGGCGAGCGGTACGCGCGCGGCGACCGCGACGAGCCGACCGTCCTCGGCCGGGCACACGGCGACCTCGGCCGAGGTCAACGCGGAGTGCAGCTTCCCGAGCAACAGCGCGGGCAGATCCGGCGCGTCGGGGACGACGGCGCCGGCCTCGTCCGCACCGATCGCGGCTAGTGCCGCGACGATCGAGCCAAGGCTGCGGTCGGGCACCGCGACGACCGGCATTCCCGGCCAGACCACGCCGGCGACGGCCGGGTCGGACCCGTCGGGCACGACGAGGCAGGCCTGCACCATGGCCATGTCGGCGACCAGGTCGACGACGTCTTCGAGCATCGCCAGGTCGAGCGGGGTCGCGGCCGGCGGGGCGAGGACGCCGACGTAACGATTCACGCGGCCGGGCTGGCGCCGCGGGCGGCGTGTGTTGCGCCGTCGAGAAATCCCTCGGCCCGCGCCAGCTCTTCGTAGCCCGCCATCAGGGCGGTGAACGCCGCGCCGTGCCCCGGCTCGATGAGGTGCGCGAGCTCGTGCAGCAGCACGTAGTCGACGACGTAACCGGGCATGGTGGCGAGCCGGCGCGAGAGGCGGATCGTGCGATCGGCGGGCGTGCAGGAACCCCAGCGCTGCTGCTGGTTGTCCACCCACCGCACGCTCGCCGGCGCCGCGCGCCCGCCGAGGTAACGCCCGGACAACGTCAGCGCGCGGGCCAGCAAGTCGTCGTCGCCGCGGTGCCGGCGCCGCTCCCCGGCGAGCACGCGGCGGACCATCCGGGCGACCCACTCGGCTTCCTCGGTGCGCGACATCCGCGCAGGTACGTGGACCACGATGCGGTCGCCGACCCGCTCCGCGCTGATCGTCCGGCGGCGCCGCGCGCTGCGGACGACCTCGACGGCCGGCGGCCGATCGAGATCGGGGTCGACGAGAAGCTCCAACTGCGCATCCACGCGGGCACCGTAACCGAGACGAACGCCGATTTTCTTTTCCCCACACCGGGTGGACGACGTTCGCGCAGGTCAACACGCACGGGCGCATCGGGTTCGCGACCGCGTCCACAACCGCGTGCGGACGCCGTCCACAGCGACACTCCGTGCCGTCCCCACACCGTCCCCAAGCGCGTCCACAGGCAGTTCCGCGGATTCGTTGACGGCGTCCGCCGGGCTGCCTACCGTCATCGACGACGAAGCCCCCGCTGGTTCCGGGACGGTCGCTCGCAAGGGGAAGGCGAGCGACCCAACGGACCGGTCGGGGGCTTCGTGACGTTGCCTGCCGAAGTGGCGGGATCAGTGGCCGATGAACTTCGGCGTACGGCGTTCCCGGCTCGCCGCCAGCCCCTCCCGCAGGTCCTCGGTCGCGAACGTCACCGGCTGGGCCAAGGCCTCGTACTGCAACGCCTCCTCCAGGCTGCGGTGCCCGCCCGCGCGCAGGCCGGCCTTCGTCAGCCGGGACGCGATCGGCGCGGCCCCGGCGATCCGCGCCGCGGCCGCGAGCGCCCCGTCGTAGAGCTCGCCCGGCTCGAAGACCGCGCTGACGAGACCGAGCCGCAGCGCCTCGTCGGCGTCGACGGCGCGGCCGGTGAGCAGCAGGTCGCGCGCCGCGGCGATGCCGACGGCTTCGACGAGCAGGTACGTCGCCGCCATCCCCGCGTGCATCCCCAGTTGGGTGAACGGCGCCGAGAGCTTGGCGCCACGTGCGGCGTAGCGGATGTCGCAGGCGAGCGCGAGGCACAGGCCGGCGCCGATCGCGTGGCCGTTGACCGCGGCGATCGACGGGGCTTCGAGCTCGCGGATGGACAGCCAGGTCCGGTAGAACGGCAGCATCCGGTCGCGGATGGCGTCGACGTTGAGATCCGGCGATTCCGCGATCCACGACAGGTCGCCGCCGGCGCAGAACGCCGAGCCCTCCCCCGTCACGACGATCGCCCGCACCGACCGGTCGCCGCGCATCCCGGCGATCGTCGCCCCCCACGCGGCGGTCAGCTCGCCGGTCATCGCGTTGCGCCGATCGGGCAGATCGAGGGTCAGGACGACGATCCCGCCGTCGCGCCGCTCGACCCGCAAAGGTGTCCCGGGCTCTGTCTCCGCCATGGGCCGGAACGGTATCCCCGACACCCCCGAGCGCCCGGTTCCGGGGCTCCGCACGCTCAACCCGGTAGGGTGAACCGAGGGTTCGGCCGGCCATCGGCCGGCAACTCGACCGAGGGAGGACTTCATGGCCGAGACCTACGAGGGCTACTGCGTCAAATGCAAGGAAAAGCGCACGTTCGAGGGTGAAGTCAAAGTCAGTGACTCCGGTCGCCGCATGGCCCAGGGCACCTGCCCGGTCTGCGGGACCAAGATGAACCGCATCCTCGGCAAGGCCTGACGACCCAGACACAGGCTTCGCGGGAGGGCGATCGGGACGATTCCCGGTCGCCCTCCGACGTTCGGGCACCTCGACTTTGCTCGACCTTTGGCGTTCATGGCCGGCGGGTTGAGCGTGCCGACGCCACGTCGACCGGCGAAAGTCGAGCAAAGTCGGCGGTGCACCGGCGGCGCGGTGCACACCCGCGGCGCTGTGGACAGCGCCCGACGCGATCCCGCCGGAACTGGCACGCTCGCCGGGTGCCCCGCCCCGCCCGTCCCGCGCTCAAGCCGGGACTGCGGCTGCTGCGCCGCGACCGTACGACGCTGCAACTCGGGCTAACCCCCGGCGCCGCGGTCGTGCTCGAAGGCGTCGACGACCTCGACAGCCGGTTGCTCGACCTGCTCGACGGCACCCGCGACGCGGCCACGGTCCTCGCGGACGCGGCGGCGCTCGGCGTCGATCCGGTCCGGGCGGCCGAACTGCTCGACCTGCTCCGCCGAGCCGACGCGCTCGACGACGG
>JAICXQ010000119.1 GCA_025980325.1 Frankiales bacterium
GGCGTGCTCGGCGTCGATGAACGCCGCGATCCCGCCGGCTCGCTGCGCGTTGGCCACGGCGTGCAGCGCGACCGTGGTCTTGCCGGAGGACTCCGGACCGTAGATCTCGACGACGCGCCCGCGGGGCAGGCCGCCGATGCCGAGGGCGACGTCGAGGGAGATCGCGCCGGTCGGGATCACCTCGATCGGAGCGCGGGTCTCCTCCCCCAGCCGCATGACCGCGCCTTTGCCGTGTTGCCGCTCGATCTGCGCCAACGCGGTGGACAGCGCCTTGTCGCGGTCGATCCCTGCCATGTGCACCCCTCGGCCGTAGGTTTTCTGGACGCGGGTGACGTTAGGCGGACCCTGCGACGAAATCCGGCGCCGGAGACGACCTGTGGACACCCGCGTGCAATCCACAGTAGGCGAACACCTGTTCGAAACAAGCCGACACGCCGCGCGGCGCCACGCCGGCTTAGTGCCGGTCGCGCACCGGCACCTCGAAGTGCTCGCAGATCGCGAGCCACACCGTCTTCGGCTCCTCCCCCGCGGCCAGCGCTTCGTACGCCGTCCGGTCGTCGAGGCCGCGGATGACCTGGTCGCGCGCGACGGAGTCGGCGTAGGCCGGGCCGAACCGGCCGCGCATCCGCTCCCAGAACTCGGTCGTGCGCACCCGCCCACGCTAGCCAGAAAGACGTCGAGGCAACCCTTCTCGCCTCTCGCGCGTCTTGCCGTCATCCGCAGCGCCGGGGGTGGCGTAGGTGAACGGTGACGAATGGTCGTTCGACGACTTCGTCCGCGCCCGCATGCCCGCGTTGCTGCGCTTCGCCCACGCGCTCACCGGCGACCCGCACACCGCCGCCGATCTCGTCCAGGACGCGCTCGAACGCACCGGCGTCCGCTGGTCGAAGCTGCGCCGTACCGACGATCCCGAGGCCTACGTCCGCCGGGCGATCGTCAACGGCCGTACGTCGCGATGGCGCAAGCTGCGGCGCGAATCGCTCGTCGACGCGGTGCCCGAGCCTAGAGGTCAGGCTGACCCCGCGACGCACGACGCGGATCTGTGGCGGTTGCTCGCAACCCTGCCGGCGAGGCAACGCGCCGTCGTCGTCCTGCGTTACTACGAGGACATGTCCGAAGACCAGATCGCCCGCACCCTCGGCTGCGCGCCGGGCACGGTGAAGAGCCAGTCGAGCAAGGCGCTGGCCAAACTCCGGGCCGCGCTGGCCGACGACGACTACTCCGAGCGCGCCGAGCGCAAGCCGGAGGCGACATGGTCGATGTAGAGCAGCGCCTTCGCGACCTGCTGACCGACGACCATCTCGCCGTACGGGTTCCGGCCGGTGCGCTCGACGCGGTTCACGCGGGCGTACGGCGGCGCCGGCGGCGGACGCGGGTCGTCAGCGCAGCCGGTGTCGTCGCGGTCGCGGCGGCGGTCGCGGCCGTCGTGGTGCCGGTCGCGGTCGGCCGGACGCCGCACGGGTCTCCAGGCGGGGTGGCGACCCAAGCCACGCGAACCTGGCCCGCGGGCCCGATCACGCCATTGCCGGCGACGATCGCGTCGCCCGCGGCGATGGCTGTCTCACGTGGAGTGGTGTGGGTGGCCGGACCCGCCGTGGATCGTGGCGGCAACGACGTGCTCGCCCGGCTCGACACAGCCTCGGGCCGCGTGAGCACGACGGCGGTCGGCGCCGTCAGCGACATGGCTGCGACGCCGAGGCATCTATGGCTCGCGCTGCGCGGATGCACCCTCGAACTGCACGAGACGACCCACGGCGGGATCGTCTCGACCTACCCGCTGCCGTGCGACTCGCGCGCCGGGACTGGACCAGTCGTCACGGCGAACGGAGGCGAGGCCTGGGTCGCGAGCGACGACGGCAGCCGTACGCACGTGGGCCTTTACGCCGTCGGAGGTTCGAAACCGGTCGCCCAGCGAGTCCTGCCCGGTCGGCTCGCGGGACCGCACCTGCTCGCGATCGGCGGCGCCAGCGTGTACGTCGTCACGCGCGGGCGCGGCGACGGCGCGGTCCTGCACCAGCTGTCCGGAACGGACCTCCGTCCGCTCGCGACGATCTCGCTCACCAGCCCGCGACTCATGGCGTACGGGAGTGGCCATCTCTACGTCGCCGACGCGGCTGGAGTGGTCGCGCTCGCGCCCGATCTCAGCAGCGAGCGCAGCCTCGTCTCGGGATCGGTGACCACGCTGACGACCGGCGACAACCTCGTCTGGTGCGACGCCGTACCGGGCGGTGGCCTCGCGGGGATCGACCCGCGCACCGGCAAGGTGGCCGGCATCGCCGAGGTGTCGCCGGATCGGGGCGAGTTGCTGCGCGCCGACGGCGCCGCCATCTGGGCGGTGGGAACGTATCCGGGCGTCGGCGTCGGGGTCCGGTCGGCCCAGCCCGGCTGACTGACTGACTGACGCAGCCGCCGTCCACAGCGGCGCCGCCACGTCGCCGCCGTCCACAGTCTCGGCCGCCGCAAGCGACTGTCGTCCGGCGGGACAACAATGGTCGGCATGAACGCCCTCGACCGCTTCTCCGCCGCCACCCGGGAGTGGTTCAGGGCGTCGTTCGACGCCCCGACGGCGGCCCAGGCCGGCGCGTGGGAGACGATCGGCACCGGCGAGCACGCGTTGGTGATCGCACCCACCGGCTCGGGCAAGACGCTCGCGGCGTTCCTGCACGCGCTCGACGGTGTGCTGACGAAGGCGGTGCCCGACGATCCGAAGCGGCGGTGCCGCGTTCTCTACGTTTCGCCGCTGAAGGCGCTCGCCGTCGACGTCGAGCGCAACCTGCGCGCCCCGCTCGCGGGCATCAGGCACGCCGCCACAAGGCTCGGCGAGATCGTGCGAGACGTGTCGGTTGCGATGCGGACCGGCGACACCAGCGCCGAGGATCGACGCGCCTTTGCCCGCCGGCCTCCGGACATCCTGATCACGACGCCGGAGTCGTTGTTCCTGCTGCTCACCAGCCAGGCGCGCGAGGCCCTGCACGGCGTCGAGACGGTGATCGTCGACGAGGTCCACGCCGTCGCCGGGACCAAGCGGGGGGCGCACCTCGCGCTGAGCCTCGAACGGCTCGACGCCCTGCTCGACCGGCCCGCGCAACGGATCGGATTGTCCGCGACGGTGCGCCCGGTCGACGAGGTCGCGCGCTTCCTCGGCGGCGCGGCGCCGGTCACCGTCGTGCAACCGCCGGCGGAGAAGACGATCGGCATCGACGTCGTCGTTCCGGTCCCGGACATGACCGAGTTGGGCGAGGTCGTGGCGGCGGAGCGCGGCGGCAATGCGGCCGGTCCCGAGGCCCGGCGGTCCATCTGGCCCGCGGTCGAAGAGCGCATCGTCGACCTGGTGGAGGCACACCGCTCGACGATCGTCTTCGCCAACTCGCGGCGGCTCGCCGAGCGCCTCACCAATCGGCTCAACGAGATCGCCTACGAGCGACGAGTGGGCGAGGAGCTTCCGGACGCGGGCGCGCCGGCAGCCGTCATGGCCCAGGCCGGCGCAGCGCGCGGCGCGCCGATCGAGATCGCGCGCGCGCATCACGGCAGCGTCAGCCGCGAGCAACGAGCGCTGACCGAAGACGCACTCAAGCGTGGCGACCTGCCCTGCGTCGTCGCGACGAGCAGCCTCGAGCTCGGCATCGACATGGGCGCGGTCGATCTCGTCGTCCAGGTCGAGTCGCCACCGTCGGTCGCGAGCGGACTGCAGCGCATCGGGCGAGCGGGCCATCAGGTCGGCGCGGTCAGCCACGGTGTGATGTTTCCCAAGCATCGCGGTGATCTGGTGCCGGCGGCGGTGGTGGCCCAGCGGATGCAGGACGGCAGCATCGAGGCGCTGCGACTGCCGCGCAATCCCCTCGACGTGCTCGCGCAACAGGTCGTGGCGATGCTCGCGATGGAGCCGTGGACGGTCGACGCCGCGGCCGCATTGGTCCGGCGCACCGCGTCGTTCGCCAATCTCCCGGACAGCGCGCTCCATACAGTGCTTGACATGCTGGCTGGTCGCTATCCGAGTGACGAGTTCGCCGAGTTGCGGCCCCGGATCGTCTGGGATCGGGTCACCGGCACCCTCACCGGACGGCCCGGCGCGCAGCGGCTAGCGGTGACCAGCGGCGGCAC
>JAICXQ010000107.1 GCA_025980325.1 Frankiales bacterium
GCATCGTCGACAACGCCGCACCGACCGCACGCGCCGAGAACTCGACGTACGCCGGCAACAGATGCCACGACTCGACGACATCCACGGCGACCGACCCGGCCGCGGCCGCCGCCCGCGCGGCATACTCGCCGACACTGAACGCGGAGTAGTGCGGCGCGAGCACGAGCCCGACGATCCGCTCGACACCGCTCGCGGCGAACGCAGCGACCGTGTCCTCCAGCCGCGGCGACGAATGCTTCGTCCCGAGCCGGACGTCGTACGACGATCCCAACGACGAAGCGAGCGCCGCGACTTGCCGATCCGTGATGTCCCGCAACGGAAAAGTGCCGCCGAGCGCGTCGTAGCGCCGGACCAGATCCGCCAGCAGATCCGGTGGCGGCGCGTGCCCGCGGCGGATGTCGGTGTAGTACGCCTCGATGTCGTCGCGGTCGCGCGGGGTGCCGTACGCCATCACCAGAGCCCCGACGGTCACCCGCGGCTCTCCTCGTGCACCACGTCGACGACGCGCGCGAGCACGTCCGGATCGGTGTCGGGGAAGACGCCGTGCCCGAGGTTGAAGACGTGACCCTCCGCGGCCTTGCCCCGCCGCAACACGTCGCGCACCCGTTCCGCGACCACCGGCCACGGCGCGAACACCACGGCCGGATCCAGATTGCCCTGCAACGCACGACCCGGCCCGACCCGCCGGGCCGCTTCGTCCAGCGGCACCCGCCAGTCGACCCCGACGACGTCCGCGCCCGCCTCGCCCATCAACTCGAGCAGTTCGCCGGTACCGACCCCGAAATGGATCTTCGGCACGTCCGCCGGGACCGAGCCGAGCACCCTCGCGCTGTGCGGCAACACATAACGCGCGTAGTCCTCCGCCGACAGCGCGCCGGCCCAGGAATCGAACAGCTGCACCGCACTCGCGCCCGCCTCGACCTGTAACCGTAGGTATGTCGACGCAACCTCCGCGAGCCGCCCGGCCAGCGCGTGCCAGGTCGCCTCGTCGCCGTACATCAACGCCTTGGTTCGCGCGTGGTCGCGCGACGGCCCGCCCTCGATGAGGTACGACGCCAACGTAAAGGGCGCGCCGGCGAACCCGATCAGCGGCGTCGCGCCGAGCTCAGCGACGAGAGCCCGTACGGCGTCGGTGACCGGCGCCACCTGTTCCGGCGACAACGACGGAATGCGATCGACGTCGGCCGAGGTCCGTACTGGCGAGGCGACGACCGGCCCGACGCCGGACACGATGTCCAACTCCAGCCCGGCCGCGTGCAACGGCAACACGATGTCGCTGAACAAAATCGCCGCGTCGACGCCGTAGCGCCGTACCGGCTGCATCGTCAGCTCGACGACGAGATCCGTGCGCAGGCAGGCTTGCAACATCGCGGTGTCGCCGCGCGCGGTCAGGTACTCCGGCAGCGACCGGCCGGCCTGGCGCATGAACCACACCGGCGTGTACGCCGCCCGCTCGCGCCGGCAGGCGCGCAGGAACGCGGCGTCGGACAAGGCGGCGGGCACGTGTCGATCGTCGCAGGTGCGCCTGGCGTGCCTGCGCCCCGGCGCGTCGGCAACAGAGTGTCGGTGGGTCATGTCATGGTCGGGTCATGGAGACGAGGTACTGCCCGGGTTGCCGGGCCGAGCGGGTCGTCGAGCAACCGCCCTGCCTCGACGGGCACGAGGAGTGCCCGGAGCGCGCGTGCACCGAGTGCGGGCTCGCGATCGTCTTCGGGTGGCTCGACGCCGACGGCGTGGGCACCAAGATGCGTGTCGCGGCTTCGGCCTGACCGACCGCGACTTAGGCTCTATCACGTGACGGTGCAGCTCTCGGCGCCGGCCGGCTTCCCCGCCGGCTTCCGCCGCGCTGTCGCCTCGCTCGCCGCGGTCGAGCTGCGACCCGAGATCAGCCTGAACGAACTGCCCGCCCCGCAGCGGCTCGCGCCGTACGCAGTCGCCCTGTCCGCGACCGTGACCCGCGCCGGCGAGGAGCTGGCCGACGGGCGGTTGGTCGTGCTGCACGACCCCGATGGCCAGA
This sequence comes from Frankiales bacterium, assembly GCA_025980325.1. Taxonomy (GTDB): domain Bacteria; phylum Actinomycetota; class Actinomycetes; order JAFAQI01; family JAFAQI01; genus BP-197. Next base: position 2,018 of record JAICXQ010000107.1, read on the forward strand.
GCGTCTGGGAGAGCGAGACCCGTTGCGTCGCCTATCTGCAGGCGCCGATCGACGTCGAGATCGCCTCCGACCCGATGCTGCCGTCGGTCGGCTGGAGCTGGCTGCTCGACGCGCTGACGCTGGCGGGCGCCGAACACCGCGCCGCCGGCGGCACCGTCACCCGGACGACGTCGGAACGTTTCGGCGCGCTCTCGGATCACCCCGCGGCGGCCGACGTGGAGATCCGGGCCTCGTGGTCGCCGGTCGGCGCGAATCTCGGGCCGCACCTGGTGGCGTTCGGCGAGTTGCTGTGCGCCGCGGCCGGCCTGCCACCGACTCCGCCGGGAGTCGTGGTCATGCCGAGCAGCCGCCGCCGTCGGCTCGCGAACCGAGCCTGAGCGAGCGCCGAAAGCCCTCGACGGTTCCGCACGGTTCTCGCACTCTCACGCTCAGTGACGGTGGCCCTGCATGTGTTTTTCGGACCCAAGCGTCCTGACGCTTACGGTTAAGCCGCTGGCGGGTTGGGTCCAGAAACAGGGGGCAATCGCCGGCCGGCCTTGCTGACGCAATCGCTGCCTGCGCCACCGCTAGCTACGCCGCCGCTGCCTAGGCGACCGCGGACGGCCGCTGCACCGGCAGCAGGCCTGCGGCCGCGCCCGCACCGCGCGGCAGCCGCAACGTCAGCGACGTACCCGGGGCCGGCCAGGACGCGACCTCGAGCGACCCGCCGACCAGCCGGGCCCGCTCGCGCAACAAACCGAGACCCACGTGCCGGCCGCTCTCGGACCGTACGTCGTCCGGATCGAAACCGGCTCCTTGGTCGGACACGACCGCGACGACGAAATCCTCGTCGACCCGCAACGACGCCACGGCGTCGTCGACGTCGGCGTGCTTCACGACGTTGAGCAGAGCTTCCTGGAAGAACCGGTACACCGTCACCGCAGTGACCAGCGGCAGCGGGTACGCCTGGTCCGGCCAGGAGATCGACACCGACAGGCCGTAGCGGTTGGCCATGTCGTCGCGCAACGCCGAGACGGCACGGGCGAGGTCGCCGTCGCGCAACGCCGGCGGGCGGGTACGGGCCATGACGGCGCGGACCTGTTCCTCGGCTTCGGCCACGAGCTCGGCCACTTCCGGATCCTCACCGAGAGCGGTGCCGCAGTCACCGAGCCGAGCCCGCGCCGCCATCAGCGACTGGGCAACGGTGTCGTGCAACTCCGCCGACAACTGGCCACGCGCGCCTTCCTCGGCCGCGACCAGACCGGACAGCAGCTCGAACATGCCCGCGCTCGCCGTCTCCGCCGTACGACGGTGCCGTTCGGCCACGTCGTCGGCCATCCGCACCCGCAGGTGCAGCGCGTCCAACGTCTGGGCCAATGCGCGAAGCTCGTCGCCGTTCCAGCGCGGCACCGCGCCGGCCGTCGCGGTCTCGCGCACCGGCGCGGAAGGATCGTGCAGCCGCCGCAACGCGTCCGCGCGCAGCATCCGCAACGTCCGGGCGAACCGTCCTGCCACGAACGCGGCGGCCCCGCTGATCAGCAGCGCGATCGGGGCGCCACCGAGCAGCACCATCCAGACCGGACCGGTCATCCGGTGCTCGGCCCGCAGCGTCAGCGCCGCGACGATGAGGCAACACACGCATGCCGCCAGCACCGCGGCCCCCACCAGCAGGGCCAGCGGCGCGACACGGGTACGGCGCCGGCTCATGAGACCAAGCTCATTGCAGGCTCAGCACGCCGGTCGTCGTCCAGTCGGTCACCGCGCGCGGCTGGTCCGCGCCGCCGGCACCGGGCTCGCCGAGCGTCGCAAGTTCCGGTTCGGCGGCAAGGGCAATCGCGCCGAGCAGCGACGCGACCGCGCGCTCCACGGCGTACAGCTCGTCGACGATCTCGCCGACGGCGGTCGGCCGGCCGTCGTTCGTCGCCAACCGGGCCAACCGGTTCGCCGACTCGCGGAGGACGACGAGCGCGGGTGCGGTGTTCGCCCCGAGATCGCCCAACGCGCGGGCCGCGCCTTCGGCCGCCTCGACCTGTGCCACGGCCTCGTCGCGCGACTTCGCCAACTCGGCGACCGACAGCCAGGATTCGGCCTGCTGGGCGAGTACCTCGGCCAGCATGACCTCGCGCCGGCCGAAGCCGGCGCTGCCGGCCTGGCGGCGCGCGATCAGGACCGCGAGCGGCGCCTCGCCGCCACCGAGCACGGCGGAGCAGTACGCCCGTCCGTCCTCGGTGCCGGTCGTGATCGTCGCGGCACCGAGCGCGCGGATGACCCAGCCGGCGTCGAGCACGTCCGGCGCGACCCGCTGCCGATCCACGCCATGCTCGTCGCCGACGTAATGCACCGGCCCGTCGGCGGCCATCAAGACCATCTCGACGTCCGCGCCGCCGAACAGCCGGGCGGCGGCAGTCAGAACGACCTGAGCGGATACGTCGATCGACCGGCCGCTGGCCTGCTCCTGCAACCGGGCCAGCTCCGCGAACAATCGCGCCTCGGCCGCCCGCGCGGTCTGCTCGTCGTAGGAGAGCCAGAGCAGCAGCAGCGGCACGACGAGCGCGACGAGGCCGAGCGGCGCGCGCTCGGCCAGCCATGCGCCGAGGATGCCCAAGCTCGACGTGCCCGCCGAGTGCACGGCCGCGAGCGGGGCGCTGCCGACGAGCAGCGACCACACCTTCTGCCGCGTGACGATCGACATCGCCCACGCGACCAGCAGCATGTTGACCAGCCAGAACGCGGCCATGCCGCTGACCGCGCCGGTGACGCCGCCGCCGAGCAGGTGCGCAAGGTACGCGCCCAGAGCCGAGCCGGCGACGAACTGGCAGGCGTTGAACTCGACCTTCAGCCGTTCCTGGTGACGGATCAGCTGCGCGACGAGCAGGCCGGCCGTGACCGCGACGACCGCCCACGCGCCCGGCGCGTAGACGTACGCGGCGCCGATGGCGCCCTCGGTGAGGCTGAACGTCCACCGCTGCCGGCCGGCGGACAGGTGCACGACCGCGACTTCGGTGACCGCGACGACCGTGAGCAGCAGCGGGACCGCCCACCAGCCGACGTGACCCCAGCCGGTGTGCACCGCCAGCGCGACGCCGGCCGTCAGGGCGAAGAGCCCGGCGAGCCGGACCCTCGTGGTGGCGCTCATGCGTCACCCCAGCCGTAGTCCGACCAGGTGGCCGCACTCCACGTCGCCGCGGACCAGGTCGCAGCCGACCAGGTGGCGGCCGACCACGTCGCCGCGCTCCACGTCGCCGCGCTCCACGTCGCCGCCGACCACGTCGCGGCGGACCAGTTGGAGCTGCTCCACGTCGCCGCGCTCCAGGTCGCCGCCGACCATGTCGCAGCGGTCCACGCGGCGCCGGACCACATCGAGTCGAGGTGCGACTGCCAGCCGGGTACGCCGGTCCACGCGTTCGCGCCCCACGTCGCGGCGTCGAAGTTGGCTTCCCCGGCGGCAGTCGCGGAACCGGCGACGGCTCGGTTGGGGATGGCAACGAAGCCGGCGCCGGCCCGCGAGTCGCGGATGGGGCTGGCCGCCGTACGGATTGCCGCCTTCACCGCCAACGGGTCGGCGGCCGGGTGGTTGGAGAGGTATGCGGCGGCGACACCCGAGGTGATCGCGGCGGCTTCGCTGGTACCGGAGCCCTTGAACAGTCCGTCGGCGGTCCAGCCCTGCGGGTTGTTCCTCGCGACGGTCGAGTCGGCCGGTACGACGCCGAGGACGTGCAGGCCGGGGGCGACGACGTCCGGCTTCGAGACACCGGCGACGACGCCGCTGCCGGAGAACGACGTGACCGTCACCTTGCCGCTGACATCGGCCGCGCCGACGGTCAGCGTCTTAGTGTCGGTACCGTGGTCGCCGACCTGGCCGGCGACGTGGCCCGCGGCCGCGACGACGAGGACGCCCGCGCCGCGCAC
>JAICXQ010000059.1 GCA_025980325.1 Frankiales bacterium
CGGGGGTTGATGTCGCGGAAGATGATCCCGTACATGCAGTCGTTGAGCATCATGTCCAGCCGCTCGAGCCCGGCCAGGGTCGCGATCTCCGGCATGCACAGCCCGGACGCGTAGTTCGTCAGCCGGACGTAGCGGCCGAGCTCGGCGGAGACCTCGTCGAGCGCGGCCCGCATCAGCCGGAAGTTCTCCTGGGTGGCGTAGGTGCCGGCGAAGCCCTCGCGGGTGGCGCCCTCGGGCACGTAGTCGAGCAGCGACTGGCCGGTCGAGCGGATGACCGCGATGATGTCGGCGCCCTCGCGCGCGGCGGCCTGGGCCTGCGGGATGTCCTCGTGGATGTCGCCCGTTGCGACGATCAGGTAGATCCAGGGCTTCGGCGGGTCGCCGAGCTTGCGCACCATCCGATCCCTGGTCCTTCGGTTGCGGTCGATGGTCGCGACGCCTCGCGCCACGGCCCGCCGCGATGCCGTCGCAGCCGCGCTCCGGTGCCGGCCGTCTGGCACGGCGAACGTCACCCCGCCGGCCGCGGCCTTCTGCGCCAGCGCCGGCAGGTCGGCGTGGTCGCCGCGGCGGAGTTCGTGCCAGACCGAGAGCGCGACACCGTGGCCGAGCCCGACGTCGGCCGCGACCGCGTCGACGAGCCGGTTGACCCACGGGATCCCCTCGGCGTCGGCTCCGGTGAGCCCGGCCAGCCGCAAGACGGCCCGCTCGACCGAGGTCGTGGTGTGGGTGCGGGCAAGCTCGACGACCGGTGCCGCGGCGCGCTCGGCCAGCGCACGGGCCCGGCGTACGGTGCGTTGATCCAGTTTCAAAAGATTAGTCACGGGCTCACCTTGAGGTCGAGACCTAAGCGATGATCGAAGACCTGCCGTACGCCCGCCTCGGCCCGGAACAACCCGAGGGCGAGGTCGGCGTGGCCCGGCGTGTAACCGTTGCCGATCACCAGGTTCACGTCGGCGGCGAGCCCCTCGGCGCCGAGCGCGGCGGCCGAAAACGACGTCGCCATCGAGAAGAACACGACTGTTCCACCCGTCGCGGTCGCGAGGACGGCCGCGCCTTCGCAGCCGGGGACGTCGACGCAGACCACGGTGACGTGGGCCGGCGGGCCGATCGCGGCGGCCAGCCCGACCGGGTCGCGGGCGTCGGCAACCACGACCTCGTCGGCCAGCCCGGCGGTGCGCAGCAGCGCCGCCTCCCCCGCGTCGCGGACGACGCCGACGACGCTGCCGGCACCCGCCATCCGGGCCGCGGCCAGCGACAGGCAACCGCTCTTGCCCGCGGCGCCGAGGACGGCGACCCGCGGGTGGGGGTAGCGCCCGACCACGCGGGCGGTCAGCGCCGGCGCGCCGCACACGTCGAAGACGGCGAGCGCGACCTCGACCGGCAGGTCGTCCGGCAGCACCGCGGCGATCGACCGGCCGAACAGGATGGCGTGGCCCTCGGCGGGCACCTGCTCGCCGGCGCCGTCCCAGCCGGCGAGGCCGTCGGCGAGCGCGAGCGGCGTCAGGGTGAGCGAGACGAGGGTGGCAATCCGCTGGCCCGGGCGCAGCCCGAGCGGCGAGGCCGGGCCGACCTCGTCGACGGTGCCGACGAGCATTCCACCGGAGCCGGTGACCGGGTTGTGCATCTTGCCCCGCTCGGCCACGATCCGCGCGACCTCGGCCCGCAGCGCCGCGCCGTCTCCCCCGTGCGCATCGTGGAGCTGCCGGTAGGACGCCGCGTCGAGGTTGAGCCGCGAGACTTGGACCCGCGTCTCGTCGTCGTACAGGGCCGGGCTGGGGTCGAGGCGCCAGGCGGCTTGCGGGAGGACGCCGGCGGGCTCGACCACGCGGTGCAGCCCGATCGGCGAACCCGTCCCTTTTGTCACCTGGCCCCTCCAATCCGGGAAATTCTACGGTCAATCGTTGTCTCTGCCGAATGTTCTCCGTATCGTGCAGGTGAAAGCAAGTGTGACGCACGGAGGCGCAATGGACCAGCCCTACGCGTACCGGCGCCGTGAGCTGGTCGAGCCCGACTGGACCCGGCTGCCGGCGTGGCGGGACGTCACCGCGGCCGAATGGCGCGACCCGCAGTGGCAGCGCGCCCACTGCGTCAAGAACGTCGCCCAGCTTCGTGCGGTCTATGGCGAGCTGCTCGACGACTCCTTCTACGCCGACCTCGAGCGGGATCAGGCCGAGCGGGCGACCATGTCGATCCTGCTGCCGCCGCAGATGGTCAACACGATGGTGCCGTTGGCGGTGCCGTCGACCGAGGCGATGTACGCCGACCCGGTCCGCCGCTACATGCTCCCGGCGTTCTCCGACCGGGAGCCGCTGTGGCCGAGCCACCCGCGGGCCGCGCGCGACTCGCTGCACGAGGCCGAGATGTGGGCGGTCGAGGGGCTCACCCACCGCTACCCGACCAAGGTGCTGGCCGAGCTGCTGCCGACCTGCCCGCAGTACTGCGGCCACTGCACCCGGATGGACCTGGTCGGCAACTCGACGCCGCAGGTCGCCAAGCACAAGTTCAGCCTGAAGCCGGTCGATCGGCTCGACGCGATGGTCGACTACCTGCGCCGTACGCCCGGCGTGCGCGACGTCGTCGTGTCCGGCGGAGACGTCGCGAACCTGCCCTGGCCACGGCTGGAGTCGTTCGTCGAACGTCTGCTCGACATCGAGACCATCCGCGACATCCGGCTCGCCTCGAAGGCCTTGATGGGACTCCCCCAGCATTGGCTCGCCGACGAGGTCCGGGCCGGGATGACCCGGCTGGCCGCGACCGCCCGGGCCCGCGGGGTCGATCTCGCCATCCACACCCATGTCAACAACGTGAACTCGGTGACCCCGCTGGTGGCCGAGGCGGCCGCCGCGATGCTGGACACCGGCATCCGCGACGTGCGCAACCAGGGCGTGCTGCTGCGCGGGGTCAACGCGACCCAGGAGGACCTGCTCGACCTGTGCTTCGCGCTGCAGGACGACGCGAAGATCCTCCCGTACTACTTCTACGTCTGCGACATGATCCCCGGCAGCGAGCACTGGCGGACCTCGGTGGCGCAGGCGCAGGCGCTCCAGCACGCGATCATGGGCTACCTGCCGGGTTTCGCGACGCCGCGGATCGTCGTCGACGTGCCGTACGTCGGCAAGCGGTGGGTGCACCAGCTCGAGTCCTACGACCGGGTCCGCGGCATCTCCACCTGGACCAAGAACTACCGGACCAGCGTCGAGCGGGACGATCCGGCGGCGCTGGCGAAGACCTACGAGTACTACGACCCGATCGCGACGCTGCCGCCGGACGGGCAGCAGTGGTGGCGGCGCGAGGCCTTGGCGCTCGCGCACCAGCACGTGCGGGACGCTGGCGCCAGCCGGGCCGCGGCGGCCGCCCTCGTCACCGGATGATCTTGACCATCACCTGCAGGTAGCCGAACGCGCCGCCCACCGGGTCGAAATGCACCCCGCCGGGAAGCTCCTGGCGGACCTGGCGCAGGAAATTGGCGGACAGCGGCACGGCGGCCGCCGGCGCCCGTCGTACCGCGCTGGGATGGCGCGGGGCGGCGCGCACGACCAGCGGAGCCCGGTACGCCGAGCGGGAGGCCGGGCGGTAGTAGGTCCGCGTCGACGGTGCGCTCACGTGCGGCGCGGCCGCGCCGCTCGGACGCCGGAACAGCTCGTCGACGTAAAGCTGGCCGTCGGAGCCGCGCGCGGTGCCCACGCCGATTTCGGTGAAGCTCGAGGACAGGATGTTGTCGCGGTGCGGCGCGGAGTTCATGAACGCGTCCTGGATCTGCGAAACCGTGGCGCCCTCGCCGACGTTCTCGCCCATCGACTGCCAGCAGCAGACCTCGCTGTAGGCGTTCGGGTTGTGCTCCAGGGTGCGGTTCGCGGCCATGTGCTCGGCCCAGCTGTTGGCGATCGAGGACAGGTCGGAGCTGACGACGTAGGCGCGCAGGCCGTGCTGGGAGCGTGCGGAGTTGGTGTCGGAGACGAACTGCGCGTTCGAACTGCTGTCGGCGCTCGCGACCGGCGGCGCGGCGAGGGCGAAGCCGAGGGTCAGGACGACGGCAGCGAGCAGCGAACGGCGGCGGACAAGCACGTAACAAACTCCCGCGAACGTGGTTCAGGGCTATGTGCAAGCCCCCCGGCAACGTGTCCACCTTGCCCGAAATGTCGCTGTCACCACAATCTGACACTCCGTGTTGGCACGCAGAGTTATCGGCGCAGGTCAGAGTGCCGGCGGGCGCCCCTCGTACGGAGTGGACAGCACGACGGTGGTGCGGGTGGAGACGTTCGCGGCCGCGCGGATCTCCTGCAGGAGCCCTTCCAGCGCGCCCGGATCGGGAACGCGGACTTTGAGGATGTAGCTCTCGTCGCCGGCGACGCTGTGGCAGGCCTCGATCGCCTGCAGGTGCTTGAGCCGGTCGGGGGCGTCGTCGGGAGCGGCCGGGTCGATCGGTTTGATCGAGACGAACGCGGTGAGCGGCAGCCCTACCTCGTCGGCGTCGACGGTCGCGCCGTAGCCGCGGATGACGCCGCGCTTTTCCAGCCGGCGGACCCGCTGGTGCACCGCCGAGACGGACAGGCCGGTGTCCTTGGCCAGGTCGGTGAAGCTGCGCCGTCCGTCGTGGGCCAGCAGCCGCACGATTTCCCGGTCGAGGTCTTCCACGCCGCTGACCTTACGTCGGCGGCGCTGCCGGACATGGCGAAGGCGCCACTCCTCGAGGGCGTGGCGCCTTCTGCTGCCGTTAGCGGACCTGGCTGATGGAGCCGTCCGAGTTGTGGACGTACTTCACCGCCGTGCCGATCTGAGTCTCAGACCGGTCGGTGTGGTGCGCGGCCGGAGCCGCGGGTTGCACCGACGCGCGGTTGTTCGCCGCGCCCGCCGCAGCGGGAGCGGCAGGGAGCGCCGCGCTGCCCACCATCCCCGCCGTAACGAGGATGAGCGAGGCGCGCCCCGCCGTCCTGCACAGGACCGTGCGCATGGAGTGCTCCCGTCCTTAGGGGTCGCTGCCCCTCCGGCCGGGCCGGTCTCGCCACTCACTCCCCGAGCCACCTAGGCGACCGTTTGTCTCCGTGCCTGCCGCAAGCGCTACCGCGACAGGTCGGTGAGGGTCGCTCGGATCACCGTGTCCCGCGTCCCTGGCGATTGCCGGGGACACTGAAGGCTTCGGCGGTCTTGTGGGTTGTCTTGAGTAGCCCGAAGGGGGGTATGTCTGTGCCGGTCTGGATCGGGTTGTTGCGCGCGGTCAATGTGGGCGGCCGCAAGCTGCCGATGACTGCTCTACGCGAGGTCGTTGCCGGCGTCGGCGGCACGGATGCGCGGACGTATCTGCAGAGCGGCAACGTCGTCTTCTCGTCGTCGCGGGCGGCTGCGTCACGGTTGTCTTCGGCGTTGTCGTCGGCGGCGGGGTTCGAGGTGCCGGTGTTGCTCCGGTCTGCTGCCGATCTGGCGTCGATCGTGTCCGGCCAGCCGTTGGCGGGGCCGGCGTCGGCGTGGCATGTCACGTTCCTGTCATCGACGCCGTCGGCGGACTCGGTCGCGACGATGGATCCGTCGGCGTACGGCGAGGACTCGTTCGCCGTCGTCGGGACCGAGGTGTACCTGCGCACGCCGGACGGGTACGGACGGACGAAGCTGACGAACGCGCTGTTCGAACGGCGGTTGGGTGTGGTCGCGACGACCCGCAACTGGCGGACGGTGTGCGCCCTCACCGAGATGGCGGGCGGGTGACCCGCCGCCATCTCGGTGAGACCTGGATCAGCCGAAGAAGCAGGCGTCGGTCGACAGGACGCCGTGAATGCCGGCGAGCGTCGGGTCGAACTGACGGTTCGGCGTCGCGCAGACGGCCCCGCCGGACTTCAGGTCGGCGAGTGCGGTGAGAGCGTCGCTCTGGCCGTTCGTGAAGTTTGCCGGCGGGCCGAAGCCCCAGATCGGCGGCAGGCCCGGCTCGATCGAGGGCAGGAACACCCAGTTGCCTCGGACGACGGGCGAGGTGCAGCCCGAGTCGCTGTAGAAGCACGCGGGCGCGACCCGGCTGAAGTTCGCGCAGTCGTTGGCGAAGGCGGTGCCGGCCATGGCGAGCACGGCGCCCGCGCCGATCACACTCACGGTCAGGCCACGACGGAACAGAGACATCGACTTTCCTTTCGGTGGTACAGGTGGACGACGCGGCCAATCTTGCCGCGTCGGTCGCTTACCGCAAGGCCAATTTGGACTACTCGGGTAGTACGGATCCGTCGAAGTTTGTGGTCGCTGAACGCGGCGGGGCGAGATCGCCGTGCCCGTTCCATCGTGAGGATCAGAGCTTGCGTTGGTCCGACGTCAGGTGGCGGCCGATGACCATGCGTTGGATCTGGTTGGTGCCTTCGAAGATCTGCATAACTTTCACTTCGCGCATGTAGCGCTCGACCGGAAACTCGGTCGTGTAGCCGTAGCCGCCGAACACCTGCACCGCGTCGGTCGTCACCCGCATCGCCGCGTCGGTGCAGAACAGTTTCGCCATCGAGGCCTGCGGCCCGTACGGCTTGCCGGCGTCGCGACGTCGCGCCGCGGCGAGGTACATCGCCCGCGACGCCTCGACCGCCGTCGCCATGTCCGCGAGCAGGAACGACACGCCTTGGAAATCGGCGATGCGCCGGCCGAATTGCTTGCGTTCCCGCGCGTACGCCGCCGCCGCGTCGAGCGCGGCCTGCGCGACACCCGTTGCGACCGCGCTGATCCCGAGCCGGCCGCCGTCGAGAGCGGACAGCGCGATCCGCAGCCCCTCCCCCTCGGCGCCGATCAACCGGTCGGCCTCGACCCGCGCGCCGTCGAGCACGATCTGCGTCGTCGGGCTCGACTTCAGGCCCATCTTCTTCTCCGGCGTCGCGGGGATCAGTCCCGGCGTCGACGCATCGGCGAGCAGCAGCGAGATGCCGCGCTTCGCGTCGTCGGACGTCCGGCAGAACACGTCGTAGTAGTCCGCGACCCCGCCGTGCGTCACCCATGCCTTCGTACCGTTGAGTACGTAAGTGTCTCCGTCGCGGGTGGCCCGGGCGGACAGCGATCCGGCATCCGATCCGGCGTGCGCCTCGGACAGGCAGTACGCGCCGAGCAGCGAGCCGCCGAGCATGTCCGGCAGCCAGCGCGCCTTCTGCTCGTCGGTGCCGAACGCGGCCAGCGGATAACACGAGAGCGTGTGCACGCTGATGCCGAGTGCGACCGCCGCCCAACCCGACGCGAGCTCTTCGAGCACTTGCAGGTAGACCTCGTACGGCTGCCCGCCGCCGCCGTACTGCTCGTCGTACGCGAGACCGAGCAGCCCGGCCGCACCGAGGGTGCGGAACACCTCGCGCGGGAACTCGCCGCGTTCCTCGTACCCCGCCGCGTTCGGTGCGAGTTCGTTGACCGCGAGGTCGCGCGCGAGGTCGAGCAGCGCCTTTGCCTCGTCGGTCGGGAGTTCGCGCTCGACCGCCACCTACAACGTCCGCAACTCGCGCGCGATGGTGTCGAGCCGCTCGACACCATCGTCGGTGACGACGACGATGTCCTCGATCCGCGCGCCGTGCCGGCCGCGCAGGTAGATGCCCGGCTCGATCGAGAAGGCCATGCCGGGCGCGAGAACGGTGTCGTTGCCGTTGACGATCCACGGCTCCTCGTGTTCTTCCAAGCCGATGCCGTGGCCGGTGCGGTGCACGAAGTACTCGCCGTAGCCGCCCTCGGTGATGACGTCGCGCGCGGCCGCGTCGACCGCGGACGCGGTCACCCCCGGACGCACGAAATCGCACGCCGCCTTCTGCGCGGCGAGGAGTACGTCGTAATAGCGGGCGAACTCCGGGTCGACGGTCCCGCCGGCGACATAGGTGCGGGTGCAGTCGGAGCAGTACCCGTCGGGCATCGTGCCGCCGATGTCGACGACGACCGCGTCGCCGGGTTCGACCACACGACCGGACGTGTGATGGTGCGGGCTGGCGCCGTTAGGTCCGGACGCGACGATCGTGAAGTTCACCGTCGCGTGCCCCTCCTCGACGATCGCGTCGGCGATGTCGCGCGCGATCTGCGCCTCGGTCCGGCCGGGGCGCAGCCACTCCCCCATCCGGTCGTGCACGCGATCGATCGCCGCGCCCGCGCGGCGCAGCCCGTCGATCTCGTCGGCTTGCTTGATCAGCCGCAGCGGCCGCAGCACCAGGCCCGCCGTCACCTGATCCGCGGCCGGCAGCGCGGCCCGGAATCGCAGCACGTGCTCGGCCCACATCCGATCGGCGACGCCGACGCGGGCCGGGTCGCCGCCGAGCGCATCTCTGGCCAGCCCGGCCGCGAGCGCGAACGCGTCGTCGGTCTCCTCGTGCACCGCGATCTTCACGACGTCGCCCGCTCCGGACGCTTCGGCGGCGGCGTGTTCGAGCCGGGGTACGACGAGGACCGGCTCGCCGCGCGCGGGCAGCACCAGACACGTCAACCGCTCCAGCGGCAGCGCGTCGTACCCGGTCAGGTAGCGCAAGTCGGCGCCGGGGGTGAGGAACAGCGCGTCGACGCCGCCGTCGGCCGCGGCTCGGGTCGCGCGGGCGAGTCGCTCGTGGAGGATCTCGGTCACGCCAGTAAATGTACGGCGAGAATGGCGACGTGGCCGACCGTCTGATGCTCCTCGACACCCCGTCGCTGTACTTCCGGGCGTACTACGGCGTGCCGGACACGATCACCGCCGCCGACGGCACGCCGGTCAACGCGATTCGCGGGCTGCTCGACTTCATGGCCCGGCTCGTGCGCGACTTCCGCCCGACCCGTCTGGTCGCCGCGATGGACGCGGACTGGCGGCCGGCCTGGCGGGTCGAGCTGCTGCCGTCGTACAAGGCGCACCGGGTCGGCCCGGGCGGCGGTGACCAGACGCCGGACGCGTTGGCCGTGCAGGTGCCGATCATCGAGAACGTGTTCGCCGCCCTCGGCGTCGCGACCGTCGGGGTCGCGGGGTACGAGGCCGACGACGTCATCGGCACTCTCGCGACGCGTGCGGCCTGCCCGGTCGACGTCGTCACCGGCGACCGGGATCTGTTCCAGCTCGTCGACGACGCGCGCGGCGTACGGATCGTCTACACCGCGCGCGGCGTCGGGTCGGCGACGGCGTGGGACGAGGCTGCGGTCGCCGCGAAGTATGCGATTCCGGGGCGCGGTTACGGCGAATTCGCCACCTTGCGCGGCGATCCGTCGGACGGGTTGCCCGGTGTCGCCGGGATCGGCGAGAAGACCGCGGCGGCGCTCGTCACCAGGTTCGGCACCGTCGAGGCCTTGCTGGCCGCCGCCGAGAGCGGAACCGACGACGGCTTTCCTGCGGGTGCGCGCGCGAAGGTCCTCGCCGGCCGCGAGTACTTGTCCAGCGCACCGGCCGTGGTGCGGGTGGCGTGCGACGTCGACCTGCCGGCGTACGACGACCGGTTGCGTGCCGACCCGGTCGCTCCGCAGCGCCTGGTCGAGCTGTCGACGAGATGGGGGCTCGACTCGTCGTTGAACCGCTATCTCGCCGCGGTCGCCGCCGCGATCGGCGTCACGTAAGGCCGGTGTAGGCGACGACGCCGCGCCGCAGCGTACGGACCGCCTGCTCCGCCGTCCGCCGTACGGGTGCGCCTTCCGGCGCGGCGTCGGCGATCTGGTCGAGCAGGTCGATCAGCTGCTTCATCCACCGGACGAAGTCGCCGGGCGCGAGTGCGGCGTCGACGAGGACGGTGTCGAGCGGGTGGCCTTTGGCCCACCGCCACGCGGCGTAGGCGAAGCCGGCGTCGGGCTCGCGCAGGAAGTCCAGCCGCGCGTCGTGTTCGGCCTGCTCCAACGCGGCCCAGCGCCGGGTCAGGTCGTCGAGTGCGGATCGGGTCGGCCCCGGCGGCAGTCGCGGCGTCGGCTCGTCGTCGCGGCGCGACTCGTAGACGAGGCACGAGACGACGGCGGCGAGATCCGCGATCGCGAGCTCGTCCCATGCGCCGTTTCGCAACGACTCCGCGATGACGAGATCGGCCTCGCTGTAGACGCGGGCGAGAACCTGCCCGTCCGCCGTCACGTGATCGCCGTCGAGGTAGCCGAGTGACGTGAGCAGGTCGCAGACGCGGTCGAACATCCGCGCGATCGTGTTGGTGCGGCCCTCGGCCTTCTGTGTCAGCGCGTCGGTGTCGCGGCGCAGCCGGTCGTAGCGTTCGGCCCATCGCGCGTGCTGCTCGCGTTCCGCGCAGCCGTGGCAGGGGTGCGCGCGGATCGCGCGGCGCAGGTCGGCGATGACGTCGTCGTCGGCCGCAGCCGACCGCCGCTTGCCGGGACGCACGCCGGCGTCGTCGAGCCGCAGGTTGCGCAACGACGACACGAGATCGCGCCGAGCCTGCGGCGAGCGCGGGCTGAACCCTTTCGGCACCCGCACGTGACCGAGCGATTCGACCGGGCTCGGGAAGTCGACGATCGTGAGTCGCTTCACCTGTCGATCCGCGGTCACGACGACCGGGCCGTTCGGATCGACGACGACGGCCAGGCCAGGCCGGCGGCCGGCAGGCACCCGGATCACGTCGCCGGATCGCAACTTTTCCAGCGACGACGCGGCTTCGGCCCGTCGTTGCGCCGATCCTTCGCGGGCCAGTTGCGACTCGCGATCCTTGAGCGCCCGGCGCAGCCCGGCGTACGCCGGGAAGTCGCCGAGGTGACACTGCATCGACTCGCGATAGCCGTCGAGTGCCTCTTCGTTGCGCCGTACCTGTCGCATCAGACCGACGACGCCGCGGTCGGCCTGGAACTGCGCGAACGACGACTCGAGCAACTCCCGCGCCGCGACCCGGCCCATCTGGCCGACGAGGTTGACCGCCATGTTGTACGACGGCCGGAACGACGAGCGCAGCGGGTACGTGCGGGTCGAGGCGAGGCCGGCCACGTGTTTCGGATCGAAGCCCGGTGTCCAGAGCACGACGCCGTGACCTTCGACGTCGATGCCGCGGCGGCCGGCCCGGCCGGTGAGTTGCGTGTACTCCCCCGGCGTCAGGTCGACGTGTGCTTCGCCGTTCCACTTCACCAGCGATTCGAGGACGACGCTGCGGGCCGGCATGTTGATGCCGAGTGCGAGTGTCTCGGTCGCGAACACGACCTTGACGAGCCCGCGGGCGAACAGCGTCTCGACGATTTCCTTGAACACCGGCAGCATCCCGGCGTGGTGCGCCGCGACGCCGCGCTCGAGTGCGTCGAGGAACTCGCCGTACCCGAGGACGCGCAGGTCGTCGTCGGGGATGTCGTCGGTGCGTTCGGCCGCGACGCGGCGGATGACGTCGCGTTCGGCCGGTTCGGTGAGTCGCAGGCCGCGGCGCAGGCATTGCAATACCGCGGCGTCACAACCCGCGCGGCTGAAGATGAAGACGATGACCGGCAACAACCCCGCGCGGTCGAGTGTCTCGACGACTTCGGGCCGGCTCGGTACGTCGATCCGGCTGCGCGGTCTTCGGCCGCCGCGTTGCGGGCGGCGATCGTCGACGACGCGGGCGAACCGCGCGTCGTCGGAGGCGAGCCGCAACAACTCGGTGTTGACCTCGTGCTGGTCGTCGTCGACGAACAAGTCGTACAACCGTCGCCCCACCAGAACCGACTGCCACAACGGCACCGGCCGGTGTTCCTCGACGATGACGGTCGTGTCGCCGCGCACGGTTTGCAGCCACTCGCCGAACTCCTCGGCGTTGCTCACCGTTGCCGACAGCGAGACGAGGGTGACGCTGTCCGGCAGATGCAGGATCACTTCCTCCCACACCGCACCGCGGAAACGGTCGGCGAGATAGTGCACCTCGTCCATCACGACGTACGCCAGGCCGCGCAGCGCAGGCGAGCCGGCGTAGAGCATGTTGCGCAGCACTTCGGTCGTCATGACGACGACGGGCGCGTCGCCGTTGACCGCGTTGTCGCCGGTCAGCAGGCCGACGTTGTCCGCACCGTGCCGCGCGACCAGGTCGCCGTACTTCTGATTCGACAACGCCTTGATCGGCGTCGTGTAGAAGCACTTCGCGCCCGAGCGCAACGCGAGGTGTACGGCGAACTCGCCGACGACCGTCTTGCCCGCGCCCGTCGGTGCCGCGACCAACACGCCGTGCCCGTCTTCCAACGCCTCGCACGCCGCCACCTGGAACGGATCGAGGACGAAGTCGAACTGCCCGGCGAACTCGGTCAGCGCACGGTGGCCGGCCCGCCGGCGCGAAGCGGCGTACCGCTCCGCGGGGGTGGCCATGTCACCCAGGCTAGGCGAGGATGCGGACCGCGCCGGGCACCGTCTCGCAGGTGATCGGCAGGTCGGCGAGGTACTCGCCGTCGGCGTACGCCGTCACGCCCGGCGAGGAGAGCGAGACGACCTTGGCCCGGCGGATCGTCACCTTCGGGTGATGCACGTGCGTTCCCTTGAAAACCTTGGGAAACGTCTTGAGGAACTCCGGCTTGCTGACCGGGCCGAGCACCTGGACGTCGACCAGGCCGTCGTCGACGACGGCGTCCGGCGTGACCTTCATCCCGGCGCCGTAGGACTTCGCGTTGCCGACGGCGACGAGCATCGCCTCGGTCTCCCACCGTTCGCCGTCGAGCTCGAGCACGAACGGCAGCGGCTTGAAGACACGCAACTCGCCGAGGATGGCGAGGTTGTAGCGCATCCGCCCGCGCGGCCACGACATGCGGTTCGCCCGGTCGTTGACGCGCGAGTCGAACCCGGCGCCGAGCACGCAGCCGAACCACTTGTCGCCGACCCGTACCGCGTCCATCGGCCGGCCGCCGGCGGCGAGCCGCTCGGCCAGCACGCCGGCCGCGGCGACCGGATCCTTCGTCGGCAACTGCAAGGTGTTGGCGAGGTCGTTGCCGGTGCCGGCCGGGATGATCCCGAGCGGCGTAGAGGTGCCGGCGACGACGTTGAGCGCGAGGTGCACCATGCCGTCGCCACCCAGCGCGACGACCGCGTCGACGCCGTCGGTCATCGCTTGCCGTGCCAGCGCCTGCGCGTCGACCGCGTCTTTGCCGACGAGGATCGCGACGTTGCTGCCGGCCGCACGCAGCCGTTCGGTGACCGCGGCCACGACCTTCGCGGCGCGACCCTTGCCCGCGGTCGGGTTCACGAGCAGCGCGAGGTTCGTGGTCATGGGGCCACCGGTTCGTCGTCGAGGGGCGAGAGCTCGTCGTCCGCGAGGTGCGCGTACGGCGACGAGTCGCCGCGCTGCGCGACCCTGCGGTCGTGCAAGAACGCGAAGCCTACGGCGAGCCCGTACAGCCCGCACATCGGCAGCGCCAACGCGAGCATCGTGAACGGGTCCTGGCTCGGCGTCGCCACCGCCGCGAACACGAAGATGAGGAAGATGGTGATCCGTCCCCATCGGCGCAGCGACCGGTGCGACACGATCCCGGCGAGGTTGAGCATCACGACGACGAGCGGCAGCTCGAACGACACCGCGAACACCAGCACCATGGCGGTGACGTAACTGAGATAGCTGTCGAAGGTCAGCAACGACGTAATGCCACCGGTCGCGAAGCTCAACAGGAAGCGCAAGCCGTTCGACAGCGTCACGAACGCGACCACGCCACCGGCGACGAACAACGTCACCGACGTCGCGACGAACGAGACGGCGTACCGCCGTTCGTTCGCGTGCAGGCCCGGCGTGACGAACGCCCACAGCTGCCACAGCCAGATCGGCGAGGACAGGATCAGCCCGGCATACAGCGACAGCTTCAGCGTCACGGTGAACGCGTCCAGCACGCCGGTGACGACGAGGGTGCAGCGGTCGTGCACGAGCCGGTACGACGCCGGCAGGTGGCAGTACGGGCGGGTCAGCAGGTGCAGCAGCCAGCTGTGAAAGACGAAGGCGACGACCGTGCCGACGACGATCGCGAGGACCGAGACGAGGATGCGCCGGCGAAGCTCGCGCAGGTGTTCGGCCAGCGTCATCCGTACCTCGTCCGGATGAGCGGCGGCGCGGGCCAAGGCCTTCCGTTCCCGCGACCGGTGGTCAGTCGGTCAGCGCACGTCCGTGCGCTCGGCCGCCGATGCCGCCGGCGTCGCGGGGCTCGCGTCGGCGGGCGGCAGAGCAGCGGTCGGCGCGGCGGTTGGCGCAGCGGCGGCGGGCTCATCGTCGTGCAGGCCCTTGATCTCGGTCTTGAGGATCCGCATCGACTTGCCGATCGACCGGGTGACGTCCGGCAGCTTCTTGGAGCCGAAGAGCAGCACGACCACCACGGCGATGATCAGCAGCTCCGGCCAGCCGAGGTCCATCCGTCGATCGTACGCGCTCTAGCGCGGAGGACCAGCGCGCTGCAGCTCGTCTCCGGCCGCGGCGATCCTGGCCGACGCCGCCGCGACCTCGCGGCCGAGTTGGCGTACCTGCCGCCACAGGCGCACGGTCAGCCCGGCCAGCACGCCCAGGCCGATGACGCCGATGCCGACGTAGAGCAACACCCAGAACAGCACGCAGCACAGCGTAGGTGCGGGTCCGGGGAATTGAGTCGGCCCCCGCCGGAATACCGACGGGGGCCGAAGTTTTCGGGAGGCGGACGAGCGCTAGCGGTGCGCCGGTGCCGTCGCGCGGGCGGAGAGCATGTCGTCGCGGCCGAGCTGCAGGACGAAGTCGAGCAGGTCGTCGTAGGACAGGGTCGGGCCGGCCTTGGGCTCGAGCGCCTCGGCGGGCACCTCCCACACCTGAGCCTTCACGCCGCCGGACATCAGCAGCGACACGATGTGGTCGTCGGCCGGCTTGCGCACCTCGTCCTGGCAGCCGGGGCACGGGAACGAGTAGTACGACAGCGGCGCGTGGTTGCACACGCGCAGCGTGATGTCCGCGCTGGTGAGCTCGACCTCACCGCAGGTGGGGCACGAAGCCTTGATGGTGGTCACGCCCGCCATCCCCTTCCGTCACGCCATCGCTGTGGTGATGAAGGCTTCGGCACCTACGGCGATTTCCTTGACGGGACAAAACGGAAGGCTGTCCGAACGTACTAGTCCTGCCCGGCATAAGGGGCATACGGCGCGAGCGCCGAGCGGGCGGCGTCCCGAGCGGCGGCGGCGAGGTCGGCCGGCTCGACGACGCGGGCGATCCCGGCGAGCGACAAGGCCAGCCGGCGGACCCACGCGTCGTCGCGGGCCCGCATCGTGACGACCAGCCCGCCGCCGGCCGCGTCGCGCACCGACTCGCAGGGGTAGTAGTCGGCCACCCACCGGGCCCGGTCGGAGAGCGCGACGGTGATCAGCCGGTCGTCCGCGGCCGGGGTGAACACCCGGTCGTCGTGCGCCCGCTCCCGCGCCTCGTCGGGCACCTCGGCGGGTACGTCGAGCACCTCGACGGCGAGCGCGCGATCGAGCCGGAAGGTCCGTACGTCGCCCACCGACCGATCCCAGCCGGCGAGGTAGACCGCGCCGCCGCTGGTGAACACCCGGATCGGATCGACGTCCCGCTCGGTCGCCTCGTCGCGGGCCGGCACCCAGTAGCGCATCCGCAGCCGCCGCCCGGCCGTCGTGGCGTCGCGCACCCGGCCGACGGCGCCGGACGGCGCGACGACCGGGTCGGCGGCGACGGCCAACTCGGTGCCGGCCACCACGCCGCCGGCCGCGTCCTCGAGCTTCGCCAGCGCGCGGTCCACCGCGCCGGTCTCGACCAGCCCGGGCGTACCGAGCAGCGCCCGCAGCGCGGCGATCAGCGCGAGCGCCTCGTCCGGGGCGAGCCGCAGCGGCCGGCTGATCGTGTCGGCGTTGGACATGGACACCCGGTCGCCGTCGTACACGACCTCCATCAGGTCGCCCGGCCCGTAGCCGGGCAGGCCGCAGACGAACAGCAGGTCGAGGTCCTTGCGGATCTGCTCCTCGGTGACGCCGAACTGGGTCGCGACGTCGCCGACCGGCGTGTCCGGGTGCGACACGATCCACGGCACCAGCGCGAGCAGCCGGGGCAGGTGGTCGGTGGCGCCGCTCACGGGGTCGCCGCCGCGAGTGCCCGCAACCGCGCCACGACGACGGCGACCGCTTCGGCCGGTTCGGTGAGGACGACGTCGGCGCCGTACGGGAGTACGTCGTCGGCGAGCCGTTCGGGGTCGCCGAACG
>JAICXQ010000091.1 GCA_025980325.1 Frankiales bacterium
ACGATGTCCGTCTGCCGGATCGCGTCCAGCAGCTTCGTCTTGCCGTGGTCGACGTGACCCATGACGGTGACGACCGGCGCACGAGGTACGAGGTTCTCCTCGTCCTCAGCCGCGTCGAACTCGAGATCGAAGCGCGACAGGATCTCGGCGTCCTCCTCCTCCGGCGTGACGATCTTGACGTCGTAGCCGAGCTCGGTGCCGAGCAGTTGCAGCGTCTCCTCGGGCGCCGACTGCGTCGCGGTCACCATCTCGCCCATCTGGGTGAAGACGACCTGTACGAGCGAGGCCGGGTTGGCCCCGATGCGGTCGGCGAAGTCGGCGAGGCTCGCGCCGCGCGGCAGCCGGATGGTCTCGCCTTGACCGCGCGGGACCTGCACGCCGCCGATCGTCGGCGCCTGCATGTTGTCGAACTCTTGACGCCGCTGCTTCTTCGACTTGCGGCCGCGGGTCGGCCGGCCACCCGGGCCACGACCGAACGCGCCCTGCGTCGGCGCGCCGCGGCCACGGCCACCGGGACCACCGCCGGGACGCCCGCCGAAGCCACCACCGGGACGGCCGGGAGCGCCTACGCCGGCGCCGCCGGGGCCACCGGGACCACCGCCGCCACCGGGACGGCCGGCGCCGCCGTACCCGCCACCGGCCGGACCGCCACGGCCCCCGCCGGGACCGCCGGGACGGCCGGCACCGAAGCCGCCGCCGGGGCGACCGGCACCCGGGGCGCCGGGGCGACCGGCACCGGGAGCGCCGGGCCGGCCGACGCCGGGACGCGGCGGCATCATGCCCGGGCCGGGACGCGCGGGCATGCCCGGCCGCGGCGGCATTCCGGGCGCGCCGGGGCGCGGCATCGCCCGTGGCGCGGGCTCGCGGGTGGTGAACGGGTTGTTGCCGGGCCGGGGCACGCCCGGCCGGGGCGCGCCGGGACGCGGCGGCAGCGGTCCCGCGGCGGCCGCGGGCCGCTCGTCTTCGTCGTCGTCGAGGCGTACGGGGGTCGGCTCGACCGGCGGGAACACCGACTCGATCGGGGTGTCGACGCTGGTCGCGACCGGGGCCGGCGGCGCCTCGACCGGCGCGGCGGGGGCCGCGGCGGCAGCGGCGGCGGTCTTCTTGGCCGCGGTATTCTTCGCCGGCGCGGCGCCGGCGCCGGCGGCCACCTCGACCGTGGGGAAGGCGGCGAACACCTTCGCGACGACCGGGGCCTCGACCGTCGAGGACGGAGTCTTGACGTACTCCCCGTTGCTGTTGAGCCAGTCAATGAGCTCTTTTGACGTCTTGCCGACTTGCTTGGCAAGCGCGGATACCCGCTCCTTGGCCACAAACTCTCCTTCGGTGGCCCGCGGGTGTGCCGCAAGCCGTTGTCAGTGCACGGTGGTACTCATGGGCGCTGGGTGCTCATCGAGCGCTCATCGCTGCGGTCCGCCCTCTCGGGGTTGGCTCGTAGTGCGTGTTCGCTTGCATCTTGGCGGCCTGGCTGCGCGTCGATCCATGCCTGCACCGCGGTCGCGTCGAGCGGTCCGTCGGCCCGTAGTGCCCGGCCGAAGGCCCGCCGCCGCTCGGCGAGTGCGAGGCACTCGGGGTCGGGATGCAGGTGCGCACCCCGGCCCGGCATCCGGCCTCGCGGGTCGGGAGTCAAGACCGTGGGTCCGGACGCCCCGGCCGCGATGGGTGGCTCAGCCACGATGCGCAGCAGGTCGGATTTGGCGGCCCGCTCCCGGCAACCCACACAGGTGCGCACGGGGACGGCCCGCCTCGTCACCGAAAGAGTCTAGCCCGCACTCGGGCGTGTCGCGAGTCCGCCGTCGTAGAGGTCAATTGCGAGATAGCGGACGTCTACGGGGTGTATGTCGCAATTGGTTACGACGGGTCGGGGGCGGCGTCGCTGCGGATGTCGATGCGCCAGCCGGTCAACCTTGCCGCCAGCCTGGCGTTCTGGCCCTCCCGGCCGATCGCGAGCGAGAGCTGGTAGTCCGGTACGACGACCCGCGCGGCGCGCGCAGCGGCGTCCACGACGGTGACCGAGGTGACCTTCGCCGGCTGCAGCGCCTCGGCGAGGAACGCCGCCGGGTCGGCATGCCAGTCGACGATGTCGATCTTCTCGCCGTGCAGCTCGTTCATGACCGCTCGCGCCCGGGCGCCCAGCGGCCCGATGCACGCGCCCTTCGCCCGTACCGTCGGCACCTTCGAATGGACCGCGATCTTGGTCCGGTGGCCGGCTTCGCGGGCGATCGCGGCGATCTCGACCGACCCGTCGGCGATCTCCGGCACCTCCATCGCGAACAGCTTCTTGACCAGGTTGGGGTGGCTGCGCGACACGGTGATCTGCGGGCCGCGCAGGCCGCGGTGCACCTGGATGACGAGGCAGCGCACGCGCTCGCCGTGGACGTAGTTCTCCCCCGGCACCTGCTCGGCCGGCGGCAGCACCGCCTCGACCCCGCTGCCGAGGTCGACGAACACCGGCCCGTCCGGCCGGACGCCGGCGTGCGCCTGCACGACGCCGCTGACGACGTCGCCCTCCTTGCCCGACCATTCGCCGTACGTCGATTCCTGGTGGGCGTCGCGCAGCCGGCTCATGATGACCTGCTTGGCGGTCATCGCCGCGACCCGGCCGAAGTCGTTCGGGGTGTCGTCCCACTCGCGCTGAATCTCGCCGACCTCGTCGACCTCCTGCGCGAACACGCGTACCTCGCCGGTCTTGCGGTCGAGCTGCACGCGCGCCTGCGCCGCGGCGCCGTCGGTGTGCATGTACGCCGCGAGCAGGGCCGACTCGATCGCCTCGACGACGGTGTCGAACGAGACGTCCTTCTCCCGGACGAGGCTGCGCAGCGCGGTGACGTCGATGTTCACGAGAACTCGACCTGCACCTTGCCGGCGCCGAGCTCGGCGTAGGGGATGTCGCGGGTGTCGCCGTCGACGTCGAGCCGGACCCGATCGTCGTCGGCGTCGACGACCCGCCCGGTGACGGCACCGGCTTTGACGAGGCGACCTTGCGCGCGGCGCCAGTGCCGCGGCTCGGTGAGCGGCCGGTCGACGCCGGGCGAGGTGACTTCGAGCGTGTACGGCGTCTCGCCGGTCGCGTCGCTGTCGTCGAGCGCGGCCGAGACCACGCGGGCCACCTCGGCGACGGCGTCGAGGTCGAGCCCGCCGTCGCGGTCGACGACGACCCGGACGACATTGCGGCGGCCGGCGGTCGTGACGGCGACGTCTTCGAGGTCGAACCCGGCGGCGGAGACGACGGGCGTCAGCACGTCCCGGAGCCGGTCCCGGGAGACTGCGCTACGGGAGGCTGCGCCGGTCATGCGCACCTCCCGCTCTTCTCTTGTGGCCGTGCGTCGTACTCGGGTCAAGGATAGTCGACCGCCGTGGCAGACTCGGCCGCGATGAGCGCGGCTGCGGTGACGGTCAGCCGGCGCGCGCTGCTCGTCGCGGCACCGGTCGCGTTCGTCGCGGGATGCCGCGATCGCCGCCCCGCCCGCCCGGATCCCGACGCGGCCGCAATCGCGGCGGCGCGCGACACCGAGGTACGGCTGGTCGCGGCGTACGCCGCGCTCGGCGATGACCGGTTGCGGGCCGAGCACCTCGCGCACCTCACCGCGCTCGGCGGGGCGCTGCCGACCGCGTCGCCGCCCCCGGCGGGTGATCCGGCCAGCCTTGTCCGCGGATCGGTCGCGGCGTTGCAGTCGGCCGCGATCGGCGCGCACGCCGGCCATGTCGCGGCGATCCTCGCGAGCATCGCGGCGGCGCACGCGACGCAGCGGTCGTCATGACCGTCGTCGGCGCGCTGCAGTCGGCGCTCGCGGTCGAGCATCAGGTCGTCTACGGGTACGGCCTCGCGGCTGCGCACCTGGCCGGCAAGCCGTACGCCGCCGCGTTGACGGCGCTGGCCGAGGCACAATCGCGCCGCGACCGGCTCGCCGACCTGCTCCGGGGTCGCGGCGCGGTGCCGACTCCGGCTGCGCCGGCGTACCTGCCGCCGATCGCGGTGATCGACGCTACGTCGGCGATCGCGTTGTGCCTGCGGCTGGAGCACGCCGCGGAAGGCGCGGCGTGGGATCTCGTCGAGGCAAGCGGTCCCGGCGACGTGGTGCGCGGACTCGGCGTGAAGTGGCTCGGCGCGGCAGCGATGTGGGCGGCGCACTGGGCCGGCAACGCAGCGCTCGACGAGCCCGCCCTGCCGGGCCAACCGAGCTAACGGGACTGCCGGCTCGCCGTTGAGCCCAACTCGTGCAGCACCGGCAGCAGGTCGGCCAGGTCGTCGATGACCGCGTCGGGCGTGACGTCGTATCCGGGCACTTGGTCGTTGCGGATCCAGACCGTGCGCATGCCGAGCCGGCCCGCGCCGTGCACGTCGTCCCACAACCTGTCTCCGACGAACACCGCTTCGCCCGCCTCGACGCCGACCGCGTCGAGCAGCGCGCGGAACGCGTCCTCGTGCGGCTTCACCACGTCGAGGTCGCTGGTGTAGACGCGCGCGTCGAGCAGGTCGAGCAGGCCGTCGCGGGCGAGCCACGACTCGTGCTGATCGCGCGGCCAGTGCGTGTTCGACAGCAGGCCGGTCCGAAGGCCGCGCTGGCGCAACGCATGCAACACCTCGCGCGCCTGCGGGCGCGACACCGTCGTCGGCGCCCACTGGTCGAGGTACGACGTCACTGCCCCGTCGTGCAGCACCTCGTCGACCGGCAAGCCGACGGCCTCGCTCGCGGTCCGCAACACCTCCGCGGTCGTCGCGCTGCGCAACGTCGTCGTCGTGCGCGCCCAGACGTCGCGTTCGGCGGCGAGCAACGCCGCGGCCATCCGGTCGATGTCGTCGGGAGCGAGAACGCTCGCCGCCACGCGCCACGCGTCGAGCATGTCCACCGAGTGGAACGTCGTGAGCGTGCCGCCCCAGTCGAACAGAACCGCGCGGATCACGACGGCTCGGATCAGCGCGCCGCGAGTTCGGCGACCACGTCGGTCAGCGCGACGACACGTCGCTCGCCACTGCGCCGATCCTTGACCTCGACGTTGCCGTCGGCGAGTGCCTTGCCGACGACGACGATCGTCGGCATGCCGAGCAGATCGGCGTCGGCGAACTTCTCCCCCGCGGTCGCGTTGCGATCGTCGAGCAGCACACGCACGCCGGCCGCTTCGAACTCATCGGCAAGTTGCGACGCGGCGCGCAACTGCTCGTCGCCCTTGCCGACCGGAACGAGATGCACGTCGTACGGCGTGATCGACGCCGGCCAGCACAAGCCGTTCGCGTCGGCGGTCTGTTCCGCGACCGCTGCGACCGCACGGGACACACCGATCCCGTACGAGCCCATCGTGATCCGGATCGCCTCGCCGTCCGGGCCTTGCGCGTCGAGGCCGAACGCGTCGGCGTACTTGCGCCCCAACTGGAAGATGTGCCCGATCTCGATCCCGCGCGCGATCCGCAACTCGTTGCCGCAGCGCGCGCACCGGTCGCCGTCGCGGATCTCGACCGCGCCGATCTCACCGCTCGGTTCGAAGTCGCGACCGCGCACGACGAACGCCGCGTGCTTGCCTTCCTCGTTGGCGCCGGTCACCCATGCGCTGCCGGGTACGACGGTCGGATCGACGAGGTAGCGCACGCCGATGTCGGCGAGCAGTTGCGGGCCGATGTAGCCGCGCACCAACCGCGACTGTTTCGCGAGGTCGTCCGCGTCGGCCTGCGCGACCTCGACCGGCTCGAGCTGGCCGGCGATGCGCTTGAGATCCACCTCGCGGTCGCCGGGTACCCCGACGACGAGCAGCCGCCACTCCGTCGCACCCGGTTCGCGCGTCTTGAGTACGACGTTCTTCAACGTGTCGGCGGCGGTGAAGGTCCGGCCAAGCGCCATGTCGTTGAGCCGCGCGACCAACGTGTCGATCGTCGGCGTATCCGGCGTGTCCAACAGTTGCGGCGCCGGCTGCGTTGATGGATCGTGTTTGGCCGGAACGGCGATCTCGACCGCCTCGGTGTTCGCGGTGTAGTCGCACGACGTGCACTGCACGAACGTGTCCTCGCCGTACTCCGCCGGCGCGAGAAACTCCTCGCTCGCCGATCCGCCCATCGCGCCGGAGACCGCGAACGCGATCCGGTAGTCGAGGCCGAGCCGCTCGAACGTCCGCTGGTATGCGACCCGGTGCGCGTCGTACGAGCGCTGCAGACCCTCGTCGTCGAGGTCGAACGAGTACGAGTCCTTCATCACGAACTCGCGCCCGCGCAGCAGGCCGGCGCGCGGGCGCGCTTCGTCGCGGTACTTCGTCTGGATCTGGTACAGCGTCACCGGGTAATCGCGGTACGACGAGTACTCGCCCTTCACCAATGTCGTGAACAGTTCCTCGTGCGTCGGGCCGAGCAGGTAGTCCGCGCCCTTGCGGTCGCGCAACCGGAACAACGTGTCGCCGTACTCGGTCCAGCGGCCGCTGGTCTCGTACAACTCCCTCGGCAGCAGCGCCGGGAACAGCACCTCCTGGGCGCCGATTCGATCCATCTCCTCGCGCACGATCTGCGCGACCGCTTCGAGCATCCGCTTGCCGAGCGGAAGCCAGGTGTAGATGCCCGGCGCGGTGCGGCGGATGTAACCGGCCCGCACGAGCAGGCGGTGCGACGGCACCTCGGCGTCGGCCGGATCCTCGCGCAGGGTACGGAGGAACAGCTGCGACATCCGGGTGACCATGCCGGTCAGGCTACCGAGCCGGCATTAGAAGAGCACCGACATAAACGTGCCGATGGTCGCGAAGCCCACCCGCTCGTAGGAACGCCGGGCGGCGACGTTGTAGTCGTTGACGTAAAGGCTGACCGCCGGGGCGATCGAGCGCAGGCACTCGTCGACGACGGCGGCCATGCCGGCGACCGAGATTCCCTGGCCGCGCAACGCCGGATCGACCCACACGCCCTGGATCTGGCAGGCCGCCGCGGTGACCGCGCCGACCTCCGCCTTGAACACGACCCGGCCGTCTTCGATGCGGGCGAACGAGCGGCCGAGCTGGATCAGCTCGTTGACCCGCGACCGGTAGAGCGATCCGCCGTCGGCGGCGATCGGCGAGACGCCGACCTCTTCGGTGAACATCGCGACGCTGGCCGGCAGCAGGACGTCGATCTCGTTCGGCTGCACCCGCCGTACCAACGGATCCGACGGCACCCGCGCCGGTTTGGTCGTCACCATCAGCGGTTGATCCGGTCGCACGTCGCGCGCCGGTCCCCACACCGGCTCGAGCCGGTGCCACAGCGGCCCGACCATGTCGTGCGGCCCGACGATCGACGAACAACGCCGGCCGTGCCGGCGGGCGCGCTCGGCGAAGACACCGATGGCAGCAGCATCGGCGACGACCGGGACGAAGTTCGCGCCGGCGTAACACAGCCCGGCGAGGTGGCCGTCGACGACGTGGCCCCACATCTCGGCACCGAGCCGCCAGGGATCGAGACCGGCCGCCTCGACCCGCGAGGCGACGAAGACGTTCGTGATCGGGTCGCGGGCGAGGATGTCGAGCACCTCTGGCACGTCGCGGTCGTCGAGCACGCGGACCGCGGCCGAGGTGCGCATCGGCGCGCTCAGGAGACCGCGACGACCGGCTCGCCGGACAGTGCGCCGGCGGCCTCCATCTCTTCGGCGATGCGCATCGCTTCCTCGACGAGGGTCTCGACGATCTGCGCCTCCGGCACGGTCTTGATGACCTCGCCGCGCACGAAGATCTGGCCCTTGCCGTTGCCGGACGCGACCCCGAGGTCGGCCTCGCGCGCCTCGCCCGGTCCGTTGACGACGCAGCCCATCACCGCGACCCGCAACGGCACCGTGAGCCCGTCGAGACCGGCCTGGACCTTCTCCGCGAGGGTGTAGACGTCGACCTGCGCGCGGCCGCACGACGGGCAGGACACGATCTCCAGCCGGCGCTCGCGCAGGCCGAGCGATTCGAGGATCGCGATGCCGACTTTGACTTCTTCGACCGGCGGGGCGGACAGCGAGACGCGGATCGTGTCGCCGATCCCCTCGGCCAGCAGCGCACCGAACGCGACCGCCGACTTGATCGTCCCCTGGAACATCGGGCCGGCTTCGGTGACGCCGAGGTGCAGCGGGTAGTCGCACTGCTGTGAGAGCAACCGGTACGCCGCCACCATCACCACGGGGTCGTGATGCTTCACCGAGATCTTGATGTCGCGGAAGCCGTGCTCTTCGAACAGCGAGCACTCCCACAGCGCGCTTTCGACCAGCGCCTCCGGCGTCGCCTTGCCATACTTCTCCAGCAGCCGCTTGTCGAGCGATCCGGCGTTGACGCCGATCCGGATCGGGGTGCCGGCGGCGTTGGCGGCCTGTGCGATCTCCTTCACCTTGTCGTCGAACTGCTTGATGTTTCCCGGATTCACGCGCACGGCTGCGCAACCGGCGTCGATGGCCGCGAACACGTATCGAGGCTGGAAGTGGATGTCAGCGATGACCGGGATCTGTGAGTGCTTCACGATCTCCGCGAGCGCGTCGGCGTCATCCTGGCTCGGACAGGCGACACGGACGATCTGGCATCCAGCCGCCGTCAGCTCAGCGATCTGTTGCAACGTGGTGTTGACGTCAGCCGTCAACGTGGTCGTCATCGACTGGACGCTGACCGGCGCCCCGCCGCCCACTTTCACACCGCCGACGTCGATCTGCCGCGTGTCGCGGCGAGGCGCCAGCGGACGTGGCGGCGCCTCAGGCATCCCCAGGGATACCGGTGCGGCGGACTCGGTGACCATCTCTTTCACCCGTTGAGGTTGATCGGTCGGAAGATGTCGGCGTAGAGCAGGATCAGTGACATTCCGACCAAGGCGACAAACACAGCGTAGGTGAGCGGCATCACCTTGAGAATGTCCACGCGGCCGGGGTCCGGCCGGCGCAGCGCCCGCGCGATGCGTGACCGCGCCTTCTCGAACGACAAGATCGCTACGTGCCCGCCGTCGAGCGGCAGCAGCGGCAACATGTTGAAGATGCCGATGAAGAAGTTGAGCCCCGCCATGAGCAGGAAGAATGTGCCGAACTTGATGGCAAGCGGGATCCCTTGCGCGCCGGAGATCTGACCGCTGAAGCGCGTCGCCGCGACGACCGTCCCCACGTCGTTTGCGTTGCGCTGCTTGCCCTCGAGGACATCGGCCAGCGTGTGCGGGATTCGGCCGAGACCCTTCACGGTCTGGGTAAAGAACTCACCCATCGTCGTGAACGTCTTCGGGACTGCTGCGGCGGCTGAGACGGAAGGCGGGTCCGGGTTGCTGGTGAGCAACACACCGATCTTGGCGACGGTCTTCATGGACCCGTCGACCTTCTGGCGGACACCGACCGGGGTCACCGTCAACGGGACATCCTGACCGTCCCTACTGACC
>JAICXQ010000049.1 GCA_025980325.1 Frankiales bacterium
CTTGGTGCGCCGCGAGAGCACCTGCATAACCCGCTCGATCTCTTTCTCACGGCCGATGACCGGGTCGAGCTTGGTCTCACGGGCCGCCTGGGTGAGGTTGCGACCGAACTGGTCGAGCACGAGGGACGTCGATTGGGTGCCCTCTGCGGGACCACCAGCGGTCGCCTCTTGCTTGCCCTGGTAGCCAGACAGCAGCTGGATGACCTGCTGGCGCACCCGGTTGAGGTCGGCGCCGAGCTTCACCAGAACCTGCGCCGCGACGCCTTCGCCCTCGCGGATCAGGCCGAGCAGGATGTGCTCGGTGCCGATGTAGTTGTGGCCGAGCTGCAACGCCTCGCGCAGCGAGAGTTCGAGCACCTTTTTCGCCCGCGGCGTAAACGGAATATGCCCGGACGGCGCCTGCTGGCCCTGGCCGATGATTTCCTCGACCTGCTGGCGGACGCCTTCGAGCGAAATTCCCAGCGATTCGAGCGCCTTGGCGGCGACGCCTTCGCCTTCGTGAATCAGGCCGAGCAGGATGTGCTCGGTGCCGATGTAGTTGTGATTGAGCATCCTGGCCTCTTCTTGAGCCAGGACGACGACGCGCCGCGCGCGGTCGGTGAACCGTTCGAACATGCTCGCTCCTCGGTGGAAGCGGTCACGAGGAGCGATTGCTCCTCGTGATGCGAATGCTAGCCCCGTCGCCGGGAGTTGTTCACAAGAGCGAACTTCCCCCGCGATTAGTCCGTCGCACATTACGCATTTCGGACCCAGGGCCTGCTCGGATCAACGCCCGATCGGGGCCTCGCTGTTTCCGCCCGGAGTACGCCGACGGCGAACATCACTGGCCGCGCGCCCCGGCGACGGTCAGGCCCGCGCGGCGGCGTACTTCTCCGCGAGGTCGGCCGGGATGCGGCCTCGCTCGGGCACCGGCAGGCCGCGCTCGCGGGCCCATTCGCGGATCGCCGCCGCCTCGCCGGAGCCCCGGTTACGGCGCCGCCGGCCGCCGCCACCGGACGAGGAGCTGCGCCCGGCTGCCCGCCGGGCCACGCCGACGTAGCCGGCGAAACTCTCCCGCAGCTGGCCCGCGTGCTCGCGGCACAGGTCGATCTCGTACGTGGTGCCGTCGACGCCGAAGCGGACGGTCTCCGCGGCCCGGGTTTCGTCGCCGTGAAGGTCGCACACCAATGTGACCTGAATCCGCTGTGCCATTTCGCATTCCTCTCGGTTTTGTCAGCCGAGGGCAAATGCTATTCCGGCCGGATTAGCGGGAAGGTAATTGCCTCGCGAATATTGGCCCCGGTGAGCAACATGACCAGCCGATCGACGCCGAGGCCCATTCCGCCCATCGGCGGCGCGCCGTACTCCAGCGCGCGCAGGAAGTCCTCGTCGAGCTGCATCGCCTCGGGATCGCCGCCGGCCGCGCGCAACGACTGCTCGCTCAGCCGCCGCCGTTGCTCGACCGGGTCGACGAGTTCGGAGTACGCCGGCGCCAGCTCGACGCCGCCGATGACGAGGTCCCACGCCTCCGCCAGCCGCGGGTCGTCGCGATGCTGGCGCGCGAGCGGGCGCACCTCGGCCGGGTAGTCGCGCACGAACGTCGGCGCGATCAGCGTGTGCTCCACCAACTTCTCGAACAGCTCCAGCACGATCTCGCCGGCCGACCACTGCGGCTGCAGGTGCACGTCGTTCGCCGCGGCGATCGCCTTGAGCTCGCCGGCGGTCGTGTCCGGCGTGACGTCCTTGCCCGTCGCCTCGCTGACCGCGTCGTGCACGGTGACGGTCCGCCACGGGCCGGACAGGTCGATCGCGCTGTCGCCGATCGCATCCGCCGCCGACAGCACGAGGTCGCGGGTGAGATCGGCCATCGTGTCGTAGTCGCCGTATGCCTCGTACGCCTCGAGCATCGTGAACTCGGGGTTGTGCGTCGTGTCGATGCCCTCGTTGCGGAAGTCCTTCGCCATTTCGAAGACGCGGTCGATGCCGCCGACCACGAGCCGCTTGAGCCAGAGTTCCTTCGCGATTCGTAGGTAGTAGTCGAGGTCGAACGCGTTGAGATGCGTCGTGAACGGACGGGCCGCCGCACCGCCGTGCGAAGTCTGGAGCACCGGCGTCTCGACCTCGACGAACTCGCGGCGGTGCAACGTCTCGCGCAACGACCGCAGCACCGTCGCGCGCGCATGCACCATCCGGCGCGCGTCCGGGTTGACGACCAGGTCGACGTAACGCTGCCGCACCCGCGCTTCGGGGTCCGCCAGCCCTTTGAACTTCTCCGGCAGCGGTCGCAGTGCTTTGCTGACCAACGCCCAATCGCTCGCGAGCACCGACAGCTCGCCGCGCCGGCTGGAGATGACCTCGCCCTCGATCGAGACGTGGTCACCGAGGTCGACGTCGCGCTTCCAGTCGTCCAGGCTGCCTTCGCCGACGCGATCGAGCGAGAGCATCACCTGCAGGTCGGCGGTGGCGTCCCGAAGCGTTGCGAAGCACAGCTTTCCGCTGTCGCGCTTGAGCACGATCCGGCCGGCGACCGCGACCTGTTCACCGGTCGTCGCATCCGGCGCGAGGTCCGGGAAGCGTTCCCGCAAGGCGGCGAGCGTCGTCGTACGGCGGACGCTGACGGGGTACGGATCGACGCCGCGTTCGCGCAACCGGTCGAGCTTGTCCCGGCGGACCCGCATCTGCTCCGGCAGATCCGCGTCGGGAACTTCGGCCATGAGGTGAACTTACTGGAGCGCGCCTAATGGAATGACGAACGGCGGACCCGCGTAACCCCAGATGAAGCTCATCTGCTGGCCGGTCTCGTCGTGCGGGAGCAGGAAGCAGATGTGCTGGTTCGTCACCTGCTGCCCCACACCGACCTCGACCGGGTCGCCGCGCAGGCACGGCACGGCCTGGCCGTTCGCGTCGGTGAATTGCGCCCAGCTGTGGTCGACGATGTCGCCGTTGCCGAACTGCAGCCGGAAGTTCTGGAACGTGTTCTCGATCGTGACGCCACCCGTGCTGCCGTTCGCGACCGAGAACGTCACATCGACGCCCTTGGCGGACGGATCGTCGCTCTCGCTCACCGATGCCGCGCCTTGGACCGACAGCGTCACGCCGCTTTGGTTCTGGCACGGTTGCGGGCTACACGCCGCGGCCGGGCTCGACGGCGGCTGCGTCGGGATCGCCGGCAACGCGACTCCGCTGCGCGCCGCCGCCCATCCGTTCGTCGAGGTCGAGCATCCGACGCCCTGGACCGAGAGGTAGCCGGTTGCGCTCCCGTTGCTGTACAGCTGGCCGTTGACATGCAGCGTCCACTGGCCGTTGCCGATCTTGTATGGGTAAGCGTCGGAGAACGCGGCGCCGGAGCCGACGCGGATGGTGTGGGCGTCGCTGAACTCCGACTGCTCGCTGCCCATCCGGTCGCCGATCGTGCAGTTCAGCGTGACCATCCCGTGCACGCCGGTGACAACTCCGTTCGACACGGTGAAGTCGATCGGGTTGATGTATGCGCCGTGGCCTGCGTACGCGCCGGTCATCGACGAACTGACCACCGAACTGCCGGAACCGCCGCCGCTGCACCCGGTCAACGTGAGAACCGCGACCGAAGCGGCCGCCAGCGCCCGCACCATCGTGTTCATGCAACCCCCGTGTGGCGTGTCACTCCTCCCGCCAACGGTAACTGCACCGGGCGTTGCTCCGCGGGTGTTTCAGTAAACGATGACGCCGCGCAGGTTGACCCCGGCCTCCATGTCCTCGTAGCCCTGGTTGATGTCGTCGAGCGAGTACGTCTTGGTGACCAACTCGTCGAGCTTGTACTGACCGGCCTTGTACAGCGACAGGATGTTCTTGATGTCGTGCATCGGGTTGCTCGACCCGAACAGCGATCCCTTCAACGTCTTTTGGTAGAGCGTGAGGATGTCGCCGTTGATCTGCACGGTGTTGTCGGCCATCGGCCCGAGGCCGACGACGACGGTCGTGCCGAGCTTGCGGGTCGAGTTGAACGCGTGCTCGATCACGGCGCTGTCGACGACGTCGACGGTCACGATCGCCGAATCCGCACCCACGCCGTTGGTGATCTCGTACGCGCGCATGATCGCGTCTTCGCCGGTGGCGAGTGCATGCGTGGCGCCGAACTCCAAGGCTTTGGTGCGCTTGAACTCAACGGGGTCGACCGCGATGATGTCGCGCGCGCCGGCGTGCTTCGCACCCTGTACGGCGTTGATGCCGACACCGCCGATGCCGAAGATGACGACCGTGTCGCCGGGGCGGACGTCGGCCGAGTAGACCGCGGAACCCCAGCCGGTCGGCACGCCGCAACCGACGAGCGCGGCCTTGTCCAGGGGCAGGTCGTCGTCGATCTTGACGACCGAGTTGCGCGACACGGTGGCGCGCTCGCTGAACGTGCCGAGCATGCACATGCCGCCGAGATCCTGCTCGCCCGAGTGGAACCGGAACGTCCCATCGGGCAGGCAGCCGTCGAGCAGCAGCGCGCCCAGGTCGCAGAGGTTCTGGTGGCCGGTGCTACACCAGCGGCACTTGCCGCAGGTCGGCAGGAACGAGCAGACGATGTGGTCGCCGGGCGCGATGTCGAACACGCCCTCGCCGACCGCTTCGACGATGCCCGCACCCTCATGGCCGCCGACGATCGGGTAGCGCGACGGCAGGTCGCCGGTTCTCAGATGGTCGTCCGACCGGCACATGCCCGAGGCCGCGAACTTGACCAGCACCTCGCCGGCCTTCGGCGGGTCGAGCTCGAGCTCGACGATCTCCCAGTGCTTGCCGGCTTCCCACATGACTGCGGCGCGGGTCTTCATCGTTCGTCGCCTCCAGAACAGCGTTCGGTACGCCGGACGTTACAACGCGGCGGCCCCACGTCGCCAATCAGACGTTGCGCTCGAAGACCAGGCGCAGGCCGATCAGCGTGAGATCGGGCTCGTGCCGCGTGATCGTCTCGCTCTCCTCCAGCACCAGCGAGGCCAGGCCGCCCGTCGCGACCACGACCGGTTCCGCGTCGAGCTCGGCCGCGATTCGCCGTACCAGCCCGTCGATCTGACCGGCGAAGCCGTAGATGATTCCGGCCTGCAGCGCCTCGACCGTCGACTTGCCGATGACCGAGCGCGGCCGGACCAGCTCGACCTTGAGCAGCCGCGCGGCCCGGCTGGCGAGCGCGTCGATCGAGATCTCGATCCCCGGCGCGAGCGGCCCGCCGAGGAACTCGCCGCGGTCGCTCACGACGTCGAAGTTGGTGGAGGTGCCGAAGTCGACGACGACCGCGGGTCCGCCGTACAGGGTGAACGCCGCGAGCGCGTTGACGATCCGGTCCGCGCCGACCTCGCGCGGGTTGTCGGTGAGAATCGGCACCCCGGTCTTGATGCCGGGTTCGACGAGGACGGTCGGGACGTCGGCGTAGTAGCGACCGAAGACGGCGCGCAGTTCGTGTTGCACGGCGGGCACGGTCGAACACGCGGCGATGCCGTCAGGCGCCGGCTCGTCGACCAGCAAGCCGCGGAGCAACAGCGCGATCTCGTCCGCGGTCGCGCGGGTGTCGGTCTTGATCCGCCACGACTCCGACAGCTCGTCGCCGTCGAAGCAGCCGATGACCGTGTTGGTGTTACCGACGTCGATGGCCAGCAGCATCAGGAGGATCCGATCGTTCGCAGGTCGACGCCGATGTCGAGCACCGGCGCGGAGTGGGTGAGCGCGCCGACGGACAGGTAGTCGACGCCGGTCGAGGCGACGGCGCGGGCGCGATCGAGCGTGAGGCCACCGGTCGCTTCCAGTTCGGCGCGTCCGCCGTTGATCCGGACGGCCTCGGTGAGCTCGTCGATGCTCATGTTGTCGAGCAACAGGAACGTCGCACCCGCGTCGAGCGCGTCGCGTACCTGCGCAACCGTGTCGCACTCGACCTGTACGTCGACGTCGGGGAACAGCGACCGTACGGCGGCGAACGCTTCGGCGACACCGCCCGCGGCGACGACATGGTTGTCCTTGACCAGCGCGGCGTCGTACAAGCCCATCCGCTTGTTCGTCCCGCCGCCGCAACGCACCGCGTACTTCTCCAGCGATCGCAAGCCGGGAGTCGTCTTGCGGGTGTCGAGGATGCGCGCGCCGGTGCCGGCGACTTCGTCGACCCAGCGGCGGGTCACCGTCGCGATTCCGGACAGGTGGCAGAGCACGTTGAGCGCCGTGCGCTCGCCGGTGAGCAATGCGCGCACGAGTGCGGTCGCGGACATGACGACGTCACCGCGACTTACCCGCGCGCCGTCCGCGACCCGGCGTTCGATGACGACCGAGTCGTCGGTCACGAGCTCGAGCACGGCGCACACGATCGGCAGGCCGGCGACGACACCGTCCGCGCGGGCGACGAAGTCGGCCACCCCCTCCGCGTCGAACGGAACCGTCGCAACACTGGTGACGTCCACGCCGGTGCCGAGATCCTCGGCAAGCGCGCGTTGGACCAACGCCTCGACCTCGGCCGGGTCGAGACCGGCCGCCGACAACTCGGCGGCCGTCGCCGCGCTGAGCGTCACGGCACCGGCTCGTCGTCGATGTGCAGCGATCCGGCCGCGGTCATCGATTGCACCAACCGCACCCGCCGGCGCTCGTCGGTCGCCGGGAAGTCCTCGCGCCAGTGGCAGCCGCGGGTCTCCTCCCGCAGCAGCGCAGCCTCGGTCAATGCGGCGGCGACCGAGAGGAGGTTGGTCGTCTCCCACGCCTCGGGGCCGACATCGGTCGTCCGGCGTTCGGCCAGCACGTCGAGAGTCTTTGCCGCCGCGCCGAGGCCCGCTGCGTTGCGCAGCACGCCGGCGCCGTCGGTCATCGCCCGCTGCAACTCCGGCCGGGCCGCGTCGTCGAGCGACCACGCGTCTTCCGCCGGGGCCGCGGGCTCTCCCGGGTTGGGCAGTCCGGCCGACAAGGCCGCGCCGATCCGGGCCGCGAACACCAGGCCTTCGAGCAGGGAGTTGGACGCCAGCCGGTTGGCCCCGTGCACGCCGGTGCATGCGACCTCGCCGCACGCGAACAGGCCGTCGACCGTGGTCGCGCCGTCGAGGTCGGTGCGCACGCCACCGCTCGCATAGTGCGCGGCCGGCGCGACCGGGATCGGCTCGACGATCGGATCGACGCCGATCTCGGCACAGTTGGCGAGCAGCGTCGGGAACCGCCGCCGGAGCAGGTCCGCACCCAAGCCACGCGCGTCGAGATACAGGTGGTCGACGCCTTGCGCCGCCATCAGCCGCGACATCTGCTTGGCGACGACGTCGCGCGGAGCGAGCTCGCCGAGCGGATGCACGCCGGCCATCACCCGCTCGCCCCGCGCGTCGACGAGCACCGCACCCTCGCCGCGCAGCGCCTCGGTGACGAGCGGCTGCCGGCCGGTCGCGCCGGCGCCGGTCCACAACGCGGTCGGATGGAACTGCACGAACTCGAGGTCGGCGACCGCGGCGCGAGCGCGCATCGCGAGCCCGAGGCCGTCGCCGGTCGAGACCGCCGGGTTGGTCGTCGACGCGTACACCTGGCCGAGACCGCCGGCAGCCAGTACGACGGCGCGCGCGCGGATCGCGCCGACACCGTCGCGGGCGCCCTCACCGAGCACGTGCAACGTGATCCCGCACGCGGCACCGGTCTCGTCGAGCAGCAGGTCGAGGGCGAGCGCGTGTTCGATCACCTCGATGTCGCCGGCCGCGACGACGGCGGCGATGAGTGCCCGCTCGACCTCCGCACCGGTCGCGTCACCGCCCGCGTGCACGATCCGCCGGTGCAGGTGCCCGCCTTCGCGGGTCAGTTCGAGGACGCCGTCGGGGTCGCGGTCGAAGGCCGCGCCGAGCGCACCGAGTTCGCGCACCCGATCGGGTCCTTCGTCCACGAGCACGCGAACCGCCGCCGGATCGCACAGCCCGGCGCCGGCCGCCATCGTGTCGTCGTAGTGAGCGGTCGGGCTGTCGTCTGCCGCCAAGGCCGCGGCGATCCCGCCTTGCGCCCAGCGGGTCGAGCCCGCGTCGAGCAGCGACTTGGTGACGAGCACCACTCGACCGGCGGCGCGGGCATGCAACGCGGCGGTCAACCCGGCGATCCCGCTGCCGACGACGACGACGTCGGCCCGGGCGGTCCAGCCCGGAGCGGGCGCGCCGAGCCGGAGCGGCATCATCGCGCGGCCGAGCCTCCGTACAGGGTGTCGCCCCGCAAGGTGTCCATCCCGGGCAGCGACTCGGCCGGGTCGTCGCCGGTGCCGACGATGCGATTGTCGGCGTCGACGAACACGACCTTCGGCCGCAGCGTGCGCGCCTCGGCGTCGGTGACGGTGCAGTAGCTGATCAGGATCACGAGGTCGCCCGCGTGCACGAGCCGCGCGGCGGCGCCGTTGATGCCGATCACGCCACTCCCGCGCGGCCCGGCGATGACGTACGTCTCGAGCCGCGCGCCGTTGGTGACGTCGACGATCGCGACCTGCTCGCCGGCCAGCAGGTCGGCGGCGTCCATCAGGTCCTCATCGATCGTCACCGAGCCGACGTAATGCAGGTCGGCCTGCGTCACCGTCGCGCGGTGAATCTTGCCCTTGAGCATCGTGCGGAACATCTGACCTTCTTCCTTCAGCCCACGATTCGGGTGCCGAGGTGTACGGACATATTGTCGATCAGCCTGGTAGTGCCAACGCGAGCGGCCACCAGCAACCTTCCCGTTCGCGTCCCCTCGCTCGCCGGCGCCCACGTCTCGTCGTCGACGAGCTCGAGGTAGTCGACCGTCACGCCCGGCTCGTCGTCGAGGATCGCGCGGGCCTTTTCGAGATCGCCGGAAGACAGCGCGCGATGCAAGGCGAGCGCGGCCTGCCGGTCCTCGGCCGACAGGTACGCGTTGCGGCTCGACATCGCGAGGCCGTCCGGCTCGCGCACCGTCGGCACCCCGACGATGTCGACGCCGAAGTCGAGGTCGCGCACCATCTGCCTGATCAGCGCGAGTTGTTGCGCGTCCTTCTCACCGAAGACCGCGACGTCCGGCGTCGTGAGATGCAGCAACTTCGCGACGACCGTGAGGACGCCGTCGAAATGCCCGGGCCGATGCGCACCTTCGAACCGCTCCCCGAGCGGTCCCGCGCCGACCCGGATCGCCGGCTCGCCGTTCGGATACATCTCGTCGAGCGACGGCGCGAAGACGGCGTCGACGCCTTCGCGCACACACATCGCGACGTCCGTGTCGAACGTGCGCGGGTAGCGATCGAGGTCCTCCCCCGGCCCGAACTGCAACGGGTTGACGAACACCGTCACGAGCACCGACTCCGCGCTGTCCTTCGCCGCCCGCATCAAGGCCGCGTGGCCTTCGTGCAGCGCGCCCATCGTCATGACGACCGCGACGCGGCCGGGCAACGTACGGCGAACGTCGGCCAGCTCGTCGCGAGTGCGCACGACTCTCACCCGCCACCTCGCTCGGCGAGGACGTCGAGCAAGGGCTCGGCACGTTCGGCCGGCAAGGTCCCGGCGGCCAGTGCGCGCAGGGCGGTCAGCCGCGACAGCGCGACGTACGCCGCCCGCAACTCCGGCTCGGCGAGCACGCCGAGATGCGTCCGTACGGTGCCCGCGTCGCCGCGCGCGACCGGGCCGGTCAGCGCCGCGTCGCCTTGACGCAACGCGTTGTCGAGCGCTGCACCCAGCAGCGGCGCGAGCATTCGCCTCGGCTCGTCGACGCCGGCATCGGTGAGCAGATCCGCGGCGACGTTCACGACCGTCACGAGGTTGTTCGCACCGAACGCAAGCGCCGCGTGGTAGAGCGGCCGCACCTGCTCCGGGATCCACACCGGCTCGGCACCCATCTCGATGACGAGCGCCTCGCCGGCCAGCCGCAGCGCGTCCGGCGCAGTGACCCCGAAGCACGCCCCGGCGAGCCGTTCGAGGTCGATCGCCGTACCGGTGAACGTCATGACCGGGTGCAGCGCGAGCGGCAGGCAACCGGCCCTCGTCAACGGCTCCAGCACGTCCGCGCCGTGCGCGCCGGAAGTGTGCGCCACCAGCGTTCCCGGGCGCGCGCGGCCGGACGCGGCGAGCCCGCCGACCAGACCGACCAGCTCGTCGTCGGGGACCGCGAGCAGAAGGAGCTCGCAGCAGGCCAGCACGTCGTCCGGCGGCATCAGCGCGGCCTGCGGGACGAGGTCTTCGGCCCGGCGCCGGCTCGCGGTCGACACCGCGCTGATCGCGGTCGCGCGATGCCCGGCCCGGGCCAGGGCGGCGAGCAGTACGGCGCCGACGCGGCCGGCACCGATGGCGCCGACGGCGAGGCGGGCCGGGCGCTCACCCGGGGGAGTGACGGTCATCTGTTCGTCGTTCCAGTCCTCACGGGGTACCGGACCCTTCCACGCTACCCGCGCGATCCGGGCCGTGCGAGGGTTCGGGCGTGGCGTACCGGACCTGGCGCGAGGCGATGTCCGAGGCGCTCTACGGCCGGGGCGGCTTCTACCGCAACCCGGGCGCGCCGGGACGACACTTCCGCACCGCCGCGCACACGTCGCCGCTGTGGTCGCGCGCGTGGCTGGCCCTCGCCGAGCGGGTGTACGACGCACTGCCGGCGGCCCGGCGACCGGGATTCACCGTCGTCGACATGGGGGCCGGCGGCGGCGAGCTGGTCAGTGGGCTCGCGGCGGCGGCACCGCGCGACTGGCGGCTCGTCGGCGTCGACGTCGCGCCGCGGCCGGGCGGCGTGCCGGATCGGGTCGAGTGGTCGGCGGCGCCCCCGGCCGACGTCGTCGGTCTGGTCGTCGCGGTGGAGTGGCTCGACGTCGTGCCGGTCGACGTCGCCGAGCGGGCTGCGGACGGTGTCCGCGTGGTCGAGGTCGACGCAACAGGAAGCGAGCGGCTCGGCCCGCCGGTCGATGCGGCAGGCACGGCGTGGCTTGACCGCTGGTGGCCGCTCGCGGAGGTCGGCGACCGGGCCGAGATCGGGCTGACCAGAGACGGCGCGTGGCGCGATCTCGTCGCCTGCCTGCGTCACGGCATCGCGGTGGCCGTGGACTACGCGGCCGTACCGGCACGCGACGCCGGCGGGACGCTGACCGGCTATCGCGACGGCCGCCAGGTACGGCCGGTGCCCGACGGCTCGACCGACATCACCGCGCACGTCCACCTGGCCTCGTGCGGCGGCACGGTGATGACACAACGGGAGGCCTTGCGGCGGCTCGGCGTGGACGGCCGGGTTCCGCCGTACGACGGCGATCCAGGTCGTTACGCCGCCGCGCTGAACGACGCGTCGGTAGCGGCCGAGCTGCTCGACCCTGACGGCCTCGGCGGCTTCGGCTGGCTCATCGAGACCCGAGGCATCGCTCTGGAAGACTGCTTCCCGTGACCCGCGAGGTAACGGTGGCGACCGGCGACCTCGCGACCGCCGACATGGTGCTCAACATCGGCCCGCAACATCCCGCGACCCACGGCGTGCTGCGGCTCGCGCTCACCCTCGACGGCGAACGGATCGTGCGCGCCGATCCGGTCATCGGCTACATGCACCGCGGCGCGGAGAAGTTGTTCGAGGTTCGCGACTACCGGCAGATCCTCGTGCTCACCAACCGGCACGACTGGCTGTCGTCGTTCGGCAACGAGCTCGGCGTCGTCCTCGCGGTCGAGCGGATGCTCGGGATGGAGGTGCCGATTCGCGCGGTGTGGCTGCGCACGCTGCTCGCCGAGCTCGGGCGCGTGCTCAATCACCTCATGTTCCTCGGCTCGTACCCGATCGAGCTCGGCGCGATCACGCCGATCTTCTACGCGTTCCGCGAGCGCGAGGAGATCCAGGCCGTGATGGAGGAGATCTCCGGCGGCCGCATGCACTTCATGTTCAACCGCGTCGGCGGGTTGAAGGACGACATCCCGGCGGGGTGGCCGGATCGCACTCGTGCCGCGGTGCGGCGGGTGCGCGTGCGGGTGCGCGACGACATCGACGCGTTGGTGCGCGGCAACGAAATCTTCCGAGCCCGCACGCGTGGCGTCGGCAAGCTGGCGCCGGAGTTGGCCGAGGCGTTCGGCGTGAGTGGACCCATCGCGCGCGCAAGCGGGCTCGACGTCGACCTGCGCCGCGACGAGCCGTACCTCGCCTACGCCGACCTGCCGGACGACGTGCTGCGGGTGGTGACCCGCACCGAGGGCGACTGCCTGGCGCGGTTCGAGTGCCTGCTCGACCAGGTGTACGTGTCCCTCGACATCGCCGAGCATTGCCTCGACGTCCTCGATTCGTTGCCGGTCGGGCCGATCAACGTGCGGCTGCCGAAGGTCGTCAAGGCGCCCGAAGGCGAGACGTACGCGTGGACCGAGAACCCGCTCGGCATCAACGGCTACTACCTCGTCAGCCGCGGCGAGAAGACGCCGTGGCGGCTGAAGCTGCGGACCGCGTCGTTCAACAACGTGCAGGTGCTGGCCGAGCTGCTGCCCGGCGAGTTGCTCGCCGACATGGTCGCCATCCTGGGCTCGATGTTCTTCGTCGTCGGCGACATCGACAAATAGCGCAACCTTTTGTCCGGTCTTCCGCGTTATGGACATCCGGGAGGGTGCCATGCGGCGAGGTGACGAGGATGCGTTCCGCGAGTTCGCGGTCGCGCAGTGGCCGACGTTGACCCGGCTCGCCTATCTGCTCGTGTCCGACGCCGGTCACGCCGAGGACATCGTGCAGACGGTGCTCGCGAAGATGTGGCCGGTCTGGGGTCGCGTCCGCGACGAGGCGCCCGAGGCGTACGCGCGCAAGGTGTTGGCCAACACGGCGACGTCGTGGTGGCGCCGCAGATGGCACGGCGAACGACCGACCGAGTCGCTGCCCGAACGCGAACAGGTCGGGTACGACGAGATTGCCCGTCGGCTGTCCGACCGAGCCGCGCTGTCCGCGGCGTTGCGCGCCTTGCCGGCCCGGCAACGCGCGGCGGTCGTGCTGCGGTTCGCGGACGACCTGTCCGAACAACAGGTGGCCGCGGCCCTCAACTGCTCGGTCGGCACCGTGAAGAGCCTGACCTCACGCGGCCTCGCCCGGCTGCGCCAAGACGGCGTACTCAACGACGAACGAACGACGCTCACGAACGGATCGACACCATGAACATCTCCGAGCCCGAGGACCTCGGCGGCCGGCTGCTCGCGCGGGCGCCGCCGATCGACCTGCCGGTCGACTTGTTCGACGGAGTACGCCGGCGCGCGCGCCGCCGGATCGCCGTACTGGCGTCCGGCGCCACCGCCGGTGTCGCCGCCGTCGCCGTCGGGGTGCTGCTCGTCGTTCAGGTCTTCGTCGGCCCGCCCGGACCGTCCGAGACGCAACTGAGCGCGCTGCTCGCGGCCGGCAACGCCTCGCCGGTGCGCTACACCGGCCCCGGCATTCCCAACGATCTCAAGGACACGACGCTGTGGCGAGTCGGCGACTACGCCTCACCGCCGTACCACCGGGTCATCGTGTCCTATGCGAAGGACGGCCACCCGTGTCTCGGCGACATCGACTGGAACCCGCTGGCGGGGGTTCCGCACCAGATCTCGTCGGCATTCGAGGGCGGCTGCGCGATCGGCGACACGATCGACGCGTTCGGCTCGTACGGCCCGCTCGGCCCGGCCAACCTGGTCGGCAGTCTGGCCTACCTCTACGGGTCGGTGCCGACCGACGTCCGGGTGGTGCGCGCCGACGTGAATTCCGGCCCGCGGCTCGCGCAACGCTTCGTCGCCACCGTCACCACTCCGGCCGCGGGCAAGCAACGCTTCTTCGTTTTCACCGCGCCGAACGGCACCGAGCACGGGATCGACGTGGACCTGACCTTCTACGACGCGAACGGCGATCAGATCGGTACGCGGCACGTGAACGATCCGTTCGACGTCAACGGCGACTCCGGTTGCCCGAAGCCTCAGCCGGGATCGGCGTGCAGCGAGGTCAGCGCGACCGCGGCACCGGCGCCGTCGTAGGTCAGTGCGTGTGCAGGTAGTTGATGAAGCGGGCGCGGACGAACTCTTCGTTACCGGAGAGCTTCCCGCCGAGCAGCTCGCGGACGACCTCGATCGCCTCCGCGATGCCGCCGGTGACGTGACCGCTGCTGCCGTCCTCGCGCGCGAGTTCGTGCGAGGGCTCGAGATGCTTGACCAAGTCCCAGAAGAAACCGATGTCGTGGCGTTGCTCGGCGAGATCGAACGCACGGTGACGCAACTGCTCGGTCGTGAGCTGATCGAGATCGTCGACGCTCGGCCGGTCCGCACTCATGCCGGCGATGCTAATCGTGGGGCCAAATTCCCGCAGCTCCGCATGTGCACCGTGCCCTTCGATCGGGCAGATATGACGGTACGAGTTATCGACGTCTCGCGAGAGGCGGGGGACGACGGATGGCCCCAGGGACGACTAGCACAGTCGCATTACTGCTCAGCCTGCTGATGTTCGGCGGGATGCTCGTTGGAATGGGTCCGGCCCGGTGGCGGTTGCTTGGTCTCCTGGGCTTGCCGGCTGCGGCCGCATCTGCCGGAATCGTGACTCGAATGGACTATCCCGGCTCGGTGCGGCTCGGCGTCTGTCTCTTGCTTGCACGATTCGGTCTCGTCGTCATGGCAGTCTGGGTCCTGCTTCGAGCTTTCGGTGCGCGCCGCCAGGGTGACCACACGGGCAAGAGCGGTAGGCACCGCGTTCAGCCAACCAGCCGAGCCCGCCCGCTAGCGGGTGCCGTCGTAGGGCTAGTGCTCGTCGGCGCGGTGTTCCCGCTGCCGGCCGCAGCGCGCCAGATGGTGTTGGGGTCGTGCTACATGCCCTTCTTCCCGGACGCCGCCGGCGTCAGTACCGCACGTTCGTCGAACGCGACGCACATCTTCCAGAAGCCATACGTAGGCCCAGTGTCGATCAGGTTGACCCCAGCGAGAGGGACCTCAACAACTCGATACGCCGTTCTGCTCCATTGGGGACCCTGGCGACGCTGCCAAGTCGTGACGACGCTTGGAGGCCGCAGTGTGACGCTGGTGACCCTTAAGACTGGTGAGGATCAGATTCCACTCACTGTGAGCGCCTGGCCCCCGCTCGCGGTTACCAAATTTACCCAGGGCTCCCCGTCCGGTCCCGCGATGGACATCAACGTTGGCTGGCTGGGTTGAACTTGTCAGCACGTCAGGTCGCTATAGCCCCGTCACGTGCTGACAAGTCCCGCGGAGCTAGCCGTCATCCGGCGGCG
The DNA here is from genome assembly GCA_025980325.1 of Frankiales bacterium. GTDB lineage: Bacteria > Actinomycetota > Actinomycetes > JAFAQI01 > JAFAQI01 > BP-197. The sequence continues at coordinate 15,098 of JAICXQ010000049.1, forward strand.
TCTTGACCCGGCACACCCGTTCCAGAATCAGCGCGCACACCACCAGCAGCAGCCCGAACGCGGTCCCGAGCGCGGCCGTCACGGTGTCCGTCCCGGCCTGCGAACCGTCGAGCCGGGAGACGTGGACGAGAAAGCCGGCGTAACCACCGCCCATCACCGCACCGACCGGCGACGACGCCTTGGCGAGCGCGGCCAGCCGCGCGACGGCGATCGGATGGATCGGCCGCGACCGGCCGGCGAGCCGGGCCGCCGTCGTGTACGCCGTGTACAGCTCGGCCACCCCGACGAAGGCCAGCGTGATCGGCCAGTACCGCGCCGGCGAGGGCACGTCGGCGTAGTAGTGCCGGGTCAGCAGGTACGCCGCGGCGCCGGCCGCGACGGCGATCAGGACGAGCGCCGAGATCCTCGTCGGTCTCACCAGTGCACCGCCGTGACGCCGTCAGCCGGCAACGAACGCAGCAACCGCCACACCGGCCCGCGCCCGGCCACGACCGCATCCGGATCGAGGTCGAGCCAGGGCCGCAACACGAACGCCCGCTCGTGCGCCCGCGGATGCGGCAGCGTCAGCACCGGATCGTCGCGTACGACGGCATCGACCGCGACGACGTCGACGTCGAGGCTTCGCGGCCCCCACCGCCGCGACCGCGACCGGCCGCGGGTCTCCTCCGCGGCCCGCGCCGCCGACCACGCCACCATCGCGTCGTCGGTGTCGACGATCGCGACGCAGTTGAGGAACGCCGGCTGATCCGTGACGCCGACCGGCGCGGTCTCGTACAACGGCGACACGGCCCGCACCGCCACCTGCGAGGCGATCACGCCGAGACCCGCGCGCAAATGCGCCCTCCGGTCGCCGAGGTTGGAACCGAGCGAGAGGACGGACACCATCAACGGCTCCGCCGTACCGTCACGGCGACGTCGTCGAACGGAATGCCGATCGGCGCCATCGGCTTGTGCACCGTCACCTCGGCCGCGCTCACACCGCGGTGCGCGAGGCACACGTCCGCGATCCGGACCGCGAGCGTCTCCAGCAGGTCGACCGGATCGCCGGCGACGATCCGCTCCACCTGGTGCGCGAGCGTCCCGTAGTCGACCGTCAGCGCGAGGTCGTCGGCATCGGCCGCCGCGCTGACGTCGACGTCGAGCACGACGTCGATGCCGAACAGCTGGCCGTCACGGCGTTCCTCCGGCAGCACGCCGTGGTAGCCGCGCACGCGCAGGCCGCGCAGGGCGATGCGATCGCTCATCCCACGTCACCGGAGCCGGAGGTCACGCCGAGCACCGGCGACCCGTGGTGCACCCACAGCAACCACGCGTCGCCGCGGCGGCGGAACACATTCGTCGACACGACCCGCTGGCTGCCGCCGAGGCCGTGGTCCGCGTCGTCGACGCCGGTGAGGATGTTCTCCTCGCAGGTCACGACCGCAAGGTCGCCGGCGGTCACGACGTCGACGCCGGTCAGGAAGAACTGGATGTACGCCGTGTTCGCCATCAGCACCGACCACGACCGCATGACCCGCGACCGGCCGGACAGCAACGGCCAGCCGGGGTGGATGCAGCGGATGTCGTCGCCGGTGTCCCAGACCGCTTCCATCCGGTCGATGTCGCAGGCTTCGAACGCGGCATAGAACTCGGCGTTCGCGGCGGTGACCGCCGCCTCGACGTCCTCGCTCATGACCGGTCCGCCGCTGATCGCCGTACCGCCTCGACGACCCGTACGGCGTCGGCGCTGCCGCGGACCTCGTGCACGCGCACGCCCCACGCGCCGGCTGCCGCGGCCAATGCGGTGATCGCGGTGGTCGCGTCGTCGCGTTCGAGCACGCTGCGCGGCTCGTCGCCGTCGGCGAGCAGCCGGCCGAGGAACGACTTGCGGCTCGCGCCGACCAGCACCGGCCGGCCGAGCACCGACAGTTCCGGCAGCCGGGCCAGCAGCTCCCAGTTGTGCGACGCATTCTTCGCGAACCCGAGCCCGGGATCGACGACGATCTGATCGTCGGCGACACCCGCCGCGCGTACGTCGTCGAGGCTGCGCCGCAACTCGCCGACGACCTCCCCGACCACGTCGCCGTACGTCGCGTTCGCCTGCATCGACGTGCTGTGCCCGCGCCAATGCATGACGACGTAGGGCACGCCGGCCTCCGCGACCAGGCGGGGCAGACCGGGGTCGGCGCGACCGCCGCTCACGTCGTTCACCATGACCGCGCCGGCCGCGATCGCGCGCTCGGCGGTGACGGCGCGCATCGTGTCGATGCTCACGCGCGCGCCGGCCGCGGCGAGGGCGGACACGACCGGGCCGACCCGCCGCCACTCCTCGTCCGCCGGCACCCGCGAAGCACCCGGCCGGGTCGACTCGCCGCCGACGTCGAGCAGGTCGGCACCGGCCGCCAGCAACGCGCGGCCATGCTTGATCGCGCTGTCCGCGTCGGAGAACGCGCCGCCGTCGCTGAAGGAGTCGGGGGTGACGTTCACGACCCCCATCACCAGGCACCGCGCGAGATCGGGCAGGCCCCGCACAGTGCAGGTCATCGGCCGAGGATGAGACTCATCGCCTCACTGCGGGTCGAGACGCTGTCCCGGAATTGCCCGCGTACGGCGGAGGTCACGGTGCGCGCGCCCGGCTTGCGGACCCCGCGGACCGTCATGCACAAGTGCTCGGCTTCGACCACGACGATGACGCCGCGCGGCGCCAGGCACGACTCGATCGCGTCCGCGACCTGCGTCGTCAACCGTTCCTGCACCTGCGGCCGGCGCGCATACAGGTCGACGACGCGGGCGAGCTTGGACAGGCCGGTGATCTCGCCCTTCTCGTTCGGGATGTAGCCGACGTGCGCCTGGCCGACCCACGGAACGAGGTGGTGCTCGCAGGTGCTCGCGACCTCGATGTCTTTCACCAGCACGATCTCGTCGTGCTCCGCCTCGAACACCGTCGTCAGCGCCGTACACGGGTCGACGTGCAAGCCGGAAAAGACTTCGGCGTACATCCGTCCGACCCGGGCCGGGGTTTCCCGCAACCCGTCGCGATCCGGGTCCTCGCCGACCGCGAGAAGGATCTCCCGCACCGCACGCGCGATGCGGTCCTGGTCGATCATGACTAGCCGCTGGTGCGCTTCGTCGGGGTACGGCGAGCGGTCGTCTTCTTCGCCGCGCCGTTGGCCGTACGACTCGTCCGCGACCGGCCGTTGGTCCGGCGTTCGAGGCCGTTGACGTCGGTCGGGCCGAGCAGCGCGAGCTCGGCCGGGGTGAGCACCGGCGGGATGTTCTTCGGCGCCTTGCGCTTCGCGCTCTCGAACACGCGCGCCGGGCGCTTGTTGACCGAGGCGAAGATCTCGGTGAGCTCGTCCTTGCCGACGGTCTCCTTGTCGAACAGCTTGAGCACGAGGTCGTCGAGCACGTCACGGTGCTCGACGAGGATCTCCCACGCTTCGTCGTGCCCTCGCTCGATGAGGCTGCGAATCTGCTCGTCGATGCGCGCCGCGACCTCTTCGGAGTAGTCGCGCTGGTGTCCCATGTCGCGGCCGAGGAAGACCTCGCCTTCGCCTTGGCCGTAGCGGACCGCGCCGAGCTCGTCGCTCATGCCGTACTGCGTCACCATCGCGCGCGCGATCTGCGACGCCCGCTCGATGTCGTTGGACGCACCGGTGGTCGGCTCGTGGAAGACGAGCTCCTCGGCGGCCCGGCCGCCGAGCGCGTACGCGAGCATGTCCATCATCTCGCTGCGCGTCTGCGTGTACTTGTCCTCCTCCGGCAGCACCAGCGTGTGCCCGAGCGAACGGCCGCGCGGCAGGATCGTCACCTTGTGCACCGGGTCGGTGTTGGGCAACGCCCACGCGACCAGCGCGTGACCACCCTCGTGGTACGCGGTGACCTTCTTCTCCTTGTCGCTCATCGCGCGGGTCTTGCGCATCGGCCCGGCGATGACGCGGTCGATCGACTCTTCGAGCATCACCGTGGTGATCTGCTTGGCGTCGGTGCGCGCGGTGAGCAACGCCGCTTCGTTGATGACGTTCGCGAGGTCGGCGCCGGTGAATCCCGGCGTACGGCGGGCGATGACGTCGAGGTCGACGTCGGGTGCGAACGGCTTGCCCTTCGAGTGCACCCGCAGGATCGCCTTGCGGCCTTCGAGATCAGGGCGGTCGACGACGATCTGCCGGTCGAACCGGCCCGGCCGCAGCAACGCCGGGTCGAGGATGTCGGGACGGTTGGTCGCGGCGATGAGGATGACGCCGCGGTTGGTGTCGAAGCCGTCCATCTCGACGAGCAACTGGTTCAGCGTCTGCTCCCGCTCGTCGTGCCCGCCGCCGAGGCCGGCGCCACGATGGCGCCCGACCGCGTCGATCTCGTCGACGAAGATGATCGCCGGAGCATTGCTCTTGGCCTGCTCGAAGAGATCCCTGACGCGCGAGGCGCCCACGCCGACAAACATCTCGACGAAA
>JAICXQ010000089.1 GCA_025980325.1 Frankiales bacterium
CCTGCCCGACTACGACATCGGCATGGCCCGCTTCCTCTACCACGGCTGCGACGTATGGCTGAACAACCCGTTGCGGCCGCTCGAAGCCTGCGGCACCTCCGGCATGAAGAGCGCGCTCAACGGCGGGCTCAACTTGTCGATCCGCGACGGCTGGTGGGACGAGATGTACGACGGCGCGAACGGCTGGGCGATCCCCAGCGCGGCCGAGGGCATCGACCCGGACGTGCGCGACGAGCAGGAGGCGAGCGCGCTCTACGACCTCATCGACAACCAGGTGCGCGGCCGGTTCTACGACGTCGACCGCGACCGGCTGCCACGGCGCTGGATCGAGATGGTGCGGCACACGTTGCAGTCGCTCGGGCCGCAGGTGCTCGCGAGCCGGATGGTGCGCGACTACGTCGTCGAGCTGTATGCGCCGGCCGCGATGTCCTCGCGCGGCTTGGCCGCCGACGGCTACGCCGGGGCGCGCGAACTGGCTGCGTGGTCGCGCAAGGTGCGCGCGTCGTGGCCCCGGGTTCGGGTCGCGCACGTCGAGACCAGCGGCGTCGCGGACGCGCCCGAGCTCGGCCAGGTGCTCGACCTGCGGGCCGTCGTCGACCTCGGCGGGCTGGAGCCGTCGGACGTGTCGGTGCAGGTCGCGTTCGGCGCCGTCGACGAGCACGACGAGCTGCGCCGGCCCGACTTCCTCGAACTGACGTGTGTCGAGCAGGTCGAGGGGTCGTGGCGCTACGAGGGATCGGTGCCGCTGGATCGCCGCGGCGCGTTCGGCTACTCGGTGCGGGTGCTGCCGAACCATCCGTCGCTCGCGTCACCGGCCGAGCTCGGCCTGATCGCGGTGCCAGTCGAGAGCACGGCATACACCGCGATCTAACCCGGCCGGCGAGCCCAGCCGGCTAACGCAGCGCCAGCAACAACAGCGCGGAGCGTGGCGGCATCGTCAGGGTCGCGGACACGTCGACGTGCCCGCCCGCCGCGACGTCCGGTTGCGCGGTGTCGAGTTCGACCACGTACGACGACGCCCAGGGCGGGCCGGGCAGCCGGACCGCCACGTCGTCGTCGCCGGCGTGCAGCACCAGCAGGAACGAGTCGTCGACGATCCGCTCGCCGCGCGGACCGCGGGTGCGGATGCCGCGGCCCGACAGGTACATGCCGACGGTGCGAATCGCCGGCGATCCCCAGTCGTTGTTGCCCAGCTCGACGCCGTCGGACCGGAACCACGCGACGTCCTTGACTCCGTCGTCGAGCTCGTGCCCTTCGAAGAACGCGCGTTGCCGGAACACCGGATGAGTACGGCGCAGTTCGACGAGGCGGGCGACGAGGTCGACGAAGTTGGCGGTGGCGCCGTCAGCGGACCAGTCGAGCCACGAGGTCTCGTTGTCCTGGCAGTACGCGTTGTTGTTGCCGTGCTGCGTGTGCGCGAGCTCGTCGCCCATGCGCAGCATCGGCACCCCGGTCGAGAGCAGCAGTGTGGTCAGGAAGTTGCGCATCTGCCGGCCCCGTGTCACAAGGATCGCCGGGTCGTCGGTGTCGCCTTCGACGCCGCAGTTCCACGACCGGTTGTCCGGGTTGCCGTCGTTGTTGCCCTCGCCGTTCGCGTCGTTGTGCTTGCCGTCGTAGGAGACGAGGTCGCGCAACGTGAAGCCGTCGTGGCAGGTGACGAAGTTGATGCTCGCGTACGGGCGCCGGCCGTCGTCCTGGTAGAGGTCGCTCGATCCGGACAGCCGGGACGCGAGACCGGAGACGCCGTCCTCCCGGCCGCGCCAGAAGTCGCGGACGGTGTCGCGGTACTTGCCGTTCCATTCGGTCCACAGCGGCGGGAACTCGCCGACCAGATAGCCGCCCGGGCCGAGGTCCCACGGCTCGGCGATGAGCTTGACCCGTGAGAGCACCGGATCCTGCTGGATGATGTCGAAGAACGCCGAGAGCTTGTCGACGTCGTGGAAGCTGCGCGCGAGCGCGGACGCGAGGTCGAAGCGGAAGCCGTCGACGTGCATCTCGGTCACCCAGTAGCGCAGCGAGTCCATGATGAGTTGCAGGACGTGCGGCTGCCGCGCGTTGAGGGTGTTGCCGGTGCCCGTGTAGTCGAGGTAGTAGCGCGGATCCTCCTCGCGCAGCCGGTAGTACGACGGGTTGTCGATGCCGCGGAACGACAGCGTCGGCCCGGTCTCGTCGCCCTCGGCGGTGTGGTTGTAGACGACGTCGAGGATGACCTCGATGCCGGCCGCGTGCAGCGCGCGCACCATCGCCTTGAACTCGCGCACCTGCTCACCGCGCGATCCGCTGGACGCGTACGCCGCATGCGGCGCGAAGTAGCCGAGGGTGTTGTAGCCCCAGTAGTTCGAAAGGCCACGGCGCAGGACGGCCGGTTCGCTGACGAAGTGGTGGACCGGCATCAGCTCGACCGCGCTGACCCCGAGCCGTTGCAGGTGGCTGATCGCGGCCGGGTGGGCGAGGCCGGCGTACGTCCCGCGCAACTCGGGCGGCACGTCGGGGTGGCGCGCGGTGAAGCCCTTGACGTGCAGTTCGTAGATGACCGAGTCGGCCCATGCGGTGTGCGGCCGGTGGTGGTCCTCGCCCCACGGGAACGGATCGTGCACGACCACCGACTTCGGCACGTACGGCGCCGAGTCACGATGGTCCTGGACCGTGTCGTCGCGCCCGGTCTGGTAACCGAAGACGCCGTCGTCGAGGACGAACTCGCCGTCGAGGGCGAGCGCATACGGATCGATGAGCAGCTTGCTGGGATTCCAGCGCAGGCCGCGGGCGGCGTCGTACGGGCCGTCGACCCGGAAGCCGTAGCGCTGCCGCGGGCCGATGCGCGGCAGGTACCCGTGCCAGATGTGGTAGGTGACCTCGTCGAGCTCGACCCGCGACTCGGTGCCGTCGTCGTCGAACAGGCAGAGGTCGACCGACTCGGCCGCCGGCGCGAACAGCGCGAAGTTCGTGCCCTCGCCGTCCCACGTCGCCCCCAAGGGGAAGGGGCTGCCCGGCCAGTGCACATCGCTACCCTGCCACCCATGGCTGAGTTTGTGACCCTCGAGGTCGACGGCGGTGTCGGCACGATCCGCCTCGACCGCCCGCCCATGAACGCGCTCAACGCCCAGGTCCAGGAGGAGTTGCGGGCCGCCGCGTACGAGGCGTCGACCCGGCGCGAGGTTCGCGCGGTGGTCGTGTACGGCGGGCCGAAGGTGTTCGCGGCCGGCGCGGACATCAAAGAGATGGCGAAGATGTCCTACACCGACATGGTCGACCGCTCGGCCGGATTGTCGTCGGCGTTCACGTCGGTGGCGAAGATTCCGAAGCCGGTCGTCGCGGCCGTGACCGGTTACGCGCTCGGCGGCGGGTGCGAGCTGTCGCTGTGCGCCGACTACCGGGTCGCCGCTGCGGACGCCAAGATGGGCCAGCCGGAGATCCTGCTCGGGGTCATCCCGGGCGCGGGCGGCACCCAGCGGCTGGCCCGGCTGGTCGGGCCGTCGAAGGCCAAGGACCTGTGCTTCACCGGCCGTTTCGTCGGCGCGGAGGAGGCGCTTCGGATCGGCCTGGTCGACGTCGTCGTAGCAGCCGAGGAGGTGTACGACACCGCGCACCGCTGGGCCGCGCAGTTCGCGAACGGGCCGGGCTACGCGCTGCGGGCGGCCAAGGAGGCGATCGACGCCGGGCTGTCGGTCGACCTCGACAGCGGCCTCGCGATCGAGCGCCAGCAGTTCGCCGCGCTGTTCGGGACCGAGGACCGCGGCATCGGCATGGCGTCGTTCATCGACAACGGTCCCGGGAAGGCCCAGTTCGCCAATCGGTAGGGTTCGCTAACCGCTAAATCGCTTCGGATCTGTCGGTGCCCGCGGGTACCGTGCAAACAGTGATAGCGGCGGCGCGGGGGCTGGGTTCCCGGACCCTGCGGCGATACCGCTCTCTTTATGGCTTCCGTGCCTACCTTCGCCCGTTTCGATGGCAAATGTGGGTCATGTTCGTCGCGGCGTTCGCGATGGTCGCCGCCAGCACGCTCGTCCCGCTCGTCATCAAGGCCGCGGTCAACGGCCCGATCGCGCGCGGCGACCGCGGCGCGATGGTCCCCGTCTTCCTCGCCGCGCTCGGTCTCGGCATCGCCGAGTGCGCGCTGATCTTCGTCCGCCGTTACATCCAGTCGATCGCGGTGCTGCGGGTCGAGACCAACATCCGCGACGACCTCTACCGGCACCTGCAGCGGCTCGCCGTCGCGTTCCACGACCAGTGGCAGACCGGCCAGTTGCTCTCGCGCGCCACGACCGACCTGTCGTCGATCCGGCGCTTCCTCGGCTTCGGCGCGATCTTCCTGGTGGTCAACGGCGTCCAGTACGTAGCGGTCGTCGTCCTGCTCGTCGCGACGTACCCGCCGCTCGGTCTCGTCGTCGCCGCGATGACGGTGCCGGTGATCTGGCTGGCCCGGCGCTTCGGCAACGAGTACTCGCTGCTCTCCCGCCGGATGCAGGATCAGCAGGGCGATCTCGCGACCGCGGCCGAAGAAGCGGCGAGCGGGATACGGGTCACCAAGGCGTTCGGCCGCGGCGCGCTGCTGCACACACAGTTCGTCCGGCAGGCCGAAGTCGTGCGCGGCTCGGCACTCGAGATGGTCGCGTTGCGCGGCCGGTTCTGGGCGCTGCTCGAACTCATCCCGAACGTCGTCATGGCACTCGTCGTCCTGCTCGGCGGGCTCGCGGTCGCGCACCACGCGATGTCGCTCGGCGCGCTGGTCGCGTTCACGACGCTGCTCGTGCTCTTGCAGTGGCCGATCATCGATATCGGCTGGATCCTGTCGATGGCGCAGGAGGCCGCGACCGCGGCCGACCGGATCCACGAGGTGTTCGCGACCGTCCCCGCGGTGGCCGACCCGCCGTCGCCCGTGCCGCTGGTCGACCCGCGCGGCCATCTGCGGTTCGAGCACGTGTCGTTCGCGTTCCCGGGCGCCGACGAGCCGACGTTGCGCGACATCGACCTCGACCTGGCGCCCGGCGAGACGCTCGCGATCGTCGGCGCGACCGGCTCGGGCAAGACCGCGCTGACCGCGCTGCCGGCCCGGTTGTACGACGTCACCGCCGGCCGGATCACTCTCGACGGCGTCGACATCCGCGACCTCGCGCTGCGCGACCTGCGCTCGCGGATCGCGACCGCGTTCGAAGACCCGGTGCTGTTCTCCATGAGCGTCCGGGAGAACCTCGTGCTCGGCCGGCCGGACGCGACCGACGCGGAGATCGAGGCCGCGATCGACCTCGCGCAGGCCGGCTTCGTGCACCGGCTGCCGTGGGGTCTCGACACCAGGATCGGCGAGCAGGGCCTGTCGCTGTCCGGCGGCCAGCGCCAACGGCTGGCACTCGCCCGCGCCGTCCTCGCCCGCCCGAGCGTGCTCGTCCTCGACGATCCGCTCTCGGCCCTCGACGTGCACACCGAGGCCAAGGTCGAAGCCGCACTCGCCCGGGTGCTGCGCGACACCACGGCGATCCTCGTCGTGCACCGGCCTTCGACGGTCGCGCTCGCCGACCGGGTCGCGCTGCTCGAAGACGGCCGGATCACCGCGATCGGAACCCACAGCGAACTGATGCAACTGCCCGCGTACGCCGAGGTGCTCTCGGTCGATGCTCTGCACAGCGATCCCGACGACGTCGCCGCCGGGGCGTCGCGATGACGACGACGTCGGTCGAGCAGTGGCGCGGCGTCGCGGCGGAGACGCAGGACGAGGTCGCCGCCAGCCTGTCGCTGCTGTTGCGCCGGCGCACCCGGCGCCTGCTCGCCGACCTGCTCGCGCCGCACAAGCGGGCGGTCTGGATCTACACCGTCGCGATCGTCGTCAGCGTGGTCGCGTCGATGGCGATCCCCGCGCTCGTCGGCATCGGGATCGACCGCGGCATCCCCGCCGCGCGTCGCGGCGACGACGTACCGCTCGTCGTCGTCGCCGCGCTCATCGCCGGCTGCGCGGTCCTGCAAGCCGTGCTCTACCGGACCTTCGTCCTCGGCACCGGCCGGATCGGCCAGCGCATCCTGCTGGAGTTGCGGCAGCGAGTTTTCCGCCATTTCCAACGACTTTCGCTGGCGTTCCACGAGCGCTACACGTCCGGGCGGATGATCTCGCGGCTCACGTCCGACATGGACACGATCAGCGCGATGCTCGACGCCGGCCTGGACACGCTGGTCACGGCCGTGCTGTCGATCGTGACCGTCGGCACGGTGTTGCTGGTGCTCGACTGGCCGCTCGGTCTCGTCTCGCTCGCGTCGTTCGTGCCGTTGCTGTGGCTGTCGCGGTGGTACCAGCGGCGCTCGACCGCGGCCTACCGCCGTACCCGCGAAGCGATCGCGTTGGTCATCGTGCACTTCACCGAGTCGTTGCGGGGCATCCGCGCGGTGCAGGCATTCCGGCGCGAGCCGCGCAACAACCAGATCTTCGGCGACCTCAACGAGGACTACCGGCGGACGACGACCACGTCGTTTCAGTTGCTGACGGTGTACTGGCCCGGCATCCGGTTCATCGGCAACCTCACCACCGCGGCCATCCTGCTCATGGGCGGGCTGCGGGTCATCAACGGCGACATGAAGGTCGGCGTGCTCGCGTCGTTCGTCCTCTACCTGCGCCGGTTCTTCGAGCCGATCGCGGACGTGAGCCAGTTCTACGACTCGTTCCAGGGCGCGGCCGCCGCGCTGGAGAAGCTCGCCGGCGTCCTCGACGAGGAACCGTCGGTCCCGATGCCGCCGCAGACGATGGACCGATTGCCGGACGGGGGATGGCCCACCGATGAGTGGCAGGGCGCGGTCGAGTTCCGCGGCGTGACCTTCGGCTACCGCGACGCCGCGCCGGTGCTGCGCGAGTTCGACCTCGAGGTGCCGGCCGGCCAGACCGTCGCCCTGCTCGGCAAGACCGGGGCCGGCAAGAGCACGATCGCGCGGCTGCTCGCCCGGTTCTACGACCCGGTGTCGGGCGAGGTCCTGGTCGACGGCGTGGCATTGCGCTCGCTGGCCGAACCGGAGCTGCGCCGCGCGGTCGCGATGGTCACCCAGGAGTCGTTCCTGTTCACCGGATCGGTCGCGGAGAACATCGCGTTCGGCCGGCCGGAGGCGAGCCGCGACGAGATCGAGGCGGCCGGCCGCGCGGTCGGTCTCGACGCCGTCGTACGGCGGCTGCCGAACGGCTGGGACTCGGCGGTCGGGAAGAACGGCGCGAAGCTGTCGGCCGGTCAGCGTCAGCTGATCGCACTGGCCCGTGCGGTGCTCGCCGATCCCGCGGTGCTCATCCTCGACGAGGCGTCGTCGTCGTTGGACGCGCCGACCGAACGGCTCGTGCAGCGGGCGCTGCGCACGGTGCTCGCCGGGCGGACCGCGCTGATCATCGCCCACCGGCTGTCGACGGTCGGGATCGCCGACCGGGTGCTCGTCGTCGACGACGGTCGGATCGTCGAGGACGGCACGCCGGCGCAACTGCTCGCGGCCGACGACGGCGAGTACGCCGCCCTGCACCGCCAATGGCTCGAGTCGTTGGCCTGAGTCAGCTCTCCGCCGGGGCGTGGCGTTCGAGGAAGGCGTAGACGTCGGTCGTGTCGACGCCGGGGAAGGTGCCCGGCGGCAGCGCGGCGAGCAGGTGGCTGTGCGCCCGCGCGGACGGCCACGCGTTGCCGGCCCACTTGCCGGCGAGCTCCTCCGGCGGGCGGCGGCAGCAGGCCGCGGCCGGGCAGCCGGACTTGCGCCGCCGCGCGGTGTCCGAGCCGCGGAACCACTTCGCGTGCTGGAACGGCACGCCGACCGTCACCGCGAACTCGCCGCCGCCGCCCGGCTCGACGTGCGACGTACAGAAGAACGTGCCGGTCGGGGTGTCGGTGAGTTGCGTGTACGTCGCATAGCGATCCGCGGACCCGAACACCCGCCGGGACGCGAACTGCCGGCAGGCGAGCTGGCCCTCGATCGCGCCGGTCGCGTCGGTCGGATACGTCAGCCCGTCGTTCTCGTACGCCTTGTAGATCGTGCCGCTCGCGTCGGTCCGGGTGAAGTGCACGGTGAGCCCGAGGTGATGCGTCGCGAGGTTGGTGAACCGGTGCGCCGCGGTCTCGTGCGAGACCGCGAACACATCGCGCAGATCCTCCATCGACAGGGCCCGATCCCGTTTGGCTTCCAGGAGAAATCGCACCGCGGCGCGTTCGGGAACGAGCAGCGCGGCGGCGAAGTAGTTGGCCTCGACCCGCTGGCGCAGGAAGTCGGCGAAGTCGACCGGATCGGTGTGCCCGAGGGCGAAGTGCCCGAGGGTCTGCAGGACGACGTAGCGCGGGTCGTGCCCGGCCGGGCGCTGCGGCAGGTAGATCCGCCGGTTCGCGGTGTCGGCGATGGATCGCGTCGACTCCGGCAGGTCGGTGACGTGATGCAGGGTGAACCCGAAGTGCGCGGCGAGATCCGTGATCGCGCGTTGCGGCAACGCGCCGCCGGTGTGCCCGACCGCGCGCAGCGCCTCGTCCGCGGCCGACTCGGCCTCGGCGTAGTAGTTGTCCCGCCGGCGCATCTGCCGGCGCAGCTCGACGTTCGCCCGCCGGGCCGCCTCCGGGGTCGCCGCGAAGCGTTCGTCGCGACGGCGCAACTCGGCGTGCAGCGCGACGACGTGCTCCAGCACGTCGGTCGGGATCCGCGGGCCGGGCCGCAGGGGAGGGAGCCCGAGATTGGGGTACGACGGATCCCGCTGTGCCCGCTCGAGCGCGATCTCCAACGACGCCCGTCGGCTCGGCGCGTCCGGCCGCAGCAGCTCGTCGACCGGGACCCCGAGCCGCGCGGCGATCGCCTGCAGCAGCGACAGCTTCGGCTCGCGCCGGCCGTTCTCGATCATCGACAGCGCCGACGTCGCGCTGCCGACCGCCTCGGCGAGCTGGGCGAGGGTCAGCCCGCGAGCCCGCCGGGCATGCCGCAACCGCTGCCCGAGCACCACCACGTCGAGAGTGACCTCTGCCACGTAGTTCACTGTAGGCGAAGAAACGCAAAAGTTCACACCGAACAGAGTTCGACAACACGCGTGCGACCGCGCATAGTGAGCAACACATCAGGAAGTTCACTCGTCCCCCGAGGGAGCGATCCGCTACATGTCCAGCATGCAAGACCAAGCCCAGTCGTTACAGCAGGAGTGGGACACCGACCCGCGTTGGAAGGGTGTCCACCGCGACTACACCGCCGAAGCCGTCGTCCGGCTGCGCGGCTCGGTCACCGAGGAGCACACGCTCGCCCGCCGCGGCGCGGAGAAGCTGTGGAGCCTCATCACCGGCGACGACTACGTCAACGCGCTCGGCGCGCTCACCGGCAACCAGGCCGTCCAGCAGGTCCGCGCGGGCCTGAAGGCCATCTACCTGTCCGGCTGGCAGGTCGCCGGCGACGCCAACCTCGCCGCCCAGACCTACCCGGACCAGAGCCTCTACCCGGCCAACTCGGTCCCGGCCGTCGTCCGCCGGATCAACAACGCGCTCAAGCGGGCCGACCAGATCACGTGGTCCGAAGGCAACACCGACACCGACTGGTTCGCGCCGATCGTCGCGGACGCCGAAGCGGGCTTCGGCGGGGTGCTCAACGCCTACGAGCTGATGAAGGCGATGATCGA
>JAICXQ010000065.1 GCA_025980325.1 Frankiales bacterium
CCGCCGTCGCTCGCTAACGCATTCTGCGGCGCGAAGTAGTACGCGTCGGTCTGCCTCTGGTCGACCGGAAGGCCGCCCGCCCCGGGGTTCGCGTCGATCTGCAGGAGCGCGTGGTCTTCGTTCGCGGCCGGCCGCGTCACCCGGGTCATGACGCCGGTCGAGGTCTCGTTGTGCGGCCAGCAGTACGCGTCGATCCCGTCCTCTGCCGTCGCGACCGCGGCCGATCCCGGCTCGGCCTTGACGACCGACGGCGCGTCGAGGTGCGGAGCCGCCGCGGCCGCCGCGGCGAACTTGGCCGAGAACTCGCCGAAGCTCAGGTGTTGCGACCGCCGCTCGATCAACGCGAACGTCGCGATGTCCCAGAACGCGGTCGCCCCGCCGTTGCCGAGCACGACCTCGTAGCCGTCCGGTGCGTGCAGCAGCGTCGCCAAGCCTTCGCGGATCCGCCGTACGACGGACTTGACGCCTTGCTGGCGGTGCGAGGTGCCGAGGTACGACGAACCGGTTGCGGCCAGGGCTGCGAGTTGCTCCGGACGGACCTTCGACGGGCCCGACCCGAACCGCCCGTCGGCCGGACGAAGCTCAGCCGGGATCACAAGATCAGGGGTCACCGGTCGAGCCTATCCGCGCCCCCGGGAGGTGCGTGATCATGGCGTTGGACGGCAGCAAGCGCCACGATCACCGAACGGTGTGCGCGCAGCGGACGCGTTAGACCTTCGGGATCTGGTTGAAGCCTTCGACCGCCTCGACGCCGCGGTTGGCCGGGCCGACGTACTTCGCCGACGGCCGGATGAGCCGGCCGGTGCGCTTCTGCTCGAGGATGTGCGCGCTCCAACCGGCGACCCGCGCGCAGGCGAACATCGAGGTGAACATGTGCGCGGGCACCTCGGCGAAGTCGAGCACGACCGCCGACCAGAACTCGACGTTCGTCGCGAGCACCCGGTCGGGGTGGCGTTCCTTGAGCTCCGCGAGCGCGGCGTTCTCCAGCGCCTCCGCGACCGCGACGCGCGGTGCGTCGAGCTCTTTCGCCGTACGGCGAAGGACGCGGGCGCGCGGGTCCTCGGCGCGGTAGACGCGGTGGCCGAAGCCCATGAGCCGCTGCTTGGAGTCGAGCAGCCGCTTGACGTAGGCGCGCGCGTCGTCTTCCTGCGCGACCTCGTCGAGCATCTTCAGCACTCGCGACGGCGCGCCGCCGTGCAGCGGTCCGGACAGCGCGCCCACCGCGCCGGACAGGCAGGCGGCCGCGTCGGCGCCGGTCGAGGCGATGACCCGCGCGGTGAACGTCGACGCGTTCATGCCGTGCTCGGCCGCAGACACGAAGTACGCGTCGACCGCCTTGACGTGCCGGGGATCCGGCTCGCCGCGCCAGCGGACCATGAACCGCTCGACGATCGTCTCGCACTCGTCGATCCGCTTCTGCGGAACCATCGGCTGACCGAGCCCGCGCGCGGCCTGCGCGACGAACGACATCGCCGTCACCGAGCAACGGGCCAGGTCGTCGCGCGCCTGCGCGTCGTCGATGTCGAGCAGCTGCTCGAGGCCCCAGGCCGGCGCGAGCGTCGCGAGGGCGCTCTGTACGTCGACCCGGATGTCGCCGGAGTGCACCGGCACCGGGAACGGCTCGGCCGGCGGCAGGCCGGGCGCGAACTTGCCGTCGACGAGCAGGCCCCACACGTTGCCGTAGGAGATCCGGCCGACGAGGTCTTCGATGTCGACGCCGCGGTAACGCAGCGCGGAGCCTTCCTTGTCCGGCTCGGCGATCTCGGTCTCGAAGGCGACGACGCCTTCCAGCCCGGGCTTGAAGACAGTCTCGTCCGCCATTGCGGGTGCTCCTCGGTTTTCGTGACGCTGCGAGTGATCTCGCCCTCATTGTCGCCCGAGATGGGCCGGCTGAGAAAGTCGGGGGATGGACTCGCTCGACCTGGCCCGGCTGCGGCGGGAGTACTCCGCCGCCGGGCTGGCCGAGTCGGACCTGCCGTCCTCGCCGTTGGATCTGTGGCGGCAATGGCTCGCCGACGCGGTCGCCGCCGAGTTGGCCGAGGCCAACGCGATGGTGCTCTCGACGGTCGACCCCGACGGGGCCCCGAGCAGCCGCATGGTGTTGTGCAAGGGCGCCGACGACGCGGGTTTCGTCTTCTTCACCAACTACGGCTCGCGCAAGGGACTCGCGATCGCGGCCGAGCCGCGGGTGTCGTTGCTGTTCCCGTGGCACCCGCTCGGCCGGCAGGTGCGGGTCGAGGGCGTGGCGACGAAGACGTCGTACGACGAGTCGGCGGCGTACTTCGGATCGCGGCCGCGCGGCGCGCAACTGTCCGCGGCCGCGAGCCGGCAGTCGCGGGTCGTCGCGTCGCGGGCGGAGTTGGAGGCCGCGGTCGTCGCGGTCGCCGGCGCGACCGGATCGTCGGACGTGCCGCTGCCGGACGACTGGGGTGGGTTCCGGGTCGCGCCGTCCGTCGTGGAGTTCTGGCAAGGCCGGCCGGATCGATTGCACGACCGGCTGGTCTATCGCCGTACCGATTCCTCGGTCTGGTCGGTCGAGCGGCTCGCGCCGTGACCGCTGGCGGCCCGGCACTCGACGAGACCGCGCTGCCGGCGCCACCGTCGCGCTGGCGGCGGATCGCGGCCGACGTCACGCCGTTGCGGGAGAGCCGCGACTACCGGCGCTGGTGGTTCGGGTACTCGGTGTCGTTCACCGGGACCCAGCTGACGCAGTTCGCGATCCCGGTCGAGGTGTACCACCTGACGAAGTCGTCGTTCGACGTCGGCTTGGTCGGGCTGGTCGTGCTGTTCCCTTTGGTGACGATGGGGCTGGTCGGCGGCGCGATCGCCGACGCGGTCGACCGGCGCCGGCTCACGTTGATGACCGGTACGGCGTTGATGGCGCTGTCGGTCGTGTTGACGGTGCAGGCCGCGGTCGGCCTGCGCGCGTTGTGGCTGCTCTATGTGGTGGCCGGGGTGCAGGGTGCGTTCTCGGCGATCGACTCGTCGGCGCGCGGCGCGATCCTGCCGCGGCTCGTCCGGCGGGAGATGTTGCCGGCGGCAAATGCGTTGGGACAGTTGGGTTTCAACACCGGCTTGTCGGCCGGACCGCTGCTCGGCGGATTGTTCGTCGGCACCCTCGGTTACTCGTGGGCGTACGGGTTCGACACCGTTTCCTTCCTGGCCGTGCTGTACGCGGTGTGGCGGTTGCCGCCGATGCCGCCGGAGGGCGGCGGGTCGCGAGCAGGCGTCGCGTCGGTGCTGGAAGGCCTGCGGTTCCTCGGGCCGCGCAAGAACCTGCTGATGACATTCCTGGTCGACATCAACGCGATGATGTTCGGGATGCCGCGCGCGTTGTTCCCGGCGATCGCGGCCAACTGGTTCCACGGCGGGGCCGGGACGGTCGGCTTGCTCGCGGCCGCGCCCCCGATCGGCGCGCTGCTGGGCGCGGCGACGTCGGGCTGGACCGGGCGCGTACGCCGCCAGGGTTTCGCCGTACTCGTGTCCGTCGCGGTGTGGGGCGGATCGATCGGCCTGTTCGGCTTCACTCGGTCGTTGTGGCTGGCCTTGGTACTGCTCGCGATCGCGGGCGCGGCCGACATGGTGAGCGCGATCTTCCGCAACACGATCCTGCAGGTGTCGACACCCGATGCACTGCGCGGACGGCTGCAAGGTGTGTTCATCGTGGTCGTCACCGGCGGGCCGCGCCTCGGCGACGTGGAGGCGGGCTCGGTCGCGGCCGGATTCGGCACGCAGGTGTCGGTGGTCTCCGGCGGCTTGGCGTGTGTCGCGGGGGTGGCGTTGCTGGCGGCCGCGTTCCCCTCGTTCGCGAAGTACGACGCCCGGGAGCCCGTTCCGTAACTTGGGTGAACGGGCAGGATGAGGCTTATGAGCGCGGCTGATTTCGTTCCGGCGGGGGCTGACCTTGACGGCCTCAGGCGTGCGGCTGTTGATTGTCGAGGCTGTCATCTCTACGAGAACGCGACCCAGACCGTGTTCAGCAAAGGTCCGGTCAGCGCGCGGGTCGTCCTCGTGGGCGAGCAGCCGGGCGATGTCGAGGACCGCCGCGGTGAGCCGTTCGTCGGACCGGCCGGCAAGCTGCTCGATCGCGCGATCGAAGAGGCCGGCCTCGATCCCGCCGACACCTATACGACGAACGCGGTCAAGCACTTCAAGTTCACGCCCGCCGCCGGCGGCAAGAGACGGATCCACGCCACACCCGACGCGCGCGAGGTCGGCGAATGCCGGCCATGGCTGGTCGCCGAATTCGCTCTGCTGGACCCCGAGATCGTCGTCGCCCTCGGTGCGACTGCGGGCAAGGCACTGTTCGGCCCGAGCTTCCGGGTCACGAAGTCGCGCGGCATGCTGCTGCCCTGGCCGGCGTCGGCGTACGACCCGGGTCAGTTCGAGCGCGCCGACGACGGGGCGCGCGCTTCGTCGTTCGCGCTCGCGACGTTGCACCCGTCCGCGGTGCTGCGCGCGGACGACCGCGACGCCGCCTTCGCCGGTCTCGTCGCCGATCTGCGCATCGCCGCCGGCGCCCTGGTCTAGGTCGGGCTCGCCTCCATTAGAATCAGGACAATTCGGGCCACCCCCGTTACGCGGCCCAGCCCGGCTCGTTGCACTGAGTGACGAGAACCGGGGCGATGCGGGAAGGAGAACGGCGTGCGCAACAGAGTCGCCGCGCTGTCCCCGCACATCCACCCGGCCGTACCGATCGCGCTCGCCACCGCCGCCGTCCTCGTCGCCGGCACCGGCGCCAGCGCCCTCACGGTGCGTTCGGCCGACCGGCCCGCGCATCACCCGGCCGCGACGTCGGCCGCACCGCTCACCAAGCCGCTGAGCCACCTCTCGCTTCCGGCCGCACCCGCGCCGGCGTCGATTCCGGGCGGCATCGCCACCACGACGTCGGCCGCGCCCGCGGTCGCGACCGTCCCGACCCCGCGCCGGCTGGTCGCGCCGACCTTGCTGGTCACCAGCACCCGGACGCTGTCCACCCACCAGATCAACGCGATCCGCGCACTGAGCGGCGTCGCCCGGGTCCAGCTCGAAAGCGGCGGCAGCGCCCGGATCGGCGGGCACAAGGCGTTCGTCCTCGGCGTCGACCCCGCGTCGTTCCGGCCGTGGACGCCGTCGCTGACCGCCGGTTCGCAACCGCTGTGGCAGAGCATCGCCTCGGGCGAGCTGACCGCGTCGTTCGACATGGGTCACGACGCGCGGCTCCCGCTCGGACAGACCGTTCCCGTGCACGCGAAGCGCATCACGCCGGTCCGCATCGGGGCGTTCGCCTCGGTCGGGATGGCCGGCGTCGACGCCGTCGTGTCGTCCTCGCGCGCGGCCGACCTCGGCATCCCGCGCGGCACCGCGTTGCTGGTCAGCGCACCGAGTGCCGACCCGCTGTCACTGCGCTCGCAGGTACGCGAAATCGTCGGCTCGCACGGCCACGCGCAACTGCTGCGCGAGATGGTCGTCATCCGCGACGCCGGCGAGTTCCTCACCCGCGCGCAGATCAACACGGTGTTGCAGGCCGCCGCGAGCCGGGTCGGCTTGCCGTACGTGTGGGGCGCGACCGGCCCGGACTCGTTCGACTGCTCCGGTCTCGTGATGTGGTCGTTCGCGCATGCCGGCATCCGGATGCCGCGGGTCTCGCAGCAGCAGTGGTTCGCCGGCCCGCACGTCCCGTACGCACTGGCCCGGCCGGGCGACCTGCTGTTCTGGCACTACGACCCGACTGACCCGAACAACATCGACCACGTCGCGATCTACGCCGGCAACGGCATGATGCTGGTCGCGCCGCACACCGGCGACTACGTGAAGTACGTACCGGTGCCGCTGACGAACCTGGCCGGCGTCGTGCGCGTCGACCCTTCGGTCGCCGCCCAGATCTAACGCCAACAGAGCGCGAGGATCAGCCGCAGCCGGGTTCGCGGATCGTCGAGAGCGGCGCCGTACAAGGTATGCAGCCGGCCCATCCGGTAGCGCACGGTCTGCGGGTGCACGTGCAGTCGGCGGGCGACGGCCTGCCGGTCGCCCATCGACGACAGCCACGCGGTCAACGTCTCCTCGAGCCGCGCCCGGGTGCCGGCCGGCACCCCGGCGAGCGGCGCGAGCGCCTGTGCGGTCAACGCGTCGAGCAACGCCGGATCGTCATGGACGACGAGCGCGTCGTAATGCTCGTCGACGAAGACCGGATCGTCGCTGAGCACGCCTTCGTGCAGCAGCCGGGCCGCCGCGGTCGTGGCCCGCAACGTCGTCGGCAGCGCCGCCGTCGTGACCGTCGATCCGACGACCGCACCGAGCCCCGCCAGTGCGGCGGCGAGGCGGGTACGGCGACCGGGGCCGTCGGGATCGGCGACCACCGCGCCGGTCATCTCCGCCCGCCGGATCGGCAGCGCGGTCGGGTCCAGGCGCGCGAACAGGTCGTGCCCGCGCGCCGCCGGTACGAGCACGAGCGCCGCGGTCGTCGGCAGCGGCCAGCCGGCCGCGGCAGCGGTCGCGCGGATCGCCGCAAGGTCCGCGCGTTCGGACAGCAGCAACTCGGCCAGCTCGGCCCGCAGTCGCTCACGTTCGGCCGCGGTCGCGAGCTGCTCCTCGACGTAACCGCGGGCCGACGCACTCGACAGATCCTCGACGAAGACGAAGACCGCTTCGGCGAGCAGCGCGATCGCCTCCGGCGGTGCGCCCCGGCGCAACGCCGCGCGAGACATGTGCCGCCAGGCGACGCGGGCGCCGGCGCGGTACGCCGAGAGCAGGGTCGCCAGCGAGCGGCCCTCGCGCCACTCGACCCGGCCGACCTCCTCGAACAGCTCGCCGCCGCCCATGTTCGGGCCGCCGATACTGGGGCCACCCATACTGGGGCCACCCATAGTCGGGCCGCCGATCGACCCGCCGTCGGCGGCTTGGGCCGGCCCGCGTTCGGCCAGCGAGACGAGGTGCGCGATGGCGGCCCGCGCGGTCTCCAGCACGCCGTCGGGGTCGGCTTCGAGGAAGCTCGCGTAGTCGGGCCACTCCTCGCGCAGCAGGTTGACCACTTCGGCAATGACCTGAGGGAGCTCCTCGGTGAGGGGCCCGAGAAGGTCACGCAGTGTGGTCACGGTGGGGGATGTCACCCCGAAGTTGTATCGCAATGATAAAAAAATCGCTGCACAACTAACCGGAGACGTGCAGATCGCTCAAGATCATCCAAGAATGATCAGGTTCATGGCGGTGGCCGTGGAGCCTCGGGCGCGGGAGCGCTCGGAGAACTTCCCGGTCGCCCTGCGCGTTCTGCCGGCTCGCTACCGCGAGCCGCTGCACGCGGCATATGCACTGGCTCGCCGGATCGACGACGTTGGCGACGATCCGTCCCGTTCGCCGATGACGCGCCTCGACGACTTGGACGCGCTCGAGGCCTCGTTGCGTTCGCGCGGCGCGGGCCCGGCGCTGCCGCTCGATCCGTTCCTCGACCTGATCGCGGCGAACCGTTGCGACCAGACGCTGACCC
This sequence comes from Frankiales bacterium, assembly GCA_025980325.1. Taxonomy (GTDB): domain Bacteria; phylum Actinomycetota; class Actinomycetes; order JAFAQI01; family JAFAQI01; genus BP-197. The sequence continues at coordinate 7,463 of JAICXQ010000065.1, forward strand.
GGATGGCGACGTACGACGACCTGCTGGCCTACTGCCGGTTGTCGGCGAACCCGATCGGCCGGGTGGTGCTCGCGGTGTTCGGCGTCGACCGGCCGGACGCGGCCGCGCTGTCCGACGACGTCTGCACCGCGCTGCAGATCCTCGAACACTGCCAGGACGTCGCCGAGGATCTCCGCGATCGGGATCGGGTCTACCTGCCGGCCGAGGACCTCACGCGGTACGGCGTCGACGAGCCGGACTTGCGTGCGGTCACGACCTCGCGTGAGCTGCGTCGCTTGGTCGCGGCCGAGGTCGACCGCGCCGTGTTGTTGCTCGACAGCGGCGGGCCGCTCGTGCGCCTGCTCACCGGGTGGGCACGGGTCGCGGTCGCGGGTTACGTCGCGGGCGGTCGCGCGACCGCGGACGCGCTACGCCGGTGCGACTTCGACGTCCTTGCTCCCGATGCCGCGCGACGGCAGCCGCGACGTCGCGACGTCGTCAGGCATGCGACGCGCTTGCTGGTGGTACGGCGATGACCGCGGCGGCGTTCGAGACCTGCATCGACATCACCAAGACGCAGGCGCGCAACTTCTCCTACGGCATCCGGCTGTTGCCGCCGGACAAGCGATCGGCGCTGTCCGCGGTGTACGCGCTGGCGCGACGCATCGATGACATCGGCGACGGCGACCTGCCGGTCGCGGAGAAGCGCGCGCGCCTCGCGGAGGTACGTGCGGCGGTCGAAAACCTAAGCGCCGCAACGGATCCGGTGCTGGTTGCCGTGCGCGAGGCGGCCCACCGTTACCCGATCCCGGTGACCGCGTTCGGCGAACTCGTCGACGGCGTCCAGCGCGATGTCGACGGGGGACCGTTCGCGACGTTCGAGGAACTGGTCACGTACTGCCGGTGCGTCGCGGGCTCGATCGGCCGGTTGTGCCTGTCCATCTTCGGCGCGAGCGACGCGATCGTCGGTGCGGCGTACGCGGACGCGCTCGGCATCGCGTTGCAGCAGACGAACATCCTGCGCGACATCCGTGAGGACTTGCAGAACGGTCGCGTGTACCTGCCGCAAGACGACCTCGACCGCTTCGGCGTCGTCCTGCGGCTCGGGCCGGACGGCGCGCTCGTCGACGACGGCGGGCTGGTCGAGTTGATCCGGTGGACCGCCGACCGGGCTCGCACCTGGTACGACGACGGGCTGCGACTGGTGCCGCTGCTCGACCGTCGTAGCGCCGCATGTTGTGCGGCGATGGCCGGCATCTACCGTCGGTTGCTCGACCGGATCGCGGCCGACCCGACGCTGGTGTTCGACCGCCGGCTGTCGTTGTCGGCGTGGCAGAAGTCCGGCGTCGCGGTCCGCGCGCTCACCCGGCGGCGCGCATGACCTCGGTCGCGGTTGTCGGTGGCGGGCTCGCCGGGTTGACTGCCGCTCTACGGCTCGCCGACGCGGGCTGCCAGGTCACGGTGCTGGAGAGCCGGCCGCGACTGGGCGGGCTCACGCATTCGTTTCGCCGCGGCGACCTCGACGTCGACAACGGGCAGCATGTCTTCCTGCGTTGCTGCACGTCCTACCGCGCCCTGCTCGACCGGCTCGGTACGACACATCTCACCCGGTTGCAGCCGCGGCTCGACGTACCCGTCGTGTCCGGCCGGAAAATGGCGCGGTTACGGCGAAATTCCTTGCCGGCGCCGCTACATCTCGGCCGGTCGCTCGCGTCGTATTCGGTGCTCGCGCCGATCGATCGCATGCGTGCGGTGCGCGGCGCGCTGGCGCTGCGAAAGGTCGACCGCGACGACCCGCGCACCGATCGGATCTCATTCGGTCACTGGCTCGCCGAGCACGGCCAGAACAGCGCGACGACCGAGGCGTTGTGGGATCTCGTCGGCGTCGCGACGATGAACGTGCACGCGGACGAGGCATCGCTCGCGGTCGCGTCGACGGTGTTCCAACTCGGCCTGCTGACCGAGTCGGCGGCCGGTGACATCGGCTGGTCGCTGGTACCGCTGCAACAACTGCACGGCGATGCGGCCGCGACCGCGCTCGCGCAAGCCGGAGCCGGCGTCCGGCTGCGGTCGCGGGCCCGCGCGCTGGAACGCGACGGATCCGATTGGGTCGTGACCACCGACGACGACCGGCTGACCGTCGATGCCGTTGTCGTCGCGACCGATCCGGTGCAGGCCGAAGCGTTGCTCCCGGCCGGCGCGCTGACCCAACCCGAGGGCTGGTCGGCCGGCCTGGGTGCCGCGCCGATCGTCAACGTCAACGTGCTCGTCGACCGGCCGGTTCTGTCAGAGCCGTTCCTTGCCGTCGTCGGCAGCGACATCCAATGGGTGTTCGACCGCACCGCGCAAAGCGGTCTGGCAAGCAGCCGGCCCGGCGCGCAGTTGCTGGCGGTCTCGTTGTCCGCGGCCGACGACGTCCTCGACCTGCCGGTCGCGCAGTTGCGCGCGCAGTTGCTTCCCGCGCTGGGCGCGATCCTGCCGGCGCTGCCCGCCGCGACCGTGCTCGACTTCTTCGTCACGCGCGAGCCGCGGGCGACGTTCCGGCCACGTCCCGGTACGGCGGTGTTGCGGCCGGCGGCGCAGACGGCGTTGCCCGGCCTCGTCGTCGCCGGCGCGTACACGGCGACCGGTTGGCCGGCGACGATGGAAAGCGCGGTCCGCAGCGGCGATGCGGCGGCCGCCGCGCTGCTCTCGACTGAGGTCGGAGCGCGCCGGGTGGTGGCGGCATGACCCTCTCGTTGCCGACGACGTTGCTGCGCGCGCGGACCGCTATCGAGCCGGCGTTGCACGCCGCGATCGAGCGGCTCGATCCGGACAGCCGCCGGCTCGCCCACTACCACTTCGGTGCCGGCGGCAAGGCCGTCCGTCCGGCGCTGGCGTTGCTCTCGGCCCGCGCGGTCGGCGCCGACGAAATGGTCGCCGTACCCGGTGCCGTCGCGGTCGAGCTGGTGCACAACTTCTCGCTCGTGCACGACGACCTGATGGACGGCGACGTCGAGCGCCGGCATCGCCCGACGGTGTGGGCGGTGCACGGCGCGGCGGCCGCGATCCTGTGCGGCGACGCGATGCTCGCGCTCGCGACCCAGGTGTTGCTCGACGTCGGCACGCTCGACGCGGTCGAAGCCGCGCGCCGGCTTGCGTCCGCGACCCAGGAACTCATTCGCGGCCAGCACGCGGATCTGCAGTTCGAGCAACGGCGTTACGTCGGCGTCGACGAATGCTTGGCGATGGCGGCCGGGAAGACCGGCGCGCTGCTCGCCTGCTCGGCGGCCATCGGTGCCGTGCTCGCCGGTGCGCCACCGTCGTCGGTGCAGGCACTGTCGACGTACGGCGCCGAATTGGGCCTCGCGTTCCAGCTCGTCGACGACCTGCTCGGGATCTGGGGTGACGCCGCGACGACCGGCAAGCCGGTCGGCAGCGACCTGCGGGCGCGCAAGAAGTCGTTGCCGGTCGCGTTCGCGCTCGCCGACAGCGGTCCGGCGGGTGCGGCCCTGGCCCGTTGGCTCGGCACCGAAGGCCCGGACAGCGACAGCGACATTGCTCGCGCGGCCGACCTGGTGGAGTCGGCCGGCGGTCGCGCGTGGGCGGCAGAGGAAGCAACCCGCCGGCTGTCCCTCGCCGAATCCGCGCTGGTGCGAGCGTCACTGGCCCCCGACGCCGTCGACGAACTCGTCGCCCTCGGCCGCTTCGTCGTCACGAGGGAGAACTAGATGACCCTCGTCAACGACGTCAGCGTCGACGTCCGCGCGTCCGCACAGGCGACGCTCGACCGGGCGGTCGCGCACCTGCGCTCGTTGCAGGACCCGGCCGGCTGGTGGAAGGGCGAGCTCGAGACCAACGTGACGATGGACGCCGAGGATCTGTTGTTGCGGCAGTTCCTCGGCATCCGTACCGACGACGAGACGGCATCGGCCGCACGTTGGATCCGCTCGCAACAGCGCGAGGACGGGAGTTGGGCCAACTACTACGGCGGGCCGGGCGACCTCTCGACGACGGTCGAGGCGTGGGTCGCCTTGCGGCTCGCCGGCGACGCACCGGCCGCCGAGCACATGCTGCGGGCACAGGACTGGATCCTCGCGAACGGCGGCGTCGAACGTACCCGCGTCTTCACCCGGATCTGGTTGGCATTGTTCGGGTTGTGGCCGTGGGACGCGTTGCCGAGCCTGCCGCCGGAGCTCGTCTACCTGCCGCGCTGGTTCCCGTTCAACCTGTACGACTGGGCCTGCTGGGCGCGGCAGACGGTCGTCCCGCTGACGATCGTCGCAACGCTGCGACCGGTCCGGCCTCTGCCGTTCGGCATCGACGAACTGCGGACCGGCGCGGCGCCGGATCCCTTGCAACCATTGCGATCCTGGGGCGGTTTCTTCCAGCGCCTCGATCGCGTGTTGCATGCGTACCGCCGGCACCCGATCGCCGCGTTGCGGCGCCGGGCGATGCGCCGGGGCGTGCAGTGGATCCTCGACCGGCAGGAAGCGGACGGATCGTGGGGCGGCATCCAGCCGCCGTGGGTCTACTCGTTGCTCGCATTGCACCTGTCGGGCTACCCGCTCGACTCGGCGCCGATGGCGAACGGGCTGCGCGGTCTCGACGGGTTCCTCGTCACCGAGCCGACGCCGGACGGCGTCGTACGGCGGTTGGAGGCGTGCCAGTCACCGGTGTGGGACACCGGGCTTGCGCTGACCGCCTTGCGCGACGCGTGGGTGCCGGCCGACGACCCCGCGGTCGTCACGGCTGCGGACTGGTTGCTCGACGAGGAGATCGCCGTTCGCGGTGATTGGTCGGTACGGCGCCCGCGGTTGGCGCCGGGCGGCTGGGCGTTCGAGTTCGCGAACGACGGCTACCCGGACACCGACGACACGGCCGAGGTCGTGCTGGGGTTGCGCCGGGTCGCGCATCCGGAGCCGGCGCGGTTGCGCGCGGCGATCGACCGCGGCGTGCGATGGACCGCCGGCATGCAGAGCCGCGACGGCGGATGGGGTGCGTTCGACGCGGACAACACCCGCGAGCTCGCATACAAGTTGCCGTTCTGCGACTTCGGTGCGGTGATCGATCCGCCGTCCGCGGACGTGACCGCGCACGTCGTCGAGATGCTCGCCGCCGAAGGACAGGCCGACTCGATCGCCGCGCGACGTGGCGTGCGCTGGTTGCTCGACGCGCAGGAGCCGGACGGATCGTGGTTCGGCCGCTGGGGTTGCAACTACGTCTACGGGATCGGCGCGGTCGTCCCGGCTCTCGTCGCCGCCGGCATCGCGCCGACCGCGGCGCCGATCCGGCGCGCGGTCGATTGGCTCGTGGCGCATCAGAACGGCGACGGCGGCTGGGGCGAGGACATGCGCTCCTACGACGATCCCGCGTTGGCCGGCCGCGGCGAGTCGACCGCGTCGCAGACCGCATGGGCGCTGCTCGCGCTGCTCGCTGCGGGAGAGCGTTCCGACGCCGTCGATCGCGGCGTGCTCTGGCTGGCCCGCACGCAGCGCGCGGACGGAACCTGGGACGAGCCGTGGTTCACCGGCACCGGATTCCCCGGCGACTTCTCCATCAACTACCACCTGTACCGGCTGGTGTTCCCGGTCAGTGCGTTGGGCCGGTACGTCCATGAGTGAGCTCACCGTCTGTACGGCGCTGCGGGTCGAGTCGGCCGCGGTGCGCGGATCCGCGCGGGTGTTGCGGACCGGTATGGGACCGCGCCGTACCGCCCGCTCGATGCGCCGGCTGAGCGACGCCGGGCCGGTCGCGATGCTCGGCGTCGCCGGCGGGGTCGCGCCGACGGTGCAGGTGGGCGACGTCGTGGTGGCGACCGAAGTGCGCGCCGGCGACGTCGCGGTCAAGTGCCCGTCGGCGCCGCTGCTGGCCGGCGAGTTGCGCCGGGCCGGGTTGCGCGTGCACCTCGGCCCGATCGCGACGACCGGCACCTTGCTGGGCAAAGACGCGCTCGCCGCGCTCGCTGCGACCGGCGCGCTCGCGGTGGACATGGAGAGCGCCGCGGTCGGTGCCGCGGTCGGCGGCCACCGTCCGTTCGCGGTCGTTCGCGTCGTCACCGACACGATCGCCGAACCGCTGTGGCGGCCCGACATCGTCGCCCGCGGCTGGCGCGCGCTGCGCACGTTGCGCGCCGTCGTACCGGTCGTCGAGAAATGGGCCGCCGCGACCGCCGACCGGTCGGTGCATCTCGCCTCACCGCGCTCGTTCTGCGCCGGCGTCGAGCGGGCGATCGAGATCGTCGAACGCGCCCTCGACCGTTACGGCGCGCCGGTCTACGTCCGCCGGCAGATCGTTCACAACGCGCACATCGTCGGCGAATTGCAGGCCCGCGGTGCGATCTTCGTCGAGGAGCTGGACGAGGTGCCGGTCGGTGCGCGTGTGATCCTCGCCGCGCACGGCGTCACGCCGGGGGTTCGCGCGCAGGCCGTGGCGCGCCGGCTTCAGGTCGTCGACGCGACCTGTCCGCTGGTGGCGAAGGTGCACGCCGAGGTACGGCGCTACGCGGCGGCCGACCACACGGTTTTCCTGATCGGGCACGGCGATCACGAAGAGGTCGTCGGCACCGTCGGCGAAGCACCGGATCGGGTCGTCGTCGTCGACGACATGGCTGCGGCCGAGCACGTCGCGGCCGCGGATCCGGATCGCGTCGCGTACGTCATGCAGACGACGCTCGCGGTCGACGAGGCGGAAGCGATCGCGGGCGCGCTGCGGTCGCGGTTCCCGTCGCTGGTCGCGCCGCGGCAGGACGACATCTGCTACGCGACCAGCAACCGCCAACTCGCGGTCCGTGACATCGCCGGGCACTGCGACCTCGTCCTCGTCGTCGGCTCGGCCAACTCGTCGAACTCGCAGCGACTCGTCGAAGTCGCCGAGCGGGCCGGTGTCGCGGCGTACCTCGTCGACGACGCGACCGACGTACGGCTGGACTGGTTGGCTAAAGCGCGCGCGATCGGGATCACCGCCGGTGCGTCCGCGCCCCCGCGACTCGTCGACGAAATCGTCGCCTGCCTCGGCGGGCTCGGAAGCGTCGATGTGCACGAGCACCACAGCGTCTCCGAAGACGTCACCTTCACATTGCCCCGGGAAGTGAGCTGACCTGCCATGGCCATGCCGTTGCGACAGAACCTCCGCCTCGGTGCGTACCTCGCGAAGCAGAAGCTGCACGGTCGCGAGAAGTTCCCCCTGGTGATGGAGCTCGAACCGCTGTTCGCGTGCAATCTCAAGTGCGCCGGCTGTGGGAAAATCCAGCAACCGCATACGGTTCTGAAGCAGCGGATGCCGGTGGAGCAGGCGGTCGCGGCGGTCGAGGAGTGCGGCGCGCCGATCGTGTCGATCGCCGGCGGCGAGCCGTTGATGCACCCGCAGATCGACGAGATCGTCCGGCAACTGCTGGCCCGCAAGCGGATCGTCTTGCTGTGCACCAACGCCGTGTTGCTGCCGAAGCATCTGCACCGGTTCACCCCGCACCCGGACTTCGCGTGGATGGTGCACATCGACGGCTTGCGCGAGCGGCACGACGAGTCGGTGTGCAAGGAAGGTGTGTTCGACCAGGCGGTCGAGGCCATCCGCCAGGCCAAGGCGGCCGGGTTCAAGGTCATGTCGAACACGACGTTCTTCACCACCGACACCGCGAGTGACGTCATCGACGTGCTCGACTACCTCAACGACGAGCTCGGCGTCGACAACATGCAGATCTCGCCCGGGTACGCGTACGAGAAGGCACCCGACCAGGAGCACTTCCTCGGCGTCGAGCAGACCCGCGAGCTGTTCAAGAAGGCCTTCGACGGCGGCCGGCGCAA
>JAICXQ010000070.1 GCA_025980325.1 Frankiales bacterium
GGCCCGCAGCCCGCCGGGCCGTACGGCGACGACCACGACGAGCACGGTGAGCGGGACGAGTTCGGACCAGGCCGCGCCGAGGGAAGGCGCGACCTGCACGATCTGCTGGGCGATGCCGAGCGCGAGCCCGCCGGCGACCGCGCCGCGCGGTGAGCCGAGCCGGCCGAGCAGCGCGGCGGCGGCGCCGGCCAACCCGAGGACGACGCCGTCGTCGACCCCGATCGGCTGGGCCGGCGCGACGAGCAACGCGGCCGCTCCGGCGAGCAGCCCGGCGAGCGCGAACGCGGCGACGACGGCACGTTCGATCGGTACGCCGCACAGCGCGGCCGCGTCCGGGTCGTCGGCGACCGACCGCATCGCCCGGCCGAGCCGAGCCCGGACCAGGAACCAGTCGACTGCGGCCGCGGCGAGCAACCCGAGCGCGAGTACCGGGAACACCCGCACGTGGACCGAGCCACCCCCGGCCAGCGTGACCGTTCCGGTCGAGGTGAAGGCGTCGAGGTGCAGCGGGTCGGGCACGGCGTACGCCGCCGCGGGCAGCGCGACACCGAGCGCGGTCCGGATGACGAGGCCGGCCGTCACTCCCCCGGCGACCCAGCCGAGGACGTCCTCGCTCCGGCTGCGCCGGCCGAGGACCGGCCGGACGGCGACGGCGTACGACGCGACCGACAGGACGACGCCGAAGCCGAGGGTCAACACGACGAGGCCGATCGAGCGACCGATGCCCGGCGAGATCGCGACCGGCGTCGTACCGACGATCGCGAGGACCGCGAACAGCGCGCCGCCGACGACGATGTCGCCGTGCGCGAACGGCAGGACGCGGGTCAGCGACCAGACCAGGGAGAAGCCGATCGCGACGAGACCGTAGATCGCGCCGAGGGACAGTCCGGTGAGCACCGCCTGCAGCAGCTGCCCGCCGGTCACGACCGCAGACTATTGCCCTGCGGCCGGGTGATTAGCCGAACGGCAGCGGGGACGGGCTCGCACTCGGCGTGTGCGGCGGGATCACCGGTGTGTTGCCGAATTGGCTTCCGACCTTCACGGTCGCGGTCAGCCACAAGGTCTTGCATTGCTCCAGCAGGGAGATCCGGGTGACGCCGCGGACCTCACCGTGCACGAACGGCGCATCGGCTTCGGTCGATTCCGCGTCGCCACGCCCGAGCGCGTACCCGGCCTTGGGATAGCTGCGCACGATGAACAGCACGCTGTCGCGCAGCGAGGTCGGGGTGGTGAACTTCACGATGTGCACGCCGTCACTGGTCGTGCTGACGCCGTTCGGCTGGATGGTCGCGTTCGCGGGCTTGGGCAGGTCGGCGGGCAGGAACTTCGGCCAGTTCGGCGGCTTGCCCGTCGCCGGGGTCGGGCACGGCGGCGGGGTATAGACCGACTGGGTCGGGGCGGGCGCGGCCGAGGACTTGCTGCCGCCGGTGCATCCGGTGAGCGTTCCCGCGGTGACCAGCGCCGCCACGAACATGGCGGCGACTCGGACGGGCTGCATTCCGTACCTCTCGACGGCGGCTCGGGATCGTGCTGTCTACTACAACGCGCTCGGCTCCGGTCGGTGACGCCGATGAGACGATCGGGCCGTGACTTCGGATCCGTGGCCGGCGCCGCGACCTCGTGCGCCGCTCGCCGCGGTCGTGAGCGTGCCCGGCTCGAAGTCGATGACCAACCGCGCGCTCGTGCTCGCCGCTCTCGCGACGGCGCCAACTGTAGTCGAGGGCGCGCTGACCAGCCGGGACACGCAGCTCATGGCCGACGGGCTGCGGGCCCTCGGCATCCGCATCGACGTCGACGCTGACCGGTGGCGGGTCGAGCCGGGGCCGTTGCGCGGTCCGGCGTCGATCGACGCCGGGCTGGCCGGGACGGTGATGCGGTTCCTGCTGCCGGTCGCCTGCCTCTGCGCCGGCGGGCCGGTACGGATCGACGGCGATCCACGGGCGCGCGAGCGGCCCATGCAGGCGCTGGTCGGCGGGCTGCGCCGGCTGGGCGTCCCGGTCGCCGACGCGGGCGGCGGCGCGCTGCCGATCACCGTTGCCGGCACCGGTGTGCTCGGCGGCGGGTCGCTGTCGATGGACGCGAGCGCGTCGTCGCAACTGGCGTCGGCACTGCTGCTCGCGGCGCCGCGATATTCGGCCGGGCTCCTCCTGCGACATGTGGGCGGCCGGCTGCCGAGCACTCCGCACATCGACATGACCGTCGCGATGTTGCGCGACCGCGGGGTAACCGTCGACGAGCCCGGGCCGGCGTCGTGGCGGGTCCATCCCGGGCCGATCGCGGGCGGTGTCGTCGCCGTCGAGCCGGACCTGTCGTCGGCGGCGCCGTTCCTCGCCGCCCCGCTGGTCGCCGGCGGCAGCGTGACCGTACGCGGCTGGCCGGCCGAGTCGGGCCAGCCCGGCACGCGCACGCCGGACGTGCTGGTGCGGATGGGCGCCGCGGTCTCGCGTTCGTCGGCGGGCCTGGTCGTACGCGGTGGCGACGAGGTGCGCGGCATCGACGTCGACCTGGCCGACAACCCCGAGTCGGCGTGCGTGCTGGCCGCGCTCGCCGCGGTCGCCTCGTCGCCGTCGCGGCTGACGGGGATCGGGCACATGCGCGGGCACGAGACCGATCGCCTCGCCGCGCTCGCGACCGAGCTGGGTGCCCTCGGCGCGGATGTCACCGAACTCGCGGACGGGCTCGAGATCGTGCCGCGGCCGTTGCGCGGCGGCGTGTTCCGGACGTACGACGACCACCGCCTCGCGATGGCCGGCGCCGTGATCGGACTCGCGGTCGACGGCGTGCTGGTCGAGAACGTCGCGACGACCGGAAAGACCTTCCCGTCGTTCGTGCAGACGTGGTCGGCGATGGTCGCGGGCGGTGCCGCCTGAGCCGGGCCCGCGCCGACGACGAGGACCGCCTCGGGCGGGCCGGGCGCGGATCCCGACCGCGCAGCCGGCTGCGGCCGCGGCACGACGACGCGATCGCGGCCCGGGTCGTCACCGTCGACCGCGGGCGGTACGGCTGCCTGCTGTGGGACGGGACGCTGGTCGTCGCGATGCGCGCCCGCGAACTGGGCCGGCGGTCGGTCGTCGTCGGCGACTCGGTGGCGATCGTCGGCGACGTCGCCGGCGGTCCGGATGCGCTCGCGCGCATCGTCCGCGTCGACGAGCGGCGGTCGGTGTTGCGCCGTACGGCGGACGACGAGGACCCGCACGAGCGGATCGTCGTGGCGAACGCCGACCAGCTCGTCGTCGTCTTCTCGATCGCACAACCGCCGCCGCAGCCCCGACTGGTCGACCGTTGCCTCGCCGCGGCGTACGACGCGGGGGTCGCGCCGATGCTGTGCGTGACCAAGGTCGACCTCGGGCCGGCCGATCCGGTGCGTGCGATCTACCGATCGCTCGACGTACCTGTCGTCGAGTCGGGCGAAGGAACGCGCGATGCTGCGGTGCGTGCGCTGCGCGAGTTGCTCACCGGCCGGGTCACGGTGTTCGTCGGATCGTCCGGCGTGGGCAAGTCGACGTTGGTGAACGCGGTCGTGCCCGACGCGGATCAGCGGGTCAACGTGATCAGCGCGGCGACCGGCAAGGGCCTGCATACGACGACCGCGGCGATCGCGCTGTCGTTGCCGGACGGCGACGGCTGGGTGGTCGACACTCCCGGCGTCCGGTCGTTCGGACTCGCGCACATCGACTCGGCGCGATTGGTCACGTGCTTCCCGGATCTCGCTGTCGGCACGAAGGAGTGTCCGACCGACTGCGACCATCTCGATGTGGAGGTGTGCGCACTCGACGAGTGGGTTGCCGCCGGTCATGCGCATCCGGAGCGGCTCGATTCGTTGCGCCGCTTGCTACTTCAGAGGTCGACGGTGCCGCCGGTGCGCCAGTAGATGTTGCGCTCGCGGCTGAGGAAGCCGTCGTCGACGAGGTAGCGCCGAAGCGCGGCGTAGTCCGGATGGAACGCGCGAAGCAGCGCGTTGACCTCGCGTTCCGGATAGCGCACGCCGACGTCGAAGACCCGGCAGATGTGGTCGAGCACGATCCGCCGCTTGCCCAGGTGCATCGGAATCTGGGTCAGCCGCCCGCCGCGCAAGAAAGTCCGCAACACCGAAGCCGTAGCCGCATCGACATCCCCGACATCGTCCGGCTCGTCCCGCGGCCGAGCGTCGCGTGCCACTTCTTGGAGATGCGTGATGTCGAACGACCACGAGCCGTCGTCGTCGCGATGGACCAGCCCGCCGGTCTCAAGCCGGGCAAGCGCGGCGAGAACGCGACGGGCACTGAGCGATGTCCGAGCAACGATATCGTCCGTCGTACATGCGCCGAGAACTAACGCCGCAACGACACGAAGTCGCTCGTCATCAGCAAGCAACCCGATTGCGTCCACGACGACATTCTCGCGTCGTACGTCGACGAAAGGGAGCGTCGAGCCGGATCGCGAAGCGACTCGGGTCGCAGCGACCGTCGTCGAACGTACGACGCGCTTAGCCCGACGCGCCGAGCGCGATCGCCTCGTCGACCTCGGCCGCCCGAGCGGAGAACTCGCGCTTCTCGCGGTCGATCTGCTCGGCGTAGTCCTCGTCGGACTTCATCAACTCGTCGAGGTTGAAGCCCGCCATGTCGAGCACGCCCATCTCGGCGTAGCACTTCTGCACCTTCTCGCCCCACAGGCCGATGTCCTTGACGCACGGGACGATCCGGCTGAACAGGTGCGAGCGGAACGTGCGCGTGATCTCGGAGTTCTCCGAGATCTCCAGGCACTGCTCGACCGGCATGTCGAGGGTCTCGTACACCTCGCGGCCGAGGAAGCGGTTGCGCATCAACCAGCAGCCTTCGACGACGAAGTCTTCGCGATCGGATCGCTCCTTGTCGGTGAGCTCGGCGTAGTAGTCGCGCAGCGCGAGCCGGCCGAACGCGACGTGGCGCGCCTCGTCCTGCATGACGTAGGCGAGCAGTTGCTTCGCGAGCGGATTGGTCGCCATGTCGCGGAACACCCCGAACGCGGCCAGCGCGAGACCCTCGATCAGGACCTGCATGCCGAGGTAGGCGTAGTCCCACTCCTTCTTGTCCAGTGATTCCTTGAGCAGCAACGCCAGGTCGTCGTTGACCGGCATCATCAGGTCGACCTTGTCCTGCAGGAACTTCGCGAACGTCTCGACGTGGCGCGCCTCGTCCATCGTCTGCGTCGCGGCGTAGAACTTCGAGTCGAGGTCGGGGACCGTCTCGACGATCCGCGCGGAGACGACCATCGCGCCCTGCTCACCGTGCAGAAACTGGCTCCACGTCCATGCGGCCTGGTGATGGGAGAAGTTGTCCTTCTCCGACTGGCTCATCTTCTCGTAGAAGTCGACGCCGCGGAACGGGTTGAACTCGTCGGGCAGGCCGATCGGGTTGTGCTGCACGACGGGCAGCGCCCAGTCGATCCGCTTCGTCGTGTCCCACTGCTTGTCCTTGCCCTTCTGGTACAGGCTGAGCAGCCGCTCGCGACCGTCGTCGTACTCCCAGGTGAACCGCGACTCGCTGCCGGCCGGTACGTCCCAGGTGGTGGTGACGTCGACGGGGCGGGCGTACTTCGGGGCGCTACTCATCGAAGGTTTCCTTCCGCAAGAATCGGCGAGCTACGTCGGCGAGCCGGGCGGCGAGGGTCTCCGCTGGCACGTCGGTCGGCAGGACGAGATAGGAGATGGTGAGCCGGGTGATGACCTCGGCGGCGATCGCGATGTCGTCGACGGGCAGGTCCGGGAAGTGCGTCGAGTAGTAGTCGGTGAAGCTGGCGACCGCCGCGGCGTGCGCCGGCTCGCCGTGCGTGGTCAGGAACGAGAGCAACCCGCTGCTGTCGTCGATGAGCGCGGCTTTGAGCAGCGGGTTGTCGGCCGCACGCTGCAACGTGTAGAGCGCCGCCGCGCCGACCGCCTCGATCGGATCGTCCGGGTCGGCGGCTTCGAGCGCGGCCCTCGTGCCGGCGATGAACTCCTCGACCTCGCGCATCGCCATCGCCTGCGCGAGCGCGTCCTTGGAGCCGAACTCGTTGTAGAGCGTCTGCCGGGAGACCCCCGCGGCGGCCGCGACGTCGAGCATCCGGGTCCGCGCCCAGTCGCCGCTGACCGCGGCGTCGTAGGCGGCGTCGAGCAGCGCTTCGCGGGTCGTCGGCGGTGGCGTCATCACTTCGCAGTCTTTACACGAACGCCCTCCGTGTCAACCCCGAGCGAATCGGCTAGAGTAGAACATATGTTCGATACCGTGTGGCGTCGCGGCGGGCCCGGCGAGCGCTTGTACGCTCGGGACGTGGCAGTCCTGAGCGCGGCTGACGTTGCCGAGGAGCTCAAGCGGCGCCTGCCCGGACTGGCCGTCAAGAAGCAGCACAAGCTGCTGTATTACTGCCAAGGCCATCACCTCGCTGCGTTCGGCGAGCCACTGTTCGCCGACACCATTTCGGCCTGGGACATGGGCCCGGTGGTCGGCCAGCTCTGGTACGCCGAGCGGGAGGGAACGACGGCCCCCGCTGGCGCCGCCTTGACCGAGGCGCAACTCAACACCATCGGTTACGTGATCAGCCGGTACGGCGGGCTCACCGGTGCGGACTTGGAGCGGCTGAGCCACGGGGAACCCCCGTGGCAGGACGCCGACAAGACCCGGCGCCCGGGCACCAGCGCCAAGATTCCGCTCGAATCGCTGCGCGCGTACTTCGCGTCGTCACTGGCTGCCGACAGCGAGGAGGACGGGCCGCTGCCGGACTCCGACGCAGTCGCCGATTGGCTCGGCGATGTCGCCGGCCCACCCGGCGGGCCCGGGACTCGCGACACCGTCGAGAGCATCCGCGCCCGCCTGACCAGTGCCTAGCCCCTGGACGCTCGAAAGGTTCGGTGACTGCCTCGATCGATGGATCGAGCGGGACGAGCCGGCGCAGGATCTCCGGCTGGTCGTCACCGATTGGGTGCTGTCGCGGTTCGAAGATCCGTATCAGGGGGTACGCCGCGAGACCGGCTTCGAGAATCTCTGGTATGCGACGGTGCCGCAGTCTCGCCACGCCGGCGCGCAGGCGGTGCTGTGCGCGTACTGGATCAACGAGCGCGACCACGTCGTCTCCTGCGAAAGCATCGCCACCCTCAGCCTGCCGCACTAGGCAATGACTCGTGCGCGTCGGGATCGCGTTGAGATGACCTGCTGCCGGACAGCGCGATCTTCTACGAGGACGGCACTCGTAGCTAGGGTTGGCCGCCGTGGGCGGTAGGTGGGCGGACGACCTCGCGCTCGCGCATGCGCTCGCCGACACCGCCGACGCGCTCAGCCTCGCGCGGTTCCAGGCGACGGACCTGCTCGTCGAGACCAAGCCCGACCTGACTCCCGTCACCGACGCCGACCGTGCGGTCGAGGACGCCGTACGGCGCGCGCTCGCCGCCGAACGTCCCGATGATGCGATCGTCGGCGAAGAAGCCGGCACGTCCGGAAACGCAAGCCGCACCTGGATCGTCGACCCCGTCGACGGGACCAAGAACTTCGTCCGCGGCGTACCGGTCTGGGCCACCCTGATCGCATTACGCGCGGGCGAAAGCGTCATCGTCGGCGTCGTCTCCGCACCCGCACTCGGCCGGCGGTGGTGGGCTGCACGTGGCGACGGCGCGTGGACGACGAGCGCGGCCGGACCGCGACGGCTCAACGTCTCGCGCGTCGCACGACTCGGCGACGCATTCGTGTCGTACTCCTCGCTCGCCGGGTGGCAGACGCGAGGCATCCGAGACCTCTGCGACAAAGCCTGGCGGACCCGCGCGTTCGGCGACTTCTGGTCGCACATGCTCGTCGCCGAAGGCGCGGTCGACGTCTCGTGCGAACCCGAGGTGTCGGTGTGGGATCTCGCCGCGTTGCAACCGATCGTCGAGGAAGCCGGCGGACGCTTCTCCGACCTCTCAGGCCTCGCCCGTCCCGACGGTGGCAGCGTGGTGTGCAGCAACGGGCTGCTGCACGACGAGGTGCTCCGAACCCTCGCGTCGGCGCCGGCTCAGCCGCCGGACTAGCCCCGGCGCCGCAGCGAGCGCGGCCGCGTCGAAGAACCCGTAGCCGCCGGCCGCGCCCGACGGCGGGTTGCCCATCGACACCACGCCGAGGATCGGATCGCGCTGCTGCCAGGTCCACGTGCCCAGACCGGTGCCGAGCAACTCGAGATAGGTCACGACGACGAATGCCCCGACGAACACCAGCGGGTTGCGCCCGCGCACCAGGAAGAACGCGAGACAAGTGAACCAGAACGCGCCCAAGACGTCGTGGCGCGGCGACAACGCGAGACCCCACAACGCGTACGCACCCGCGACGGCGAGCGTCGTACGGATCAGAACAGCCCGATGCCGCGCGGCGACGGACAGCCGGCCGATCGCGAGCGCGCCGAGGTAGACAAGGCCATGTCCGGGCGGCACGAACCACGGCACGTTGTGCAGCCGGTAGACATAGACACCGAGCCAGCCGGCGAACGTGTACTCGACCAGGCTCGCGAACGCGACCACGACCGCGACCTGCGCGCGCGTCCGCGCGTCTTCACGAACCAGCAATGCGAGCAGCAACAACCAGGTACCGACGCCGAGCAGGCGTTGCTGACCGAGCGACGACACGGAGTCGAGGCCGAGCACCAGCGGGATCCATGCGAGGACGATCGCCGGCGGCATCATCAAGACCGCCTAGCCGTGCCAGGCGCGTGTCACGCCGTCGGGGTAGACCAACGTGCGGACCTCACGCGCGGGGTTGCCGGCGACGAGTGTGTCGTCGGGGACGTCGCGGCTGACGACGGCGCCCGCGGCGACGAGGCAGCGCCGGCCGATCGTGACGCCGGGCAGGATAATCGCCCGCGCGCCGATCCAGGTGCCGTCGCCGATCACGATCGGGGCCTCCTTCACCGCTCGACCCTCGACCCCGTGACTGTCAGTGTCCATGAGGTAGGCCTCGTTCGCGATCGCGACGTCGTTGCCGATCGTGATCGCGTTGGCCGAGAACAGGACGACGCCGCTGTTGATGAACACCCGGTCGCCGACGCGAATCCGGCCCCAGCCGCTCACCAGCGTGCGCCGATGACCGGACCAGATCTTGAAGTGGTCGCCGACGACCATGTCGGTCGCCTCGACCCGCGGGTTGCCGAGGATCGTCGGCTGGATGCCGGTCGTGATCCCGCGCAGCCGCCATTCCGCGTTCGCGCGTTGCTTGCCGTACGCGTACCACCAGCGCGCTTCGGTGACCCGCCGGCGGATGGGTGTCTGCACGGGTCGCGAGCGTACGTCAGCCGCCGATGGCAGGCTCGACGTCGTGGCCGCCGACATCCCCGACCTCGTCGTGCCGGACGCCGGCGCGTGGCGCGCCTGGCTCGCCGACCACCACGCGGACCCGGCCGGCGTCTGGCTGCGGCTCGCCCGCAAGGGCACGACGTCGCCGACCGGACTGGTCTACGACGAGGCGCTGCGCGCCGCGCTGTGCTTCGGCTGGATCGACGGCCAGGTCCGGCGGCACGACGCGGCGACGTACTGGCAGCGGTTCACGCCGCGTCGCGCGCGCAGCCCGTGGTCGGCCCGCAACGTCGGCATCGTCGCCGAACTGGAAGCCGCCGGACTCATGACCCCCGCGGGCACCGCCGAGGTCGAGCGGGCGAAGGCCGACGGCCGCTGGGCGGCGGCGTACGCCGGGCCGGCCACCGCCGAAGTGCCGGCCGATCTCGCGGCGGCGATCGACGCCGTGCCGAGCGCCCGCGCGATGTTCGACATCCTCACGAAGCAGAACCGCTACGCCGTCATCTGGCGGGTCACCCAGGCGAAACGGCCGGGGACCCGGCAGCGCCGGATCGAGCAGTTCGTCGCGATGCTCGCGCGCGGCGAGACCGTGCACCCGCAGCGACGCGCACGCGACGACGGCTGAACGGACGATCGCTCCGACAAACCGGGCGATTTTGGTAGTCATAAGTGACGGTTTCGACCGAGCGGCGTTCAGGCAGCACTCGTTGCCACCGACCTCTTTGTGACAGCCCGAGCCCACTTCTGGCTGCCGATGACGAAAGGGGCGACGATGCTCAGCAAAGTGCAGGGCAGCCGCCGGCCATGGTTCCTGCCCGAGGGCCGCCGCCTACCCGACGAGGTATGGGCACAGCGGCATCGCGGTTTGACGTTCCTGTTGTGGCTGCACGTTCCCGCGCTGTTCGGCTTCGCGCTCTTCCGCGGCTACGACGTCGCAACGGCGCTCGAGCAGATATCGCTGATCGCCGTCCCCGCCGCCGTCGCACTCGTCGACAAGCTCGGCCGCAACGCCCGCTCCTCCGCAACGTCGATCGGTCTCGTCATCGGCGCGTCGGTCCTCGTGCACATCTCCGGCGGATCGATCGAGGCGCACTTCCAGTTCTTCGTCATCCTCGCGTTCTTGACGCTCTACCAGGCGTGGCTGCCGTTCCTGCTCGCGTTGCTCTACGTCGTCGGCGAGCACGGCATCGTCGGCGCGATCGATCCGCGCGCGGTCTACAACAACCCGGCCGACATCGCGCAGCCGTGGAAGTGGGCTGCGATCCATGGCGGGTTCGTCCTCGCGGCCAGCTTCGCGAACGTCCTCAGTTGGCGGCTGACCGAACAGGAAGCGCTGCACGACGGACTCACCGGCCTGCCCAACCGCGCGTCGTTGCTCGACGCCCTGGAGAAGATGCCGCCGAGCCGCCCGCACCGCACCTCCGCCGTACTGTTCATCGACCTCGACAACTTCAAGGACGCGAACGACGCGTTCGGTCACGATGTCGGCGATGCGTTGCTCATCGCCCTCGCGCACCGCCTGCAACGACACCTGCGGACCGGTGATTTGCTCGCCCGGCTCGGCGGCGACGAGTTCGCCATCGTGGTCAACGACATCAGCGGCGTCGACGAGGCCAAGGCTGTCGCCGAGCGCCTGCTCAGTGCGCTCGAGGAACCCGTATGCGTCGGTGACGTCACCCTCGGCGCCTGCGCCAGCATGGGCATCGCACTCGCGGACGAGTCGACGTCCGGCGCCGACCTGCTCCGCAACGCCGACCTCGCGATGTACGAAGCGAAGCGTGACGGCGGCGCCCGGGTCGCGACGTACCGCCCGACGCTGCACTCCGCCGCCGTACGGCGGACCGAACTCGAAGCCGAGTTGCGGGTCGCGCTCGCCGAAGAGCAGTTCGTCCTGCATTACCAACCGATCGTCGATCTCGCGACGCATCGCATCGTCGGCACCGAGGCGTTGATCCGCTGGCAGCATCCGACCCAAGGCTTGCTCGCGCCGGCGGAGTTCATCACCGCGGCCGAGCAGTCCGGTCTCATCGTTCCGCTCGGCGCGTGGGTGATCCGGACGGCGTGCAAGCAGACCGCGACGTGGCAGAAGTCCGAGCCCGACGCCGCACCGATCACGGTTGCGGTCAACCTCTCGCCCCGGCAGCTGCTCGACCGTACGTTGGTCGCGACCGTCGCCGAGGCGTTGCACGACACCGACCTCGACCCGTCGTCACTGTGCCTGGAAATCACCGAAGGCTCGGTCATCAAGGACTTCGACGCGACGATGCCGACCCTCCATGCGCTGCGCACGCTCGGGGTGTCGCTCGCACTCGACGACTTCGGTACCGGCTACTCCTCGCTGAGCTACCTCAAGCAGTTGCCGGTCACGTCGGTGAAGATCGACCGTTCGTTCGTCGGCGATCTGGAGGCCAACGCCAACAACGGTCAGATCGTGCTCGCCATCATCGAACTCGCGCACGCGCTCGGCATGTCGGTCACCGCCGAGGGTGCGGAGACCGTGCAGCAGCTCGCGGCGTTGAAGGCGATGCGCAGCGACATGGCGCAGGGTTACCTGCTCGGCCGGCCGATGCCGCCGACCGATCTGCGCGCGACGATCATGGAGCCCGAGGCCGGGCCGCTCAGCGACTGCCTGTTCGAGTTGCCGATCCAGGCCGCCGGCCGGCACGACGCCGCCGTGACGACGAACGAGCAGGACTGATCGCGGTGCACGTACTCGCCGCCGGTGCGGTACAGGCCCATCTCCTGCACGGCCTGATCGCACTCGCGTTCCTCGCCGTCGCGATCGCCGCGGGTGCGATCGCCGACGCGCGGCACAAGCGGGCTACTTCTGCCCCGGCATCACGTCGGCCTCGTTCTGATGCCACACCGGGTGATCGCCGGCCGTCTCCACGTTGAAGCCGTAGTCGTACACGAGCGTCCCGCCGATCGTCGCGCCGACCGTGACGAGCACCGCCGCGATCGCCGTCAGTACGACGATGCCGACCGGCGCCGAGCCGCGATCCGAGTAACCCGCAAACCGGACGACGACATCCACCAGCACCAGCACGGTCACCGTGATCATCGTGATCGCGTGCGCGTTGATCGTGCGCCGCGCCTGAGTGCCGGGCTCGCTCGACCGGTGCCAGTCGGCCCATCCGGTCAGCGCCGCGAGCACCGACACGCCCGCCCCGCCGAGCAGCGTCCAGTCGCCGGCGACGTACAGCTGCCGGCCGAGTTCCGGATGCGACGAGTGCAGTGCCGCGGACAGGATGTCGAACACCGCCGCGAACAGGTACGCCGTGACCGGCACGTCGGTGAGCGGCGGGTGGAACGGCTTGCCGGCCCAGCCACGCAGTCCTTTGAACTTGCGGCCGGAGAGCGTGAGCGAGGGCCGGTACGTGAAGTGCCGCATGGTGTCTCCCATTGGGTTGACCCAGATCCGGTTGACCCGGGTCCGGGTTGACGGGGCGGGGTCCCGGCGTGGACACTAATAACAGTCGCGATTAGTTTTAGATGGGTGGTGGCCCGGTGTCAACAACCGACCCTTCCCCGCTGCGCGAGTCGGTAGTACTCGAAACGCTCGCCGAACCCACCCGGCGCCAGGTGTACGACCTCGTCCGGCGCTCCTCGGCGCCGATGACGCGGGAGGCGGTCGCCCGCGAGCTCGATATCGGCGTCCGGCTCGCCGCGTTCCATCTCGATCGGCTGGCCGACGCGGGCTTGCTCGCCGTCGACTTCGCCCGGCCGGAGGGGCGCAGCGGCCCCGGCGCGGGCCGGCCGGCGAAGCGATACTCGGCCGCCCATCGGGACGTCGAGATCGCGCTGCCCCCGCGGCGCTACCACCTCGTCGCCCGGATCCTCGCCGCGGCCGTCACCGCCGCGCCAGGGGACGCCGGCCAGGAAGCGATGGCGATCGCGGAGGGCGAAGGCCGGCGGGTGGGCGAGCTGCACGCGACCGGCGAGCGCCGCTCCCGGCACCGGCTGACGGCGGCGGCCGATGCGCTGGCGTCGATGGGATACGAACCGCGGCGCGAGCGCGCGCGGCTCTGCCTCGGCAACTGCCCGTTCGACGGGGTCGTCGACGTCTCGCCGGGCCTTGTCTGCGGGCTCAACCAGCGGCTCGTCCAAGGCATGCTCGACGGCCTCGGTCTGGGCGAGCGCTGCCGCGCCGAACTCGACGGCATGCCCCCCGACTGCTGCGTCACGATCCACGGCTAGGCCGCCGCGAACGGCGGAAGGGCGCGGCTCGCTAGTCGCAGCCGTCGGTCGAGACCGCGGCCGTCAACGTGGCGCCGCGGCTCGCGTCGCCGGCGACCTCCCGCGCCGTGAGCGCATAGCCCACATCACGCTGGTCCGTCGACGCGGCGAAGACGACGCCGTCGACCGCGCCGTCCGGGCTGAGCAACGGCCCGCCCGAGTTGCCCGGCCGCACCCGCGCCCGCAACGTGTAGACGTCGCGCGTCACCTGGCGATCGGCGTAGATGTTCGGACCGGTGACCTCCTGCTCGCCGGCGACCCGGGCCGCCACGGCGGTCAGCGGCCCGTTCTCCGGGCGCCCCGGGGGGTTGCTCCCCCCTGGCCAGCAGGGATGCTCAGCCGTTGCCATGCGGGCCGAGGTCGAACGGCCGCGGGTACGGCGTCGGGCGGTAGCTGATGAAC
>JAICXQ010000014.1 GCA_025980325.1 Frankiales bacterium
AGCGTGAACCCGTCGTGTGCGGTGACGAAGTTGATCGACGCGAACGGCCGCCGTCCGTCGTCCTCGTAGAGATCGGAGGAGCCGGTCAGCCGGTAGGCGAACTCGGCGACCAGGGCATGCTCGCCGCGCCAGAAGTCGCGCACCGTGTCGCGGTACTTGCCGTTCCACTCGGTCCACAGCGGCGGGAAGCCGCCGACGTTGTAACCGCCCTCCCCGACGTCCCAGGGCTCGGCGATCAGTTTCACTTGCGAGACAACGGGATCCTGCTGCACGAGGTCGAAGAACGCGGAGAGCCGGTCGACTTCGTGGAACTGGCGCGCGAGGGTCGAGGCGAGGTCGAACCGGAAGCCGTCGACATGCATCTCCAGGACCCAGTAGCGCAGCGAATCCATGATGAGTTGCAGCACGTGCGGGTGCCGCATGAGCAGCGTGTTGCCGGTGCCCGTCGTGTCGTAGTAGTGCTCGGGATCGCCGTCGACGAGCCGGTAGTACGACGCGTTGTCGATGCCGCGGAACGACAGCGTCGGCCCGAGATGGTTGCCCTCGGCGGTGTGGTTGTAGACGACGTCGAGGATCACTTCGAGGCCGGCCTCGTGCAGGGCCTTCACCATCGTCTTGAATTCCTGCACCTGCTGCCCGAGCTGTCCCGAGGCGGCGTAGGCGTTGTGCGGCGCGAAGTAGCCGATGGTGTTGTAACCCCAGTAGTTGCGCCGGCCTTGCGCGACGAGGTGACTGTCGTGCACGAACTGGTGCACGGGCATGAGCTCGACCGCGGTGACGCCGATCCGGGCGTAGTGGTCGAGCATCACCGGGTGCGCGAGCGCGGTGTAGGTGCCGCGGATCTCCTCCGGGATCGCCGGATGGGTGTAGGTCAGGCCCTTGACGTGCGCCTCGTACACGACGGTCTCGTTGTACGGCGTGCGCGGATGCCGGTCGTTGTCCCAGTCGAAGAAGGGACTGATGACGACGGACTTCGGCATGTGCAGGGCCGAGTCGTCGCCGTTGAACGCGTCGTGGTCGTCGAAGCGGTAGCTGAAGCAGGCCTCGTCCCAGTCGACCTCGCCGTCGATCGCCTTCGCGTACGGATCGAGGAGCAGCTTGGCCGGGTTGCAGCGATGCCCATGCTTCGGCTCGTACGGTCCGTGCACGCGGTAGCCGTATCGCTGGCCCGGTCCGATGTTGGGCAGGTAGCCGTGCCAGACGAAGGCGTCACGTTCCGGCAGCCGGACTCTGGTCTCGGTGCCGTCGTCGTCGAACAGGCATAGTTCGACCTTCTCCGCGACCTCGCTGAACACGGCGAAATTGGTGCCGCTGCCGTCGTACGTTGCCCCGAGCGGGTAGGCCGTTCCCGGCCAGACTCGTGCGGGGCTAGTCGGCATAACGTAGCAATGCTCCAATACCGTCGTTCGGCGACTGCTCGACACCCCCGGTGACGAACTGTACGTCGGCGCCGGTTCCCCACGCCGCGCGCAGTAGCAACTCGTCGAGTGGGGCCTCGAAGTGAGTGGTGAGGCCCATCGCGGTGAGGTCTTCCGGATCGAGTGCGACGTGCATCGGCTCCGGGCCGCCGTGACCGCGTTGGTTGCCGTCGCGGGCGTCGGTGAGGATCAGTGTTTGCACTTGGCCCTTCTGCAGCGCCTCGATCGTCTGGCGCGGGCCGTCGGCGGCGCGGTCGTGCTGGCCGCGCTGGGTGGCGAACGTGTCGAGCAACTCGATCGTGTCCGCGGCGACGCGGTCGTCGAGTGTCTTGAGAACCTCGGTCGCGATGACGTCCTCGGAGCCGTCGAGGTGCCGGCCGCCGCCTTTCACCGTGGTGAAGCGGTCGGCGAGGTCGCGCGGTAGATGTTGCGCGATGAGTTGGAGCGCGCGGTCGTCACCGCTCGCTGCGATGACTTTGGCGTCGATGTCACGCGCGACTTTGTCGATCAGGACGGCGACGTCGCGCGCGCTCTGCTCCCACGTCTCCTCGACGTCGTTGTCGTACCGCTTCGTCGCCCAGCCGCCGTGGGCCTTCGTCTTGCGTTGCGGGAATCGGTCGTTGTCGGTCCTCTCGGTCTGGTCCGGGTCCGGGCCGGAGGTGTAGGCGAGGACGTCGGCGCCGGTTCGGTCGGCGAGCACGACGATGTGCGGGATGCGTTGGCGCGTCAGCGCGTCGGCGAGCGGCACGAGCCGCGGCAGCGGGCCGACGGTGATCTCGTGGTCGGTGGGCGGCGGTTGGGGGAGTGACGTCGCGAGGTGGACAGTGCCGTGAGCGGCGACGAGGACCCGCGTACCGCCGTTGGTGTGGTCGCCTCGGTGGTTCGTGAGTGCCTCGATCGTCGCCTGATCGACGCTCTTGTCGGCGAGCTCGCGGACGATGTTCTTCCAGCGGGTCTCGAGCTGCGTGGCAGCGTCCTCGGTGTCACCGCGGGTGTTGAGGTAGATCGTCACGAACGGGCCGTCGACGGCGTAGAGCTTGGCAAGCGAGCGTGCATCCATGCTTATGGAGTTGCCCCCGGTTGGCGGCGGTTATGCGATTCCGGTTGGCAATCGCACGTGGCGTCCTCACTCCAAGTCGCGCCGGTCCTCTGGGCCGCCGTCACCGATTCCCCCCGCGCCGCCACCGCCGCCGCCGCCGACCTCTCCACCCGGGTCGCCCTCGACGCACGACCCGCAGCCGCCTGATATGCGCGGGGGTTGGAAGGGCGGGCGGTAGCCTGGCATCCCTGACCAGTCTCGGGTGAGGAATCCCCGAAGAGCTCCCCACATGTTTCCGAACCAAGCGTCTCCCATCTTGGGGCCAACCCACTTGTCGAACCAACCGAACACGTCGTACGGCACGCCGCCGAATCCGCCCAAGAGCTCGCGACCTGTCTCGACCTTCTCCTGCCCTTCTTTCTTCCGGGCAGCGGCCGCGCGCAGTGCTGCCAACCGCCGTTCGTGAAGCACGTGCAGGTGGTGTAGATGCGCCAGGTGCGCTTGATGGGCGGACATCTGGCCGTTGAGGTCGAAGTTGTTGATCGGATCTTGGCAGGCATAGTCGTAGGCGTTGCAGCTTCCACCTGGAACCGGGTCCTGCTGCAGGAACCGTCCGAGTAGTGGGTCGTAGAGCCGAGCACCCATGACTGTGAGGCCGCCCAGGTCGTCGCTCGACCGCTGCTTGGCTCCGAGCCAGCCGTAGCGAGTGTTAGCACCGGGGTTGGTGCCGAACTCGCCGTAGTCAGGCCCGATCGTTGCGGCGTTACCGGCCGTGTCCGTGGCGACAACGTCGCCGTGGAGGTTGGCATAGTCGTAGGTGGTAGCACCGGACTGGTCCACCGTTGCCGCGAGCCCGCCGTTCAGGTCGGTCACATTGGCCGTCCACTCCGACCCGTCCGCGGCTTCGGCGATCCAACTGGGAGAATCCGTTGAGTCGTCGTCGTAGTGGTTCGACTTGGTCGACGTCGTCGTCCCGCTCACAGCGGTCGTCCAGGTCCCGAGACGGCCGTTTGTGTCGAGACTCCAGGTTTGCGTCGTCGTGCCTTGGGTCTCGGTGTTGACCAAGTCGTTCGAGTAGTAGCCGAGAGTGATGCTTCCCCCGCTCGCGTCGGTCGCCGGGACGGTCGTGACACGGTCGAACGCGTCGTAGGTGAGGCTGGTGTCGTTCCCGCTCGCTTGGAGCCGGTCGGCCGCGTCGTACGTGTGCGTGGTGGTCGTCGTCGTGCCGGCGCCCGTGCACGCCGGTGATCCGGAAGTGGTGTACGGCGTCGTCGTGGAGGTGAGGCGGTTGCTGTCGGCGTCGTACGTGTACGTGCGAACGGCGCACGACCCGCCGGCCGGGGTGTCGCTCGCGCTGGTGAGCCGTCCGGCGTTGTCGTACAGATAGTCCTGGACACCAGTCGGTCCGGCGTGATGGATCCATTGGTCGTTGATGGACGACGTGGCGGTCTCGACCGGCGTGCTGTTGGCAGAGTTGAGGAAGGCGCTGCCGTTCTGAGTGTCGTAGAGCTGGACCGCTCGGATCGTCTCGTCGTACGTAAACGTGCTCGTGACACCGTTGGGGTCGAGGCTGGAGGCAACGATTCCGTCGGCGTTGTAGCCCGCGGTGAAGCTGCCGGTGTAGACCTGTGTCCCGTTGTTCGAAACCGTGACCGTCTTTCCGGTCGCGAGTCCGCGGTGTTCACCGTTGGCGTCGTAGGTGTAGTCGCTCGTGACGTGTGCATCGGTCTTCTCGGTGATCAGACCGGTCGAGGGGTCGAAGGTTCGTGTCGACGGGTTGGCGAGCCCGCCTGCGGCGCTCGTGTTCTCGTTGTAGCTCGTCACGCGACCGAAGTCGTCGTAGCCGGTGGAGTCGGCAGTGGTGCCGTTGCTTAGCTGGGTCGCCAGGCCGGTCGTCGCGTCGTAAGTGGTTGTTTGTGCCGGAACGGAGGCGCCCACACCGCCGCTCGTCGCCACCTGCTCGACGGTTGTCGCGTACGGATTGCCCGCCGGGAGCGCGCTGTTGAATCCGTACGTCGTCGTGGTGATCCGGGTGTCGGCCGTGTCGGTCCCTGAGATCTCGTCGACTTCGGTGGGCCGGTTGAGATAGTCGTAGGTCTTGTCGTAGGTAGTGAGGCTGCCGAGGCTGGTGTCCTTCGGCTCGGTCTTGCAGACGAGTTCGGCCCAGTCCGGCTGGTTGCCGCATGCGGCGTCCTGGCTGTTGGCGCCGACGGTGTAGTAGATGACGAGTTCGGTCCCGGCGGTCGTTCCGGCGGTGTCCGACGGCATCCGGGATTCGATCGGAAGGCCCGTGCCCGCGTCGTACCGGGTGATGTTCGTGATCTGGAGCCCGCTCGGATCGGCAACGGTCTTCATCGGTTCCCGGAACGTCCAGCCGGTGTTGTCGGTCGCCGAGAGTGCGTAATACGTGTCTGTCTGCCGGCGGTCGACTTCGCTCGTCGGTGTCGCGTTCGGCGACTGGCTCGCCGCGGTGTAGGTCGACGTGACGAGGTGTTCGGTGCCGCCCGCCGGGTGCCCGGTTTCGGCGCCGGTGTCGTAGCTGTAGTTGGTGTGCAGCCTGGCCTGTGTGGTTCCGCTGCCATTGGTGAGCGAGATCGTGTGCATGGGTCCGTACGTGTCGACGAGGTCGGATTGCCCGTCGGTGTTGAGCGCGTAGACGTTCGTCGTGGACAGCGCTTCGGCCGCCGCGGAGGATCCAGCGGGCAGCCAAGACGGCGGGCTGCTGGACAGTGCCTCCTCGCGGTTCGCGGCGCTGAGTTGGCGGGTGACGTTGCCACGAGTGTCGTACTCCGTCGTGGTGACGTGCCATCCGGCGGCACTGCTGCCGGAATAGTCCGCTCCGTTGACCACATGCGCGTCGGCGTCCAGGTAGTTGATCTGGCAGTCACGCAGATCACCCGAGCTGTTTGCCGGCACGGTGGCGTACGCAGGACAAACGGCGGTGCCACCGAGTCGTGACTCGGGAATGTCCGACTGGCCCCACGTCCCGACCGTCGCTGCGGTCACGTCCGGCCGGTACGAGGGGTTGTTGGTGTCGGCGGCCACCGGGACGCCGTAGAGAACCGTCGTCATCTCGGTCCCGGAGGGCCCGCTGATGTGAGCCCGCTGAACGGTCGACAGCCGGTTGCTGCTGTCGTAGGCAAAGGTATAGCCGGCGAGCCCGGTCGGGGTGACGCCACTGAGCCGGCCGTTGCCGTCGTAGCTATATGTGGTCGGTCGGACCGGGCTCGTCGCCGAGCAGACCGGTGCGGTGCTTGCCGCGACGTTGCGCGGGTCCCAGGCCTGGCTGAGCCGGCCGTTCGAGTCGTAGGTGTAGCAGGCCACATCGGTGGTCAGCGTTGCGTTGGAGTTGTTGCTGTACGTGTAGGTGATGGCGGTGACCCGGCCGGTCGCCGCGTCCGGCGTCGAGCTGCCGTCGCCGTATTTGAAGGTGAGCTTGAAGCAGCCGGCCTGCCACGTCGTGCAGGTCACACCGGGGGCGGCTACCTGCTCGGTGAGCACCCTGCCGGTCGTGTCGTACGTGTAGCTGGTGGATCCGGGTGCGACGGCCGGAGTGACGGAGTAGAGGCCAAATCGGTGTGGCGCGCCGACTGTGGGAGCGATGGTGTAGCCACCTGACGGCGCCGTGTGGAAGACGGTCGTGTTGCCGGCGCTGTCGCGAAGGCTGTAGACACCCGCGCCGGCGGCACCGATGCTGCTCGCGGTCAGAACCAGACCGCTGTTGCTGTCGTGGCCGGTCGGCAGCCAGATCGTCGAGTTCTTCTTGGCGAACAGAATCTTGGTGCCGTCGGCTGTGGCGATGCTGATCGACTTCCCGGTGTCGAGCACACCGACGTAGTCCGCGTTCGCAGCGTTGGTGGGCAGGCTCGTGATCCAGCCGGGGCCGAATGCGCCGACTTCAACGAGCGAGAAGTCGTCGAGAAAGATGCTCGCCGCCGCGCCGGCCTGGTCGAATCCTTGGACGATCCGCAGATCAGCATGCGTGGCCGTCGCGGGCACCGTGAACTGCACGCGGATTGGCTGCCACTGGTCGGTGGCTGTCGGCCGATTGCTGTCGACGACGCTGGTGGTGAAGTTGGCCTCGAGCCGTTCGCCAGAAGTGTTCGGCGGCGACAGACCGGACGCGGCCGGTACGTACTCGCGCGCGCTGGCGACGTACGTATGCCCGGGTTGCAGACCGAGGTTGAGGCCGGAGCCGCTTCCTGCGATATAGGCGAACGTGTTGGTATTGCTCGTGCCGCTCGCCTGGGTGATCTGCAGGCTGTCCGCGCCGCTGGTCGTGGGTGTAGTCGCGGACGCGAGCGTGACCCCGCCGGCGGTGAACGCGCTGCGATCGGCCTCGACGTCTTGAGCGCTGACCGGGAGCAGGTCCGGCACGTTCGCCGGTGCCGGTGTTGTCTGCCGGCTGTTGAACGTGCGGCCCACCGAGAGGTCAGGGCCCGGTGTGTTGATCGAGACGTCTCCGGATGAGATGACGAAGTTCCCGGTCTGCAGATTCACGTTTCCGGGTCCCACAGATGCGGTGTCGGCGGAGCCGCCGTTCTGGTCGAGGATCAGCTGGACCGCGTCGCTGCATAGTGATCCGCTCGCGTTCGTGAAGCACGCTCGCACCCACACCGGTCCGTCGATTCCGCCGAGTGTCGACGCGACGTCCCACGAGAGCACCGGCGGGATCGAGCTCGAAGAACCCGAGGTGAAGCTGACCGGCTGGCTCGTCGACGCACCGGCTTGGGTCAGGTAGCCGTCCGGGATGTTCGTGTACGTAGTCCCGCCGTCCTGGTTGTACTTGTAGGTGACGCTGGTGTAGCCGGGTGGCGCTTCGGATTGCAGTGAGACGGTGCCGGCGGTGTCGGCGCCGGCGTTCGGGCTGGTGATGTGCGCGCCGTCACCGAAGGAGTATTCGTATAGGCCGGAGACGTTGCCGGCCTTGTCGACCGCTTCGACGTCGAGGGTGTGCCAGCCGGTCGGGGGTGTGAGCGTGAGCGTGTACGGGCTGGTCACGACGCCGGTTGACGTGGTCGGCGAGGTCGTGTCCCAGCCGTAGAGGAAGTGGTCGAGCCCACTGCCACCGGTGTCGGTCGCGGCGAAGGTGAACGAGCCCGCGCCGGTCGCGTCGGTCCAGACGTTTTCGGTGTAACTCGTCGAGGTGACAGTCGGCACGGACGGGACTTCGGTGTCGACGGTGAACTGGATGTAGTTCGACCACGTCAAACTCGTGTCGGTGCCATCGTCGCCGAACACACGGATCGTGTACAGGTGACTTTCGAACAATTTGCCGGACGGCACGGTCACGCTCGCGGTCTGCCCGGAGGTGACGTAGCCGCTGTAGCCGGACCATTCCAACGTCCCGCCGTAGTACACGTCGAACAGGCCGCGGACGCTGCCGCCGTCCGGGTCGGACACGGTCGCGGACAGCGTCGGCGTTGTGGTTTTGGTCCAGTAGCTCGACGGACCGGTGCCGGTGACCGGGGTCATCGTCGGGGTGCCTGGCGTGTTCGGATACGAGTTGTACGTGGTCGTGATGTAGGGGACGTGGCTGCTCGCGTCACCCGAGTCGAACCTCTTCCAATACAGGTCCGAGGTCTCACTCGCTGCGACCAGCGCGAGCCCGTAGTTGGTGTAAGTCCCGTTGACCCAGTCCTGCACGGTCGAGGTGATCGGGATCTCCTCCTGGGCCGCAGGGCAGCTGCTGCTGAACCCGTCGGCGAAGGTGAGGTGGGTGATGTAGGTCCCGTCGGCCGGCTTGTTCGTCCAGGTCGTGTTGGGGCTGAACCCGGACGGCAGCCGGTAGACGTCCATCTCGGTCGCGGTGCACGAGTACGACCAGATGTCGTAGAGCCGCAGGCCCGCGTAGGTCACGTCCTTGCCCGACACCGCCGAGAGGTTCACGTTCATGTACGACCGGGCGATGTCGGTGCCGCCGTTGAACGTGCCGACCCGCAACTCGGTCGAGGTGTACTGCGAGGACGTGTAGTCGGCCTCCACCCAGGTGTCCGAACCCTCACCGAGCGCCACCGCCGGGTCGATCGTCACCGGGTAGACGACCGACGGGTCGGACAGGAACTTCTGATCTGGCGTCAACGTCATCGTCGCGCCGCCACGGTGCGTCGTCACCTTGGTCGCAACGAGCTCGTGATGCAACGCGACGTCAGCGTGCGGGTCCCGCGTCGCGTCGAACATCTGCGGCGCGTCGCTGTGACCGACCATCTTGCCGTGCGCGTCCTTCAGCGTCAGCGAGCCGTCCGCGCCAGACGACAGCGACGCGCCGGACGCGTCCACCGGCAGCGTGAACTTGAGCGGCTTCGTCGGCCGTTGGGTCAGTACCAACGAGAACTCGAAACCGGTCCGGGTCGCCTGCGCGACGAGGTTCACCCCGGGCTGCACGTTCGGATACACCGCCGTGTCGCCGATCAACTGCGGCTTCGGCAGCGCGGTCGGCCAGTCGTAACCGAACGTCCCCTTCGCGCCGCCGACGTGCACGACCGGGCCACCGTGCGAACTGCCCTCCGACAGCGATACCGGCGCCGGCACCGCGGCCGGCCGCACGATGCCGCCCTGCTCCAGCAACGTCGTGTCCAGCTTCACCCAGCCGTGCGCACCCTGCACCCGGATCGGCGCGTTGAACGAGTCGGTCGTCATCGACCCGTTCGGATTCACATAAGTCGTCGTCGTCGCATCCTCAAGCCCCGTCACCTCGACCCGGTGATGGAACTTGCGGGCCGCCAACAACGCCGACGCCTGATTCGGCGCCGACTGCACGTCGACCACCGGCGGCTTCTGGGCGTGCGCGCTCACCGGAACGGCGAGCGCGGTGATGCCGCTGGCCACCGTCGCGCCGGCGACCGGCAACACTAGACGGCGAACGAGGTTCGACCACGACTTACGGGCAGGAGTGGTTCCAGTGCGCATGACAGGCTTCCCCGCTTCGACGACCGATCCGGATAAAGCGCAGCGACGACGATCCGTACCGGGCGGGATCGTCTTGGACGGGAAAGCTACGGAGTCTCGACGGCATCCGCAGCCGAATCATCAAATTCCTGATGGCAGGCAGTCCGGTTAGCCGGACTTGAGAGCAGTGAGGTGAAACCGATGCGCACAACGAGTGCGGCGATTGGCCTCGTTTTCGTTGCCAGCATTGGGATCTCCGCCTGTTCTAACCCAAGCCCTACGCAACGCCCGTTGCCACCGCCGACACCTCATTCGACGGCACCAACGGCTACGGCACGCCCGGCCGCGGTGTGCGGCAGACCCTCCGCGGGACCGGTCAAGCACGTCGTCTGGATCTGGATGGAGAACCGTACGTACGCCGACGTGCTCGGGTCGGGTGGAAACGCGCCGCACCTCTCGGCGTACGCGCGCATGTGCGGCCTCGCGACGAACTATCGCGCCATCACTCACCCCTCGCTGCCGAACTATCTCGCCGCGACCTCCGGCTCGACCGGGGGAGTGACGAGCGACTGTTCGCCGGCCGCCTGCCCGCAGGACCGCACCTCGCTGTTCGCCCAGATCGACGACGCCGGACTGCAGTGGCGCACCTACGCCGAGAACATGCCGACCGCGTGCAACCGGGTCGCGCAGGGCAAGTACGCGCCCAAGCACAATCCGGCCGCCTACTTCGTTCCGATCCGCACCCGCTGCACGCAGTGGGATCTGCCGATGGGCGCCAACAACAACGGCCCGTTCGCGACCGCACTCGACACCGGCTTGCCGGCGTTCACGTTCGTCGAGCCGAACACCTGCGACGACGGCCACGACTGCTCGACCCGCTTCGCCGACGAATGGCTCGGCGCGATCCTCGTCCGCATCACGCGCTCACCGGCGTACCAAACCGGCGACGTCGCGGTCTTCGTGACCTGGGACGAGGGCACCGGCGCGGATCAGCACATCGCCGCCGTCGTCATCTCTCCCGGCGTGCCGAGCGGTACGAGGTCGAGCATCCCGTTCACCCACTACTCGCTCTTGCGCACGACCGAAACGCTGCTCGGCCTGCCGCTGCTCGGCGCCGCCAACGCCGCACCGGACATGCGCGCAGCGTTCGGGCTCGGCGGCACCTGACACACTGCGCGCATGGTGTTCGCGGGGTTGATCCCGGCGCTGCTCATGCTCGCGCTGGTGGTCCCGGCGCTGCTCAACATGCGCCGGCCCACGGCCATCGCTCTCCATGTCGACGGGGATCGATTCGTCGTCGAACTACGCGGCTGGGATCGCTTCTACTGCTGCCGCCGAGCCATCGAGATGCCGATCGCCACGATCGAAGGCGTCGGCGTCTTCCGGCGTGAGCGCGTACCCGCGGAAGGCCTACGTTGGCCGGGCACGTCGTGGCCCGGCGTCATCCGCGCCGGCAGCTACGGTTTCGGTTCGGCTCGCGACTTCTGGGACGTACGCAAAGCACCCGAGGTTCTCGTCGTCGCGTTGCAGCCCGACCAGGAGTACCGCCGGGTCGTGCTCGAGGTGCCGCAGCCGCGAGAAGAGATGCTGCGGCTGCGCCCGCAACTCGGGCCGCTCGACTGGACACCGTAAGACACAGAAGGGCAGGACGAAGATGGGACGCCTCGTCGACATCGGTGACACCGCGCTCTATATAGAGGAACGCGGCAACAGCGACGCGTTCCCGCTGCTCGTCTTCCACGGCGGACCCGGCCTCGACCATCACATGTTCGGCAGCTACCTCGACAAGCTCACCGACGACGGCCGCTACCGAATCGTCCTCGTCGACGAACGATCGCAGGGTCAGTCCAACCGCACCGACCCGAGCACCTGGACCATCCAACGCATGGCCGACGACGTCGGCGCCCTTGCGACCGCGCTCGGCATCCACGACAACTACGCCACCCTCGGCCATTCGTACGGCGCGTTCGTCGTCCTGCAGCACGCGGTCGACCATCCCGGCGAGCCGAAAGGGACGATCGTCTCGGCCGGCGTCGCCTCGTCCCGCTGGCTCGACAATGTCGACACCGAGCTCGACCGCTTCGAACCCGCGGCGCTGAGACAGCAGGTGACCGACTCGTGGGCCGGCGAGGCGACCGTCCAGACCGAGGACGGCGCGGCAAAGCTGCTCGGCGACCAGATGCCGTTCCACTTCCGCGATCCGGCCGGGCCGCTCATCGACGAGTACGTTCGCAACGCTCCCGGCACCCGCTTCTCGCCGGACGTGCTGCGGCACTTCGCCACCCAGGATTACGGCGGCCTCGACGTCGCCGACCGGCTCGAAGACGTCACCCATCCGGTGCTCGTGCTGTCCGGCCGGTACGACCGCACCTGCGCGGTCGGCGCCGGCGAGGAGATGGCGAAGCTGCTCCCGGACGCCGAGTTAGTGATCTTCGAGGAGTCCGCACACATGCTCTTCGTCGAGGAGAACGCCCGCTACCTCGACGCCGTACGGCGGTTCCTCGACCGGATCGCCGCCTGACCGGCTTGTCCGGCTCCGGCTCCGTACCTGCCTTGCGCCGGTTTGTCGGTAGCTGCAAGGTTGATGGCGTCCGTTAGGTCTCAACCTCGCAGAGGTAGCGATGACTCGTCGGCGCGGTATCCGTTGGTTGGCCCTTGCCGGTTCGCTCGCGGTGGTCGTCGGCGCCTCACCGGGCTGGGCCGCTCGATCCAGCATCACCGGCTCGTTGGTCCACGCTCGTGAAAGCGCCGTTGCGACGACCCTCGCCGACGGGCGGGTCCTCGTCGTCGGAGGCTCCAGTGGCAACGGAGCGCTCAAGACGGCCGAGATCTACAACCCCGCGAACGGCACGTGGCGGTCAACGGCCTCGCTCGCCCGGGCTCGGTACGAGAGCGCCGCGGTCACCCTTCACGACGGGCGGGTCCTCGTCATCGGAGGCATGGACCCGACCGCCGCGTCGCTCGGCCAGTTGAGCGAGAGCACCGAGATCTACACTCCGTCGAGCGGTACCTGGCGGGCCGGTCCGTCGACGAACGCGCCACACGTCGGCGCCGCCGTGACCACACTCAAGAACGGCATGGTCCTGGTCGCCGGCGGGTCGGCCACCGACGTGAGCCAGCCGGGGATAAGCGAGA
This sequence comes from Frankiales bacterium, assembly GCA_025980325.1. Classification (GTDB taxonomy): domain Bacteria; phylum Actinomycetota; class Actinomycetes; order JAFAQI01; family JAFAQI01; genus BP-197. The sequence continues at coordinate 12,481 of JAICXQ010000014.1, forward strand.
CATGGCTCGGCGCGGGCGCCGGCGCTGCCGAGATTTACGACCCCGCCACGTCGACCTGGCACAGCACCGGCTCGATGCTCGTCAACGACTCGCTCGCCCATGCGCTCCTGCTTCCGGACGGGCGTGTGTTCACCGGGTGCGGGACCAGCCCGAGTGACTTCGAGATCTACACGCCGGGCGCCGACCCGACCGGACATCTCGCCGGCCTGTGGCAACTGACCCGCCCTGTCCCGGCTGGACTCGCCGAATGCGCGATGAGCCGCCTTCCGGACGGCCGCATTCTCGTCGCGGGTGGTCTGCGGTACGAGAACGCAGCGCTCAGCCAGGTCGGGACCGGGAACGGCGTCCGCGTCGGCGGCGGGAGCGTATTGCCGTCGGCGACGTCCGTCGCGTTCCTCTACGACCCCGCCACGGACACGTGGACGTCCGCGGTGAGCATGAGCACGCCGCGGGCCGGTGCCACCGCCACGCTGCTGCACGACGGGCGCGTTCTCGTGACCGGCGGCGTCGACGACAAGAACGTGGCGCTGCGAACGACGGAGATCTTCGATTCCCGGACGTCTCGATGGGTCGCGTGGACGTCGACACCGCAGCTGCAGGCCGGACGGGCATGCTGCGAGACCACGACGTTGCTGCACAACGGTACGGTCCTGATCGCCGGTGGCATGGCCCCCGACACCGCCGCGACGGGCTCGGCGCATCCACTCAGGGAAGCGGAGATCGTCCGGCTGTAAGCCCGATTCAGGCCGGCGCGGGCGCCGGAGTTCCGGAACCGTGCAGCAGGCCCTCGTGCCGCGCCACCTGCAGGGCGATCACGACCGTCGCGATCACACCGACGGTTGCGATGGCCGGCGTCATCACGGTCTTCACCGCGACGAAGGTGCCGAGCGACACCGATTCGAGCAGCCACAACGTGGCGGCGGCCTTGACCAGGCAGACGAACGCCCACAGCAAGGTGAGCCGCCAGAACAGCCGCTGGATCCGCGGCCGCACCGCGACGTCTTCGGTCATCGGGTAGAAGTCCGACGCGAGCCGGGCCACGACCGGTCGGGCGGTCGCGAGCGAGGCGAGGAACAGCAGCGCCACCGACGCGTCGTTCACCGCCGGCTGGACGAAGTACAGGAACGTGCTCCCAGTCGCCATCGACAGCGCGGTCTTCACGGTCAGGCCGATCGCGGTGAGCCACAGCAGGCCCGACGTCGGCCGCTTGGTCGACACCCGCCACGCCATCGCGCCGTAACACCACGCGAGCGCGGCGATGAGCGCGGCCCAGACGTTGCCGGCCGCGAAGCAGGCGTAGAACAGCGCGGCGGGCACGATGTTCGCCCACAGCAGGCTCAGGCCGAGGTGGCGCAGGATCGCCCGAAGGCGCGGCCGGGCGGTCGCGGCTGCGCCGTCGCACGCAGTCGTGGGCATGTGATCTCTTCGGTTCAAACCCACGCCGGGTTGACCCTCCGAACGGCTAAGGCGCAAGTCCGTTCAGCCCTTGGCCAATTGGATAACCGCGACATATGTGTACTGGTGCTGGTGCCCGTCGCCCTGCCGGAAGTTGCAGTTGCACGGCTCGCCGCGGTATTTCGCCATCGCGATGTTGTGCACGAGGTACACCCGCCCGTTCGACCCGACCGCGAGTTGGTTGTAGTCGCCGAGGAACGCGCCGCCCCGGCTGAATGCCGCATATCCGACATCCGACCGCAAGGCGTTGACCTTCACCGGGTTCGACCACGTCGCGCCGTTGTCGGTCGACTGCTGGAAGTAGGTGTCGATGTACGGCGACAGGCCGCTCGGCGATCGCGTGTTCGCCACGCCCTTGGTCTCGACGCGCTGCTGGTAGCCGATGCTGATCACGCCGTTGGCGATGTCGACCATGGCGTTCCAGTGGTCGATGTGGCTGCTCTCCGAGTCCTTGTTGACCCGTCGCGGCGGCGACCATGTCACGCCGTTCATCGACGTGGCGAAGAACAGGTCGTTGAGACCGTCCTTGCGGGCCCGGCCGTCCTCCCACGCGACGACCAGCTCGCCGGTCTTGTGGTCGACCGCCGCGGCCGGCAGGCTGCCGGCGCGCTGCTCGGCGACGGCGTTGTCGTTGTTCGCCGAGATGCCGGTCGACACCGGCGTGAACGTCAGCGGAGCCGGCCACGGCACCGCTCCCGCGTCAGGCGCGAGCGCGATCTGCAGCTGCGATCCGCCGACCGCGACGTCGGCCGGGTTCTCCGTCGACGGCGGGTTCTGGATCCCCGGCGGGCCGCCGAAGTCGCCCTGGAAGATGACCGCGAGGGTGCCGTCGGGCTCCACCAGCGGGTACGAGCCGATGCCGGGCTGCGCGTTGTAGACGTAGAAGGTGTTGTTGCCGGTCGTCGCGTCGGCCCAGTTGGCGAGCTTGTCGCAGCCGGCGTCGCAGTAGGTGTAGACCATCGGCGTGATCCGGTCCCACACGACGTAGACGCGGCCGGTCTTGTGGCCGGTGCCGGTGCCGTTGTCGGCGACGATCCAGTTCTTGTCGTTGAGCCCTTCCAGCCCGTCCTGTTCGAGGACGACCGCCTTGGACCAGTGCAGCCCGTTGTCGCGGGAGACGTTGACCGCCATGCCGCTCTTGCTGGAGTCACCCGAGGGGCCGCTGCCGTCGTTGAACACGAGGCTGTTGGCGTAGACGAGGTAGTGGCCCTTCTGCGCCGGGTCGGCGCCGAACGTCACGACCGCGTCCGACGCGCGGTCGAACGAGCCGCCGGTGTAGCGGGTCAGGCCGGGCAGGTAGCCGTGGTGCCAGATCTTGCCGCCGTCGGTCGTCGTCGCCCAGCCGTTGCCCGCGTCGCCGCCCGCGTCGACCCGATCCTCCTGGAACGCCGCGACCGCGTTGTTGGGGTTGGCCGGGTTGACCGCGATCGACGGCTCGATCTCGGTGTCGGGCTGCGGGTGGCTGTCGTCGATCGGATAGGTGACCCCGTGCAGCGGGATGTCCGCGACCGATGCGCGGACGTCACGGATGACCTGCGGCCCGCTCTTGGCGCCGGCGGTGGTCGGCACGAGCGCCGCGGTCAGGCCGGTCACCGCGGCGGTCGCGATCAGCAGCGGACGGGTAGCGCGCACGTCGTGCTCCCTCGTTTCCTGCGCTGCGCCCCGGAGCCCCGGGGCCGTCCCGTGGGTCAGGACGCGGTCAGCGCTTGCCCGTTGGTTTCGCCGTACTGGTCCCGGATCCCTCCCGCGGGCACGCTCACGACGTCGCCCGGGCGCAGATCGACGGACGCGGCCCAGCGGCCGGTCGCCGCGTCGTAGGCCGCCGGGACCTGCCGGGTCCGGCCGTCCGAGGAGGTGACCAGCACGACCGCGCTCGCCACCGTGCCGGCGGTCGCCCACGGCCGCACCGAGCAGCGCTTGCAGACGACGCTGTAGAGGTAGTTGCCGTGCGCGTCGACGAGCCCGCCCTGGTCGTCGCTGTAGAACGCGAGCTGCGAGTGGTGTGCCGGCAGCCGCGGGTAGCGGATCGCGTCGATCACGAACGACGCGGTGCCGCCGCTCACGGTCAGGTCGTGCGCGGTGATGCCGGTCCACGGCACGACCGTGAACGGCGCCGACGTGAGGTGGTACGGCGCGACCGCGCCGCCGGTGTGGATCGCTCCGTCGACGACAAACCGGTACACGCCGTTCGCGACCTGGCCGCCGACCTGGTCGACCCGCGGGCTCGCGTCGAAGACCTCGAACGACGCGGTCCAGTGCCACGCCTGCGCGCCGGTCCGGTAGTCGGACGCGGAGGTCACGAAGCTGCCCGGTGTCTCGAGGCTGACGACGACCTCGCCGCTCTGGTCGGCATACGGCTGCCAGCTGCCGTCGGGCGCCTGCCGCTCGACCCGCGCGGTCGGGTTGTCGGTCCAGTTGTCGCCGCCGTTCCAGGTGAAGGTCGCGTCGTCGAACCGCTGCACCTGCGCCGCCGGTTGCGTCACGGCCGCGGCCGGTCCGGCGCTGTCCGGGATCTGCGCGGTCCACGCGTCGTAGTACGCCGACGAGATCTGCCCGACCGCGATCGACTCGGCCTGCTGGCGCGCCTCGTCCGCGGTCGCGATCGGGTCGGTCGGCTGGGCCAGCAGCGGGCTGCCGCAGCGCAGGTTCGCCGCCATCGCGAGCAGGTTGGTCACCATGTAGTCCGCGGTGTGCGGGCCGTACGTCGTCAGCGCCTTGCGGTACGCGTCGCGGGCCATGTACTCGCGATAGCTCACGGTGTATCCGTTGTAGTCGCCGGTGTGACCGAGGCCGACGCTGACCGCGTAACCGCCGCAGGTCGCGTACGCGCCCGCGCCGAGTTCGGTGTGGGTGAAGTTGCCCTTGATCTGGCTGACGTCGCTCGGCTCGGAGTTGGCCTGCGAGACGTACGACGGATCGTTCCAGCCGGCCGCGTCGTTGTTGATCTCCGCTTCCATGTGGTCGTACGCGGCCTTCGTCACGGCGAGGCGGCGCTGGCCGAGGTAGTCGCGCGGATCCGGGCACGAGTACGACGTCGGGGACGCGGCGAAGCAGGCGGGCACTTGGGTCGCCGGCTGGCCCTGGTCGTAACCGACCGGCCAGCCCTCGTCGACGTCGGCCTGGTTCGCGTAGTCGAAGCCGTAGTACTGGTCGCCGACCGGGCGATCGGTGCGGCTCTCCAGGTTGCGGATGAGGTCGGCCTGCGGCTCGCACGAACACGACGCGAGCAGCACGTCGCCGATGCGGACGGCCTGCAGCTTGATCCGCGCGTTCTCCTCGACCGTGCCGAACGACGACACGTCGTAGTTGTCCGGCACGGGGACTCCGGCCGCCTTCAGCGTCTTCAGCAGGCCGGGGCTGAACGGCAACGTCGTGCCCAGCCCGTCCGAGGCACGCTCGCAGTCCGGCAGCCCGGCCGCGGACACGCCTGGATCGCCGGCGTCGGTCGGGCCGGTGCGGCAGTTGCCGACCGAGGGATAAGGGTGCGACAGCGGACCGGCGACGAAATGCGTCAGCATCGTCACGGGCACGTCGCTCGCCGACGGCGCCTGCACGGACCCGTCGTCGTGACCGATCGCCGTCCACGCACCGAAGACCTGCTCGGCGAGCAGGTGCGCGCCGCGCTCGACCTGCGCGTAGCCCATGTGCGCCCACACCTCGTGGATCTGGTCGCCGCCGTCGGTGAGGATCGGCGCGCCGCCACCGTGATCGGCGTACGCGTGGTCGTACGGGCCTTCGGCGGAGCCCACCGAGCCCTGGCTGAACACGACCGGCGCGCCGGTCATCCGGTCGACGTAGCGCTGGAACGGCGCGAGCCAGTCCGCGGAGAACAGGTCGTAGCCGTCGAGCGACTCGCCGTGCTCGGCGTAGTTGACCCAGGTCGCGAGCGGCTTCGGATGGTGCGGCTGCGACATGTCGTCGAAGCGCATGACGACGAGGCCGTGGTCGTTGTCCTGCAACGGATATCCGGTGGGGGAGCCGTCCTCGTTGACGTCGGACCCGGCGATGTTTCCCTGCATCCACGGGTAGTTCACCGTGGTCGCGCCGACCTGCGCCGGCACCATGTGCGCGGTCGCCTGCTCGATGGCGCTGGCAGCCTGGCGGGCCTGGTATTCGAACATCCGCAGGTCCATCGCGTCCTGGAACAACCAGACGCCGGCCGCGGGCGAGGAGTAGTACGGCGAGTTGTGGTCGTGCGTCGCCGACACGAGCAGGTGGTCGTAGTCGACCGGGCTGCCGTCGGCACTGAGGATCTGCGCGATCCGGCGCTGCAGCATGTCCTGCGCGAGGTAGTTGTCGATCTTCACCAGCGCGACCGGCGGATCGCCCTTGCCGTCCTGGGCCACGATCGCGCGGATCTGCAGCCGCGACTGCACGCCGTACGACGACGCCTGCTTGACGTGCTGGGCGTTCGGATCCCATTCGTTGTTGATGTTGGAGGGGTCGTTGTCGGACGCGTACTGGCCGGCGCCGGCACCGACGTGCCAGCTCGCGTCGACGACGGCGACGCCGGCGCGCAGTCCGGTCCATGCCGGCGCGTGGTTGTCGGCGAGCGCGACGAGACCGCCGCCCGCGGTGACGAGGGACAGCGCTGCGGTGGCGACGACGACGCGCTTCATGCGTGCTCCGGCTCACGAGGGCGAGGGTGACGCGAACGGGCTTCGGCGTCCGGGCGGACTATCCCTTCCGTTCAACGACCCAACCGGGCTCGCGCTCGTGGTGATGTGGTCACAAAATCATGGCCTTCGGTTCGGCGTAACCCAGGCAGGAATCGGGTCGCGGATCGGGAAGCAGGCTGTGATCCCATCCGAAGGAGCTGCTCGTGCGCCGTCCCGTCGTCTTGCTCGCTGTCGCGGCGCTCGTGGCCGCCATCGTCCCGGTTGCGCTGGCCGACGGCCACGGCGACAACGAGGGGCATCACGCGATCTATCTCGTCGGCGGTGGCGTCGCGGACATCAATCCGACGCCGGACATGCTGGCCAACCACGACTTCTACCTCGGCGGCTACGGCTTCTCCGACTTCAAGGTCGCCAACCAGGTGCAGATCCCGTCGACGTCGGGGCGGGCCGCCGACGGCATCCTCGGCGACGGCGCGCACAGCCGCGCGCTGGCGGTCAGCGACTTCAAGAACACGATCGTGCTGGCGCAGATCGAGACGCAGGGGTACTTCGCCGCCTACAAGGTCGGCCCGTTCGGCATCACCGAGATCCGCAAGGACGCGTCCGCGGCCATCGCCGCGCTCGCGGCCGGCCGTCACTCCGGCACACCGGTCCCGACCGCGTCCGAGATCCTCGTCGATTCGGATCACTCGCACGGCGGCGCCGACGCCGTCGGCGTCTGGGGCGGCGTCCCGTCGTCGTACCTGAAGCTGGTGCACGACCGCACCGTGGCGGCCATCGTCGACGCGTGGAAGTCGGCGCGTCCCGCGACGTTGAAGTACGGCGCGGTGCACGGCGGCGTGGTCGGCGAGGCGGCGTACACGCCGGCCGACGGCGACTGGCTGATCCACAACCAGTTCAGCAACGACCCGAACAACCAGACGATGGACGACGAGGTGCGGGTGCTGCAGGCGCGCGACCCGCACACCGGCCAGATCCTCGACACCTACGTCAACTTCGGCGCGCACCCGGACGTGCTCGGGTCGAGCAACCTCAAGGTCACCGGCGACTACGTCGGCCGGCTCGACGACCAGCTCCAGTCGACGTTCGGCGGCTTCGGCATGGACCAGGTCGGCACCCTCGGCCGCACCCAGCCGGAGCGGGCGAGCTGCCCCGGCTTCAGCAACGGCGACGCGGACCCGGCCGAGGCGCTGTGCGCGCTCGACGCGTACGCCGCGCGCGTGGTCACGAAGGTCAAGGAAGCGCTCGCCGTCGCCACGCCGCTGTCCGGCAAGCCGGCGGTGGCGCTGAACAGCTACCTGCTCACCGACGTCGCGACCAATGCGGCGCTGCTCGGTTCGTCCTACGCCGGCAAGGCGATCGGCGCGGAGGCCGGCCGGTCCGTGAACACGCCGTGGTTCACCGGCAACCTCATGGGCACCACGTACTTCAGCGGCCGGATCGGCGACGTGCTGCTCTCCGGCGGCCCGGGCGAGATGTACCCGCAGATCGTGCAGAAGGTCCGCGACACGGTGACCGGGATGCGCGGCTACTTGAGCATCGGGACGGCAGGTGACTTCCTCGGCTACATCATCGCGCCGCTGGAGGCCTATCCGTGCCCGGCCGAGGCGTCGGCGGTGTCGGGCACGTGCAACCTGTCGTCGGGATCGGACCCGACGCAGATCAGCCCCGACCCGATCGGCAACGACAACTACTTCTTCAACGTCTCGCACACGTTCGGCGAGCGGTTGACGTGTGACCTGCTGCGCGGTGCGGGCGACATCGTCGCCGGCGACGCGCAGAAGTACTGGTCGCAGTACGACCGCTGCCCGGCGTTCGCGAACGACCTCGCGCTGCCCGAAGGCGCCGACCTGATCTGGCCGAGCCAGCCCGACCTGACGAGCGCTTTCCCGCACATGTAGGTCGTCCGATCCTCGCGACTTGTCAGCACGTGGCGCCGCTATAGCGACCTGTGGTGCTGACAAGTCGCTGGGTGCTCAGCCGACTTTCGGGGTGGCTCGCTCGACGATTGCTTGCGTGTCGGCCGACGCGGGCAACGTGCCGAACGCCGCGCCCCAGTCGCCGCCGAGCCGGCTGGCGCAGAACGCATCGGCGACGGCCGGCGGGGCGAAGCGTACGAGCAAGGATCCCTGCAGTACCAACGCCATCTGCTCGACCAGCCGGCGCGCGCGCACCTCGACGTCGGATCCGTCCGCGACCGGCGCATCGAGTGCGTCGCATGCGGCGTCGAGCCGGCGGTCGGCACCGCGAGCGGCCGCGACCTCGGTCCGGAACGCCTCCCACGCCGACGGCTCGCGGCCGAGCGCGCGCAGCACGTCGAGCGCGTTGACGTTGCCGGATCCTTCCCAGATGGAGTTCAGCGGCGCCTCGCGGTACAGCCGCGCCATCGGGAAGTCCTCGACGTACCCGTTGCCGCCCAGGCACTCCAGCGCCTCGGCCGCGACCGACGGGCCGCGCTTGGAGATCCAGTACTTGCCCACCGCCAGCGCGATCCGCTTGAACGCCTGCTCGTTCGGATCGTCGATGCAGTCGACCGCGGCCGCCAGCCGCACCATCAGCGCGGTCGCGGCCTCGGACTCCAGCGCGAGGTCGGCGAGCACGTTGCGCATGAGCGGCTTGTCGACGAGGTAGCCGCCGAACGCCTGCCGATGCCGCGCATGGTGCGTCGCCTGCGACACGCACGCGCGCATCAACGACGTCGATCCGATGACGCAGTCGAGCCGCGTCATCATCACCATCTCGATGATCGTACGCACGCCGCGGCCTTCGTCGCCGAGCCGCCACCCGACGGTGTCGACGAACTCCGGCTCGCTCGACGCGTTCGACCGGTTGCCGAGCTTGTCCTTCAACCGCTGGATCCGGAACGGGTTGCGGCTGCCGTCCGGCAACACCCGCGGTACGACGAAACAGGTCAGGCCCTCGGGTGCCTGCGCCAGCACCAGGAACATGTCGCACATCGGCGCGGACGTGAACCACTTGTGCCCGGTCAGCAGATAGGTGCCGTCCGAGGTTGGCCGGGCGACCGTCGTGTTGGTGCGGACGTCCGAACCGCCTTGCTTCTCGGTCATGCCCATGCCGGCGAGACAGCCGGCCTTCGACGCCGGCGGCCGCAACCCGAAGTCGTAGACGTACGACGTCAGCCGCGGCACCCACTCGTCGTAGAGCGCCTTGTCGGCCCGCAACGCCGGAACCGCGGCGTGCGTCATCGAGATCGGGCAGCCGTGCCCGCCCTCGACCTGCGACCAGACCGAGAACCCGGCCGCGCGGGCGACGTGCGCGCCGGGTCGCGGGTCCACCCATGGCGACGCGTGCAGGCCGTTGCCGACCGCGACCTCCATGAGCCGGTGCCAGGACGGATGAAACTCGACCTCGTCGAGACGATTGCCGTAGCGGTCGAGCGTCCGCAGCTGGGGCGGGTACTCGTTGGCGAGCCGACCCCACTCCTGCGCCTCGCCGGTGCCGGCCCGCTCGCCGAGCGACGTGAGCGCCTCGACCGCCCAGCCGGCCTCGTGCCGCCGTACCCCTTCGACCAGGGCCAGGTCGCTGCCGAACACGTCGTACCCCGTCAACGGCGGCGGCTGGTTGGTGACGAGGTACGGGTCGCTCATGTGTCGAAGTGTCGCAGAACGCGCCGGGAAAGACGCCGTACCGTTGCTTCATGGTCACCGTCGCGAGCGACGCCGACCGGGTGATCGACCGCCCGGACGGTGGCCGCGTGCGGGTGACGTTGAGCGTCGTCCGCAGCACGCTGGCCCGCGCGTGGAACGATCGCGTGCTCGGCCTCGCGGCCGAGGCGGGCTTCTGGCAACTGCTGTCGCTGCCGTCGTTCCTGCTCGGTGTGCTCGGTGTCATCGGTTACTTCAGCAAGCATCTCGGGCCCGACGACATCCGCAGTCTCGAAGACGCTATCGTGCGCGGGCTCAAGCACGTGATCGTGCCGAGCTCGGTCGACTCGACGATCCGGCCGGCCCTCGACCGGATCCTGCATCACGGTCGCGCCGACGTCGTCTCGATCGGTTTCGTGCTGTCGCTGTGGACCGGATCGTCGGCGATGGCGACGTTCGTCAACACGATCACGATCGCGTACGGGCTGCGGCACATGCGCGGCGCGGTGTCGAGCCGGCTGCTCGCGCTGCGGCTCTACATCGGTTTCGTGTTCGTCGGCATCGTGTTGTTGCCGTTGCTGGTTCTCGGGCCGACGCTCATCACGAAGCTCGCGCCGAAGAACTGGCGGCACGTCGTGCACTGGGTCACGCTGATCGGCTACTGGCCCGTGGTCGTGCTGATCTCGTTGGCGTTGCTCGCGACGCTCTACCACCTCGCGGTGCCGGTGCGCACGCCGTGGCGGCGCGCGCTGCCGGGCGCGACCGCTGCCCTCGGGCTCTGGCTGGTCGGCTCGTCGCTGCTGCGGTTCTGGCTGGAGTGGGCGTTCCGCTCGACCGCGACGTACGGACCGCTGTCGGCGCCGGTCGCGGTGCTGTTCTTCCTCTACCTGACCGCGCTCGCGATCCTGATCGGTGCCGAGCTCAACGCCGAGATCGACCGGCTGTGGCCGCTGGCCGTGACCGCGCGGGCACGGCAAGAGGACGAGCAGGCGGTCTGAGAGGATGCCGGGCGTGAGTTCGAACTCGGGTGGTGGCGGCGGTCACGGCGCCTCGATGAAGTCGTGGTTCGCCGCGACCGTGATCGTGATCGGCTTCGTCGTCGGCGGCGTCGCGATCATCTACTGGAACTGGCCCGTCTTCTGGATCGGCGTCGGCATCGTCGTCGTCGGCTCGATCTTCGGCGCGGCCGTCGGCATCATGAACGAGGTCACCGAGTACGGCGGTTCCGGTGCCGGCGGCGCCGATCCCCAGTCGCCGTCCTGACCGAGCCGGTCCGAAAAGTTACGACGTCACGTCGTTGAGGGTCGTGCCGAGCTCGTCCAGCAGCCCGGACAGATCGCCCCCTTTGAGCACCCACGCCGACGCGCCGGCTTCCAGCGCCCGCTCGCGCAGGATCGGGTTGTCGTGGCCGGTGAAGACGATGATGCGCGCGGCCGGGAGCACCGCTCGCAGTGACGGCAGGATGCCCATGCCGTCGATGCCGTCGATGCCGAGGTCGAGGACGACCGCGTCGGGATGTTCGCGCGCCGCGAGATCGAGTGCCTGACCACCGCTGGTCGCGGTACCGATGGGGACGAACCGCCCGTCGAGCTCGAAGGTGATCTCGAGTAGCCGGGACAGCTCGGGCACGTCTTCGACGACGAGCACCTTGGCGGTCTGCATGCTCGCGGTTTCTCCCCGGCGGTGAGGGAACTTCTTCCGGCCCAAAGCGTCCCGCGCCGCCAGGCATTTGTCACGGTTATCCGCGAGGTCCGCGCGCCGTCACCCGCTTGGCCGCGCGACATACCGGCGTAAAGTTCGCCAAAGCGCGGTCAGCCGGTGAGCCGCTCGGGGATCACCTCGGGCACCCGGGTACGGCGCGGGCGGATGGCCTTGTCGAGGAACGAGCTGAGGCCGGCGTCGGTGACGGAGCCTTGCAGCGCGTCGAGGGCGAGCAGGCGCGCCGCCTGCTCGTCGCGGCGGGTGTTGAGCTCGGCGACGAGCGCGTCGATCTGCTCGCTGAGTGCACTGACGGCGCGTACCTCGTGCTCGATCGCGCCGAGCAATGTGCGCATGCCACCGGCGAGATCGGCGACGCCCTTGCCGGTCGGTTGCGCGGTCGCGGTCGGTGCGGCCGCGGCGGCCTTGCGCGGCGTACGGGCTTGCCGAGTGGTCGTGCGGCGCGCGGCGGTCGCCTTCTTGCGCGGACGCGAGGTGGTCTTCTTGGCGGCACGAGCCATGGCGGTCGAGTCCCTTCGTTGCCGATGTGTCCGAACCAGCGCAGGCTATGACCCCGCGTGGTTCGGACAAGTCAGTGGTGCCGCGGTGGTAGGGCAATCGACTCCGGCCGGTCCGGCCCGCCCGTGGCGCGCGCGGTGGCAGGTAGGGCTGGCAGCTCGTCCTCGAGCTCGCCGCACCAGTGCACGCCGATCCGGTCCGGGCGAAGGTGGCCGGCGACGCTGCCCAGCGGCTCGCCGACGGCGAAATCCGCAACCTCCTGACCGAACGCTCTCGGATCCGCGAGGGCGTCGCCGTACACGTCTTCCTCGATGTCATCGGTGCAGCGAAATCCCAGGACGCCGTCGGAGTACGGGTACTGGTGGACGAAGCAGGGGCGGTCGGCGTCGTCGATCCACGCCGCGAACACCTCGACCGTCCCGCCCTCGGTGCAGCTGAGGGACAGACCGGTGACGGTGGCGTACAGCGCCGCGCGCAACCACTCCGACGAGCCGGGCACTACGCGCCTATCATTCGCCCAAGACTCGCGCAACGGCCTCGGATTTACGTCGCCCGGGATCGTGCGGGTGCGGCCGGACGCGGCCCTCGACGCGGTCGAGCACGTCCGCCCAGGTCGCGTCGTCGGGCACAGCGCGCCGGTGCAGCAACAGGAATAATCCGTTTCCCTTGTCCGCCATCATCAGAATCACCGCGTCGCGCATGTGCAGGAGCGAGCTCCAGCGTTCCCATGGCACGTGCACCGTGGTGCCGGCCTGGGTTTCGACGATGCCGTCGTCGGTGAGAGTTATCCGCGCCTCGGTGTACAGCTGCGGGTTGAAGCGGTAGTGGACGGCCCACCGATAGCCGAAGCCCCACAGCCCGGTGGCGAGCAGTACGCAGAGAACGACCACGAACAGCGCGTACGGATCGGCGGTCGGCACGCCGGGAGCGACGAACACGATTGCGGCACCGCAGAACGCCCACTCGAGCCACGTCACGCGGGTGGCCCGGCGACGGGCGCGCTGCGCGGCCTCCACGGCAGCGATGGTCGGCGTCCAGGCCAGCTCGATGTCTTCCGGCACGCCCGAATTGTGCCCCCACCCCGTTGTCGAGCCGCCGGCACCGGACATCGCCTGGTTGGCTGCCGGGAAGAGTGCCGCGCTCCCCGGGACCCGTTGACCACGGGGCAGACTCGGGGCGGTCGGAATTGTGGCGCGAGCGTTAGCCCGAATGGCCCACGCAAAACTCACAAATAGGGCATACCTTGAGTTTGAACAAACGTGCCAGTTGGAGCGTCACATGGATGCCGACCAAGCAGCGACGGTTTTCGTCGAGATCTGCACCCGACTCGATGAGCTGCTCGAGACCCAGCGCAAGACGAACGAGCTGCTCGAGGGGCTGGAGTCCGTCCTGCGGGACCACCTGGATGCGCCCACCGGCCTCGGCGGGAAGTTGTTCGCCGGCTCCCGCCAGCCGCGGGGGCTCGGACACCTCATCCCCTACGGCGACGACATAGTTCAGGACCAGCTGGTGACCTGAGGCCGCTGACCTGGACTTTCGTGGTGGGCGATACAGGACTTGAACCTGTGACCTCTTCCGTGTCAAGGAAGCGCGCTAGCCAGACTGCGCCAATCGCCCGTGCGGTGGAGACAAGTCTCCCTCCGAGGCGGGAGCGGGAATCGAACCCGCGTACAGGGCTTTGCAGGCCCTTGCCTAAACCACTCGGCCATCCCGCCGCGGGGCAAGCCCCATGGAGCCGCGGCTCCACCGAGCGGACGACGGGACTCGAACCCGCGACCCTCACCTTGGCAAGGTGATGCGCTACCAACTGCGCTACGTCCGCTTGCAAACGCCCGACCACTATACGGGAGCCGGGGCACTACGGTGACGCCGTGACCGACCCGCGCTGGCCCCGGGCGTCGGACTGGCTGGCGGCCGGTCCGCCGCCGGGCCGCGAACCCGACCTCGCGCTGCTCGGCGTACCCACCTTCGCCACCTCGATCAGCCCCACCGGCGCGCACAAGACCCCGCAGGCCGTCCGCCGCGCGCTGAGCAAGTTCTCCACCTGGTGTGCCGGCCGCCACGTGGACGTGAGCAGCCTCGCCGCTTGGGACGCCGGCGACGTCGAGGATCCGGACGCCGAGGTCGAGGGCGAGTTCCGGACCCGCGCCCGCGCCCACACGGCGGCGGCCAAGGCGACGATCGTCCTCGCGATCGGCGGCGACAACTCGCTCACGTACCCCGTCTGCGCCGGCGTCTTCGGCGACGACCTGAGTCACGCCGGCCTCGTCACGCTCGACGCGCACCACGACATCCGCGACGGCCGCAGCAACGGCAGCCCGGTCCGCAACCTCATCGACGCCGGCCTCGACCCGCACCGCGTCGTCCAGATCGGCATCGCCGACTGGGCCAACAGCAAGTCCTACGCCGACGAGGCCACCGCGCGGGGCGTCACCGTCTTCAGCCGTACCGACGTCGCCAACCGCGGTATCGACGACTGCCTCGACGAAGCCCTCCGGATCGCGGGCGCCGGCAACGCGCCCGTCTACGTCGACCTCGACCTCGACGTCTGCGACCGCTCGGTCGCCCCGGCCTGCCCGGCGAGCCTGCCCGGCGGGCTGTCCGCGGCCGAGATCCTGCGCGCGGCGTTCCGCGCCGGCCTCGACCGCCGGGTCCGCGCGGTCGACATCGCCGAGGTCGACGCCACCCGCGACGCCGCCGACGAGCGAACCGTACGGCTCGCGGCGCTCTGCGTTCTCGAGGTCGCCGCGGGCCTCTCGCTGCGCCCGTGATCCCCGGGCCGGACGACGACTGGGCGATCGCCGGCGGCTGGCTCTACACCGATCTGCAAGAGCTCAGCGACGACCCGCGCCGGCTCGACGGCGCCGGCCGCTGGATCGTCGTCCAGACCTTCGAGGGCCGGCTCGTCTGCGCGCGGTTCGCGACCGCCGCCGTACCACCTCCGGGCGACGCACCGGAGTGGACGCCGGTCACCGGCCGCTGGACGTCCAGCCTCGACAAGGCGGCGTACGTCGGCGCGGTCGAAACCGTCCGCGACCGCATCGCCAGCGGCGACGTCTACCAGGTCAACGTCTGCCGCATCCTCAGCGCCGAACTCGAACCCGTCCCGGACCTGTACGCCCTCGCCGCCGCACTCGCTCGCGGCAACCCCGCGCCGTACGCCGCGACCGTTAACCTGCCCAGCGCCGGCCTGAGAGTCGCGTCCGCCAGCCCGGAACTGTTCCTGCGCCGCGACGGCGACGTCGTCGTCTCGGGTCCGATCAAGGGCACCGCGCCCACCCGCGACGGGCTCACCGACAAGGACGGCGCCGAGAACGTCATGATCGTTGACCTGGTCCGCAACGACCTGGGCCGGGTCGCCGTCACGGGCTCGGTGGAGGTGCGGGATCTGCTCGCGGTCGAGGAGCATCCCGGCCTCGTCCATCTCGTCTCCCGGGTCCGTGCGCGGCTTGACGAAGGCAAGACCTGGGCCGACCTGCTCGCCGCCGCGGCACCACCCGGGTCGGTCACCGGCGCGCCGAAGTCGAGCGCGCTGCGGATCATCGGTGAGCTCGAGCCGGTCCCGCGCGGGGCCTACTGCGGCGCCGTCGGCTGGGTCGACGCCGACCGGCAGATCGGATCGCTCGCCGTGGCGATCCGCACGTTCGAGTGGTCGGACGGCAGACTGCTGCTCGGGACCGGCGCGGGGATCACCTGGGGCAGCGACGCGTACCGCGAGTGGGAGGAGACCGAGCTCAAAGTGAGCCGACTGATCGGCGTGGTGTCATGACCGCCGCGCGGCTGTGGTGCAACGGCGCGATCGTCGACGATCCGACGGTCCCGGTCGTTCGCGCCGACGACCACGGGCTCGTCGTCGGTGACGGCGTCTTCGAAACCGTCGAGGTCGTCGGCGGCCGGCCGTTCGCGCTGACCCGGCATCTGCGAAGGCTGCGCGACTCGGCCCGTGGCCTCGGCCTCGACATCGACGAGGCGCTGATCCGGCGCGGCGCCGACGCGGTCCTCGACGACAGGCCGGCGAGAGCGCGGCTGCGGATCACCGTCACCGGCGGCCCGTCGCCGTACGGGTCCGATCGCGGCACTGCGCAGCCGACCGTTCTCGTCGCCACCGGCCCGCTGCCGGACTGGCCGCCGACGACCGACGTCGCCGTCGTCCCGTGGACGCGCAACGAACGGTCCGCGACCGCGGGGTTGAAGACGATCTCGTACGCCGACAACGTCGTCGCGCTGCGCTACGCGCACGATCGCGGCGCGGCCGAGGCGATCTTCGCGAACACGCGCGGCGAGGTCTGCGAAGGCACCGGCAGCAACGTCTTCTTCGAGTACGACGGCGCGCTGGTGACGCCGCCGCTCGAGTCCGGTTGCCTGGCCGGCATCACCCGCGAGCTGCTGGTCGAGTGGTTGCGCGACGACGGCGTACCGGTGCACGAACTCGCGACGCCGATGGCCGCGCTGCACCGTGCGCGCGAGGCTTTCATCACGTCGACGACGCGCGGCGTGCAACCGATCCGCGCCATCGACGGCGCACCGCTCGCCGACGCGCCGGGCGCTTTGACCGAACGGGCGGCGAGGGTCTTTGCCCGCCGTGCGGCCGCCGACATCGATCCCTGAGAAGGTGGTGACGTGGGCATCAGCCTCGGAGGGCTTCTCGCGTTGTTCGCGGCACTCGTGGCGCTCGTCGTTCCGGCTGCACCCCCGACCCCGCCGGCGCCGCCGTCCACGCATGCGAGCGGCAGCCTGGTCGGCAAGATCGTCGGCATCGACCCCGGCCACAACGGCCGCAACTACACCGATCCCAGCTACCTGAACAAGCAGGTCTGGAACGGTCGCGAGTACGAGGACTGCGACACCACCGGCACCCAGACCGGCGGCGGTTACGACGAGCACACCTTCAACTGGGCGGTCGCCAACTATCTCGCGCAGAAGCTTCGCGCCGCCGGCGCGAAGGTCGTGTGGACCCGCACCTCCGACACCGGTATCGGCCCGTGCGTCGACCAGCGCGCCCGGTTGCTGAACCAGGGCCACGCGGACATCTCGATCGACATCCACGCCGACGGCGGCCCGACCAGCGGGCGCGGTTTCGCGATCCTGCTCCCGGTCGCCGACGGTCCGAACAATCGCGTCATCAATGCCTCGGTGCGCTTCGGCGGGTACCTGCGTTCGCAGCTGCTTGCGATGACCGGTATGCCGGTCAGCACGTACGACGGGTCCAACGGCTTCGCCTACCGCGACGACCTCGCCGGGCTCAACCTGACGACCGAGCCGAAGGTGCTTGTCGAGTGCGGCAACATGCGCAACGCGACCGACGCCGCGCTGCTCACCTCGAAGACCTGGCAAGTCAAGGCCGCGGACGCGATGGCGTCGGCCATCGTCAAGATGCTCGCCGGCTGATGCACGTTCTCGTCGGGCCGGATCCCCTTACGCCGCAACAGGTTCTCGCGGTCGCGCGCGACGACGTGCCGGTCGAGCTTTCAGCCGACGCGGTCGACGCGATGACTGCTTCTCGCGCGCAGGTGGAAGCACTCGCGAACGCGGACCGCCCGGCGTACGGGATCTCGACCGGCTTCGGCGCGTTGGCGACGACGCACATTCCGCTCGACCGCCGCGCCGATCTGCAACGGTCGCTGATCCGGTCGCATGCGGCGAGCAGCGGCACCGTCGTCGAACGCGACGTCGTCCGGGCGATGATGCTGCTGCGCCTGCAGACGCTCGCGACCGGCCGGACCGGCGTGCGACCGGTCGTCGCGCAGCGATTGGCGGGGTTGTTGAACGCCGGTGTGACGCCGGTCGTGCGCGAGTTCGGATCGCTCGGCTGCAGCGGCGATCTCGCTCCGCTCGCACACGTCGCGTTGACGTTGATGGGCGAGGGCGAACGCGCCGCCGCGGCGCGCGAGGCCGGCATCGAGCCGGTCGAGCTGGCGGAGAAGGAAGGCCTCGCGCTCATCAACGGCACCGAGGGCATGCTCGGCATGCTGCTGCTGTCGATCCACGACCTGCGCGCGCTCGTCGTGCACGCCGACATCGCCGCGGCGATGAGTGTCGAGGCGTTGCTCGGCACCGATCGGGTCTTCGCCGACGACCTGCAACGGCTGCGGCCGCAACCCGGACAGGCGATCTCGGCCGCGAACATGCGCGCGGTGCTCGACGGATCGGGCATCGTCGCGTCGCATGCCGGGCCGGACGACACCCGCGTGCAGGACGCGTACTCGTTGCGGTGCGCGCCGCAGGTCGCCGGCGCGATGCGGGACACGATCGAGCACGCGGCTCGGGTCGCGTCGTACGAGCTCGCGGCGGCCATCGACAACCCGGTCGTGCTGCCCGACGGCCGGGTCGAGTCCAACGGCAACTTCCACGGCGCGCCGATCGGTTACGTGCTCGACTTCCTCGCGATCGCCGCCGCCGACCTCGCCTCGATCTCCGAACGGCGCACCGACCGGATGCTCGACCGCAACCGCTCGCACGGCCTGCCGCCGTTCCTCGCGACCGAGCCCGGCGTCGACAGCGGGCACATGATCGCGCAGTACACCCAGGCCGGCATCGTCAGCGAACTGAAGCGGCTCGCGGTGCCGGCGAGCGTCGACTCGATCCCGTCGTCGGCGATGCAGGAGGACCACGTCTCGATGGGTTGGGCCGCCGGCCGCAAGCTGCGGCGCAGCATCGACGGCCTCACGAGAGTGCTCGCGATCGAGCTGCTGACCGCCGCCCGCGCGCTCGACCTGCGCGCGCCGCTGACCCCGGGCCCGGCCGGCGCGGCGGCGGTCGCGGCACTGCGCGACAGCGGCATCGAAGGCGCCGGCCCGGATCGTTACCTCGCGCCGGAGATCGAAGCTGCGGTCACCGCCGTACGCGACGGCGAGCTACGCGCCGCGGTCGAGACCGTCACTGGGAAGATGCAGTGATGAGCACCGCACGGGTCGTCCGGGCGCCGCGCGGCCCGGACCGCAGCGCCCGGACGTGGGGCGCCGAGGGCGCGTTGCGCATGTTGCACAACAACCTCGATCCCGAGGTCGCCGAGCGGCCCGAGGACCTGGTCGTCTACGGCGGCAGCGGCAAGGCCGCACGGGACTGGCGCAGCTTCGACGCGATCGTCGAGACGTTGCGCACGATGGGTCCGGAAGACACGTTGCTCGTGCAGAGCGGCAAGCCGGTCGGCGTGCTGCGCACGCACGACCTCGCCCCGCGCGTCCTCATCGCCAACTCGAACCTCGTGCCGAAGTGGGCGACGCCCGAGCACTTCCGCGAGCTCGAAGCACTCGGCCTGACGATGTACGGGCAGATGACCGCGGGATCCTGGATTTACATTGGCACCCAAGGGATCCTGCAGGGTACGTACGCGACCTTCGGCGAGGTCGCCAACCAGCACTTCGGCGGCAACCTCGCCGGCCGGTGGGTCCTCACCGCCGGGCTCGGCGGGATGGGCGGCGCGCAACCGCTCGCCGTCACCGGCAACGGCGGCGCGGCGTTGTGCATCGAGGTCGATCCGTGGCGGGCGCGGCGCCGGCTCGACCACGGCTACCTCGACGAGATCGCCGATTCGCTCGACGGCGGGCTTGCGCGGGTGCAGCAGGCAGCGAGCGACGGGCGGGCGGTGTCGGTCGGCGTCGTCGCGAATGCGGCCGACGTATTTCCCGAGCTGGTACGCCGCGGCGTGCATCCCGACGTCGTCACCGACCAGACCAGCGCGCACGACGCACTCAACGGTTATGTGCCGAACGGCATGACCCTCGACGAGGCGATCGAGCTGCGCGCCGCGAAGCCGAACGAGTATCTCGACCGATCCACCGCGGCGATGGCCCTGCACTGCCGGGCGATGCTCGATTTCCAAGCCGCGGGCTCGGTCGTGTTCGATTACGGCAACGGCTTGCGCGGCCAGGCGAAGGACGCCGGTGTCACCAACGCGTTCGACTATCCCGGCTTCGTGGTCGCCTACATCCGGCCGCTGTTCGCGCGCGGCGCGGGCCCGTTCCGGTGGGCCTGCCTGTCCGGTGACGACGCCGACCTCGCCGCGACCGACGACGCCGTACTCGCCGCGTTTCCCGACGACGATCCGTTGCAGCGCTGGGTCCGGTTCGCCCGCGAGAAGGTCAAGGGCCAGGGACTGCCGTCGCGCATCTGCTGGCTCGGGTACGGCGAACGGCACATCGCCGGGCTCGCGTTCGACGACCTGGTCGCGCGCGGCGTGCTGCGGGCGCCGGTCGCGATCGGCCGCGACCACCTCGACTCCGGATCGGTCGCGTCGCCGGAACGCGAGACCGAAGGGATGCGCGACGGGTCCGACGCGATCGCCGACTGGCCGTTGCTCAACGCACTCGTCAACACCGCCTCCGGCGCGTCGTGGGTGTCCATCCATCACGGCGGCGGCGTCGGGATCGGCAAGTCGATCCACGCCGGCCTCGTGGTCGTCGCCGAAGGAACCGATCTGTCCCGGCGCCGGCTCGAGCTCGTGCTCACCAACGATCCCGCGACCGGTGTGATCCGGCACGCCGACGCGGGTTACGAGATCGCGCTCGACACCGCCCGCGACGTCGGCGTAAGGATGCCGCTCGAGCCGGCGACGAAGCCACCGACGTGGCAAGCGTGACCCGGCGGGCGTGAGCGATCTCGTCGTCCGGCGGATCGGCCGGCTCACGACCTGGGCGCGGCCGGTGGTGCCGGACGCCGCACTCGTCATCCGCGACGGCCGGGTCGAGTGGTTCGGCCCGGACCGGGAACTCAATGCCACCGGGCACCTGCCCGAGCTCGACGCCGGGGGAGCGGCCGTCCTGCCCGGGCTGGTCGACTGCCACACCCACGCCGTCTGGGCCGGCAGCCGGCGGGACGACTTCGTCGGCCGGCTCTCCGGCGCGCCGTACTCGCCCGCGGGCATCCACTCGACCGTCGCCGCGACCCGGGCAGCGTCGTACGACGAACTGCGCGCGTTCGCGCAACGCCGGGTCGCGACGATGGTGCGCAACGGCACCACGACGGTCGAGGTCAAGTCGGGCTACGGCCTGACCGTCGACGACGAGCTCAAGCTGCTCGACGTCGCCGCCGCGTTGCAGGGGCCGTCGGTGACGACGACCTATCTCGGCGCGCACGTCGTGCCGCGCGACCGCGATCGTGACGACTACGTCGACGAGGTCGTCCAGACGTTGCCCGAGGCGCGCAGCCGCGGCGCGACGTGGTGCGACGTGTTCTGCGACGAGGGCGCGTTCACCGTCGACGAGGCTCGGCTGATCCTGACCGAGGCGCGCGCGCACGGGTTCGGTCTGCGCATTCACGCCGAGCAGATGACGCGGACCGGCGCCGCCGCGCTCGCCGCCGAACTCGGCTGTGCCAGCGCCGATCACCTCGACCACGTCAGCGCGAATGACGCCGCAGCCATGGCCGCGGCGGGCGTCGTCGCCGTCCTCGTCCCGGTCGCGAGCCTCTATACGCGCAGCGGCCGGTGGGACCACGCGACGACCCTGACGAAAGCCGGCTGCACTCTTGCTGTTGCGACCGACTGCAATCCCGGTACTTCATGGTGTGAGTCGTTGCCGTACGCGATGCAGCTCGCGTGTCTCGAGATGGGGCTGCCGGTCGAGACGGTGTTGCGCGCCGCGACGCTCGGCGGCGCGCAGGCGTTGCGCCGCGACGACATCGGCCATCTCGGCGCCGGCGGGCGAGGGGATCTCGTCGTCCTCGACGCCGCGCACGAAGCGGATCTACTGGCGCATCTGGGCGTCAACGGAATCAGCCGGACGATCGTGGGCGGATCGCCGAACGGCTGATGGTCGGCCGCCGAAAGGCCTCAAGAACCCGGCTGTCCCGCCGATGCGGGTAACCACGGGCAGGGACGAAAGTCAAAGCGATCGAGCGAGGCTCTGCAGATGAGTGAGGGAGGCCGGCCATGAAGCAGGTTCAGATCCAGCGCCCCAAGCCGACACCCGCGCCGGCGCCGCTCGACCTGCGGACCCCGTCCGGCCGCCGCCTGCCTTTCTAAGCGCAAGTCCCGCCGAGCCACGGCTCAGATCTCGGGCTCGCTCCACAGCAGCAGCGCCAACTCCGCCTCGACGTCGACGAAGTCGCCTTCGCTGCCCGTCGGCACGACCGCATAGGTCTTCGTCAGGAACTCGACCAGCTGCGACAGCGGCGCTTCGAACATGGCCCGGCCCGACGGGCTCGACAGCGAGATGCAGACGACGGGCCGGCCGGCACTGTGCGAGGGCCACACCTGCACGTCACCTTCGCCCACCGGATGCGTGACGCCGTCGGTCAGCAACGCCCGCGCGAAGGTCCACTCGACGACGTCCGGCCCGCCGGTGTGGAACGCGACCCGGACCGCGTACGGGTCGGTCAGGTCGTAGGCGAGGTCGGCGACGACCGGCAGCGACGGGCTGCCGGGTACGACGAGACGGAGCTCCAGCTCTGCAGTCACCGTGTCGGGTCGCGTGCTCATCGCGGTAACGGGTCCTTTGATCGCTGGTCGAATCGTTACCTTCGGCCTACCCCGCCGAAGGGTGCGGTCTAACGTCACCGGAGCAGGAAGCTCCGGGCATTTCGCCCGCGCGGATAGCCCCATCCTCGTCGTTTCGCAACGTCGAGGCAATCGGCCGGTCGGGGTACGCCCGAATGCCCGGTAGAGTTGGCCCGGTTTCCGGGCGATTGGCTCAGTGGTAGAGCGCCTCGTTCACACCGAGGAGGTCACTGGTTCGAACCCAGTATCGCCCACTTACGACGTGAATGCCCGGTTCCCGCTAGCCGCCGACGCCCGCGACGACGATCATGAGCACGCAAGCGACGACCGCGGTCAGCAGCATCAGCCCGTTGTCGTCGCGGCGTAACCAGGCTTCGAACCGTTCCCGGGCGCCGGCCAACGCCTCTTCGGCGCCGTCGAGCGCCGACCCGCGATTCGATCCGGGCTCGCCGGTTTCGTCGTACGGCTGGTTCCACGAGGAGTCCGGCGGGCCGGCGGGCAGCGGCTCGCTGCGCACCGGTACGACCGGCATGGCGGTCCAGGTCGGCGCCTCCGTGGCCGCGGTCGACTCCCGGACCGCGCTCGCCGCACCGGCGCCGGGGCTGTCGAAGATCTGGTCGAGGGGGAGCACGCCGGTCGGCTCCGCGCTCGCTTCCGCGGTGTCGACGTCCTCCGCGCTCGCCCCGCCGGTGTCGACCCAGCCGGTCCCGGTCTCGACGGTTTCCGGCTCGGGCCGGTGCCCGCGCAGCGGGTCGAGGGAGCCGGGCAGGGGCGCTGCCGGCGGCTGCGATGTCCGCACCCGCTGGGTTGGTTCGTCGTACCTGCCCATGACGTCTCCTCCGGTCGCACCTGGGCGTACCCACCGAAACGGCAGATTCCACCCCTGCGTCGCCGCGCCGTGACGATCGGTGGGTCGATAACCTCGCGCCATGGCCGACCTCCGCCTCACCGTCGACGGGATGCCGCACGTCGTCGCGGCCGGTACGCCGATCGGCGACGTCTTTCGCGAGCTCGCGATCGCCGGCGCCGTCGCCGCTCGCGGACCGGACGGCGCGCTGCGCGATCTCGCGTGGACACCGGCCGACGGCGACGTCGTCGAATCGGTGTCGCTCGCCAGCCCGGAGGGACTGTCGATCGTGCGGCACTCGACCGCGCACGTGCTCGCGCAGGCGGTGCAGCGGCACTTCCCGTCGGCCCGGCTCGGCATCGGGCCGCCGATCGACAACGGCTTCTACTACGACTTCGACGTCGACCGGCCGTTCACGCCCGAGGACCTCGAGCTGCTCGAAAAGACAATGGTCGAGATCGTGGCCGAGGGGCAGCGCTTCTCCCGTCGGGTCGTCAGCGACGACGACGCGCGGGCCGAGCTGGCCGCCGAGCCGTACAAGCTCGAACTGATCGGCCTCAAAGGCGGGGCGGCCGACGCGGACGGGGCCGACGTCGAAGTCGGCGGGGCCGAGCTGACGATCTACGACAACCTTCATTCCGACGGCACCCTCGCGTGGAAGGACCTGTGCCGCGGGCCGCACGTCCCGTTGACCTCGGACATCCCGGCGTTCCGGCTCATGCGCTCGGCCGCGGCGTACTGGCGCGGCAGCGAGAAGAACCCGCAGCTGCAACGCATCTACGGCACCGCGTGGCAGTCGAGCGAGGCGCTCGACGCGCATCTGGAGTTCCTCGCCGAGGCGGAGAAGCGCGACCATCGCAAGCTCGGTGCCGAGCTCGACCTGTTCAGCTTTCCCGACGAGCTCGGCTCCGGTCTCGCGGTGTTCCACCCGAAGGGCGGCGTCCTGCGGCGCGAGATGGAGTCGTACTCGCGGCGCCGGCACGAGGAGTCCGGCTACGAATTCGTGAACACCCCGCACATCAGCAAGGAGGGGTTGTTCCACACGTCGGGTCACCTGCCGTACTACGCCGACGGGATGTTCCCGCCCATGGAGTTCGAGGGCGCGAACTACTACCTCAAGGCGATGAACTGCCCGATGCACAACCTGATCTTCCGGTCGCGCGGGCGGTCGTATCGCGAGCTGCCGTTGCGGTTGTTCGAGTTCGGATCGGTCTACCGCTACGAGAAGTCCGGTGTCGTGCACGGCCTGACCCGGGTGCGCGGCATGACGCAGGACGACTCGCACATCTACTGCACCAAAGAACAGATGCCGAGCGAGCTCACCTCGTTGCTCGACTTCGTCCTCGGGTTGTTGCGCGACTTCGGCCTCGACGACTTCTACCTGGAGCTGTCGACCCGCGACGAGTCGGACAAGTTCGTCGGCGAGATGGCCGAGTGGGAGGAGGCGACCGCGGCGCTGGAGTCGGCGGCGCACGCGTCCGGTCTCAGCCTCGTCCCCGACCCTGGCGGCGCGGCGTACTACGGACCCAAGATCTCGGTGCAGGCCCGCGACGCGATCGGCCGGACCTGGCAGATGTCGACGATCCAGGTCGACTTCCAGCAGCCGAAGCGCTTCGAGCTCACTTATCAAGGCGCCGACGGGCAACGGCACCAGCCGGTGATGATCCACCGCGCGCTGTTCGGCTCGATCGAACGCTTCGTCGGCGTGCTCACCGAGCATTACGCCGGCGCGTTCCCGGCCTGGCTCGCGCCGGTGCAGGCGACCTGCATCCCGATCCGGTCCGAGAACGTCGAGTACCTGCACGACGTCGCGAAGCGACTGCGCGGCATCGGCGTACGGGTCGAGGTCGATGACAGCGACGAGCGGATGCAGAAGAAGATCCTGCGCGCGCAGCAGCAGAAAGTGCCGTTCATGCTCGTCGCCGGCCCGCGGGACGTCGAGGCCGGCGCGGTGTCCTTGCGTTACCGCAACGGGGTCGAACGGCGCGGCGTTCCGGTCGACGACGTCGTCACCGAGATCGACCGCGTCATCGCGAACCGCCTCGTCGATCCGCACGCGCTCAACCCGGAGACGCTGGCCGAATGACCGACGAGCAGTTCGGGGCCGGCGTTCCCGACGGCTGGCAGCGGCTCTGGATGCCGGAGCGGATGGCGTACCTGCGCGGCGAGAACAAAGAGGACGGTTGCGCGTTCTGCCGGATCGGATCGATGTCCGACGACGCCGAGGCGCTCATCGTCGCCCGCGGCGAGCACGTGTTCGTGGTGCTGAATCTCTACCCGTACAACTCCGGTCACGTGATGGTCGTGCCGTACCGGCATGTCGCGTCGTACCTCGACCTGTCCGACGAGGAGACGGTCGAACTCGGCGCGTTCACGAAGTCGGCGATGCGGACGCTGGCCGCGGCCTCGGGCGCGCAGGGGTTCAACGTCGGCATGAATCTGGGCTCGGTCGCCGGCGCCGGCATCGCCGCGCACCTGCATCAGCACGTCGTGCCGCGCTGGGGCGGTGACGCAAACTTCATGCCGATCATCGGCCGCACGAAAGTCCTGCCGCAGCTACTGCGCGACACGAGGCAACTGCTCGCCGAAGCCTGGATATCAATTGCGAAATAGCGGACGTCTACGGGTTGTATCTCGCAATTGAGTTAATGGTCGGCGGACTTGGCTTCGGCGAGGACTTTCTGCGCGATGTTCGTCGGCATCGGCTCGTGCCGAACGTAGGTCCGCGTGAAGGTGCCGGTGCCGTGCGAGAGCGAGCGCAGGTCGATGGCGTACCGGGTCACCTCGATCTCCGGCACCTCGGCCCGGACCAGTGTGCGGCCGCCGGATCCGACCGGCTCGGTGCCGGTGACCCGGCCGCGACGCGTCGACAGATCCGACATCACCGCGCCGACGTAGTCGTCGGCGACGAGCACCGAGACGTCGAGCACCGGTTCGAGCAGCAGCACCTGTGTCTTCTCCGCCGCGTCCTTCAGCGCGAGACCGCCGGCCAGCTGGAACGCCATGTCGGACGAGTCGACCGAGTGTGCCTTGCCGTCGGTGAGCGTCGCCCGGATGTCGACGACCGGATAGCCGGCCGCCGCGCCGTGATCCATCTGCGCGCGGATGCCCTTCTCGACCGACGGGATGAACTGCTGCGGAACCGATCCGCCGTAGATCTTCACCTCGAACTCGAACCCGCTGCCGGAGGGCAGCGGCTCGAACGTCACGTCGCACACCGCGAACTGCCCGTGCCCGCCGGACTGCTTGACGTGCCGGCCGTGGCCCTGCGCCTGCCCGGCGAACGTCTCGCGCAACGGCACCCGCAGCGGGACCTGCTCGACGTCGACGCCGTACTTGGTGTGCAAGCGGTCGATGAGGACGTCGGTGTGCGCCTCGCCCATGCACCACAGGACGAGCTGATGCGTCTCGATGTTGCGTTCGAGTCGCACGGTCGGCTCTTCGGCGACGATCCGTTGCAGCCCGGTCGACAACTTGTCCTCGTCGGCCTTGCTTTTCGCTTGAATCGCAACGGGTAGCAGCGGCTCCGGCATCTCCCACGCGTGCACCAGCAGCGGGTCGTCCTTCGACGACAACGTGTCGCCGGTCTCGGCGCGGGAGAGCTTCGCGATCGCGACGATGTCACCGGCGACGGCATGCGGCACCGGCCGCTGATGCTTGCCGAGCGGGGAGGACAGCGCGCCGACCTTCTCGTCCACGTCGTGGTCGTCGTGGCCGCGGTCGGCGAGGCCGTGCCCCGAGACGTGCAGCACGCTGTCCGGCGCCAACGTGCCGGAGAACACGCGGACCAGCGAGATTCGCCCGACGTACGGGTCGGTCGTCGTCTTCACGACCTCGGCGCACAGCCGGCCCTTCGGATCGCACGACAGCGGCTCGACCGCGGCGCCGTCGGGCCGGGTCACCGGCAGCAGCGGATGCTCGAGCGGGGACGGGAACGCCGACGTGAGGACTTCGAGCAGTTCGGCCATGCCGAGGCCGGTGCCCGCGCACGCGGCGAGCACGGGATAGAAGGAGCCGCGCGCGACCGCGGTCTCGAGGTCGTCGACCAGCACCTTGACGTCGATGTCCTCGCCGCTGAGGTAGCGGTCCATCAGCGTCTCGTCCTCGGACTCCGCGATGATCCCTTCGATCAACGCGTTGCGGTGCTCCTGGATCAACGGCAAGTGCTCCGGATCCGGATCGCGCTGCGCGCGGGCGCCGCCGCTGTAGTCGTAGATCTGTTGCGAGAGCAGGCCGATCAGCCCGGCCACCGCCTCGTCGTCGGCATGCATCGGCAGGTACAGCGGCAGCACGCCGTCACCGAACGCGTTCTGGCACGCGGCCAGCGTCTCCTCGAAGTTCGCGCGCGGAGAATCGAGCCGCGTGATGACGACCGCGCCCGGCATGCCGACGCTCGCGCATTCCTCCCAGATCATCCGGGTCGTCCCGTCGATGCCGTCGGCCGCGCTCACGACGAACAGGGCCGCGTCGGCCGCGCGCAACCCGGCGCGCAGGTCACCGGTGAAGTCGGCGTAGCCGGGAGTGTCGAGCAGGTTGACCTTGACGCCGTCGTGCTCGAACGGCGCGACCGTCAGCGAGATCGACCGCTGCTGGCGGATCTCCGCCTCGTCGAAATCGCTGATCGTGCTGCCGTCCTCGACGCGGCCGGGTCGAGGAATCGTCCCGGTCGCCACGAGGAGGGCCTCGACGAGAGTCGTCTTGCCCGCCCCGGAATGGCCGACGAGCACGACGTTTCGGATGCGGGCCGGCTCGTCGACCATAGGTGCTCTGCCTACGGCGGCCCCGGGGGTGCTGGACTTGTCGGCCACGAGAACCTCCACGTGTGAACGGTGCCGCCACTCTCCACCCCTGACCGAATTCGGGCAAGAGGGGGTCGGCAATCTCCGCGGCGGTCACGCTCAGTGTTCTCGGGAGGCGCCATGGACCTCACCCACGCTGAGCACGGGTGGCATGCCGGTCGTCGTCGAGGAGGTCGTCAAGACGCTCAACCTTTTCCTTGCGTACAAGACGTTCAAGGAGAACAACCGCGGCACTCTTTCCCGAGCAACCGGCGCCGGATCGCACGCTGCGGTAAACCCGGGTTTCCGGCGGGGCTGGCTATCCTGCCGTTGCCATGCTCGGAATCCACGCCCGGCCGCAGATCAGCAAAGTCACCGAGCCGGTGGCCCGACGCCTGGTCACCTGGGGCGTGACTCCGGACGCGTTGACGATCGTCGGCACGATCGGTGTCGCCGGCGGCGCGCTCGGTTTCTACCCGCGCGGTCATTTCTTCGTCGGCACGCTGGTCATCACGGCGTTCGTTTTCAGCGACATGCTCGACGGCGCGGTCGCGCGGGCGCGCGGCACGAGCGGGCCGTGGGGCGCGTTCCTCGACTCGACCCTCGACCGGGTTGCCGACGGTGCGGTGTTCGGCGCGCTCGCCCTGTGGTACGCCGGTCGCGGCGACGATCTCGTGCTGTGCGCGGTCGCGATCTACGACCTCGTCGCCGGCGCGGTGACGTCGTACGCGAAAGCGCGCGCCGAATCGCTCGGCATGACCTGCAACGTCGGCATCGCCGAACGCGGCGAGCGGCTGTTGACGATCCTCGTGCTGACCGGGTTGTCCGGACTGTTCGGTGTCGCCGTCTTGCGCGACATCGGATTGTGGGCGCTCGCGGTCGCGACGACGATCACCGTCGGGCAACGCATGGTCGAGGTACGGCGGCAATCCCGTGCACTGACCGCGACGTGACCGGGCCGACGGCATGAACGCACGGTTGCAAGACGCGATCTACGCGGCCGGCTGGCGGGTCGTGCGCGGGATGCCCGAGCCGATCGCGCGCCGGCAGTTCGACGCGATCGCGGACGTCGCGTGGCTTCGCCACGGCCGCAGCGTGCAACGACTGGAGAGCAACCTGCGCCGGGTGCTCGGCCCGCGCGCGTCGACCGCGGAAGTACGGCGGACGACGCACCTCGGCATGCGCTCGTACCTGCGCTACTGGTGCGAGATCTTCCAGATGCCGCGGATCCCGACGGCGGAGCTCGTCGCGCGCATGGACCCGGAGGACGAGCCACGGATGCGCGACGCAGTCGCGACCGGACGCGGCATGATCCTTGCGTTGCCGCACAGCGGCAACTGGGATCACGCCGGCGCCTGGCTGGCCGGCATCGGAGTTCCGTTCACGACCGTCGCCGAACGGCTCGAACCCGCGTCGTTGTTCGACCGGTTCGTCGCGTTCCGCGAGTCGCTCGGCATGGAGGTGATCCCGCTGACCGGCGGCGAGCGCCCGCCGTACGACGTGCTCGCGGAACGGTTGCGATCCGGTGGCGTGCTGTGCCTGCTCAGCGATCGCGACCTCACCGCGACCGGCGTCGACGTCGATTTCTTCGGCGCGACGGCGCGGATGCCGGCCGGTCCGGCGGCGCTGGCGCACGACACCGGCGCGGTGTTGCTGCCCACGACTATTCACTATCCGAGCAGGCACCGGGTGGCGATCCGGTTCCACCCGCAGGTCGAGGTGCCGGCCGACGGTGACCGTGCGTCGCGGATCCGGCGGATGACCCAACACGTCGCCGACGCGTTCGCCGGTGCGATCGCCGAACATCCGCAGGATTGGCACATGCTGCAGCGGATCTGGGTCGACGACCTCGATCCGGATCGGTTGGCGCCGTCGGCGGTGACGGTGTGAGGATCGGTCTGGTCTCGCCGTACCCGTGGGATGTGCCGGGCGGTGTCGTCGCACACATCCGTGACCTCGCCGAGACGCTCGTCGAACGCGGTCACGACGTGTCGGTCATCACACCGGTCGACGACGACGACGCCGAGGTGCCGCCGTACGTCGTGCGCGCCGGCCGTACCGTTCCGGTGCCGTTCAACGGATCGGTGTCGCGGCTCGTGTTCGGGCCGGTCAGCGCCACCCGGGTCCGGCGCTGGATCCACGACGGCGACTTCGACGTGCTGCACGTGCACTCGCCGGAGACGTTGTCGTTGTCGTTGCTCGCCGTGTTCATCGCCGACGGTCCGATCGTCGCGACGTTCCATGCCGCCAACCCGCGCTCGCGGGTGCTCGCGTTGATGCAGTCGCCGCTGCAGGTGCGGTTGGAGAAGTTGTCCGGGCGGATCGCGGTGTCGCCGGCCGCGCGCAAGACGATCGTCGAACACCTCGGTGCCGACGCCGTGCTGATCCCGAACGGCGTCCACGTCGCGCGTTTCGCCGATGCCGAGCCGCTGCCCGGCTGGCCCGGTGCCGGCGGCGCGCTCGCGTTCGTCGGCCGGGTGGACGAGCCGCGCAAGGGTCTCGAGGTACTGCTCGACGCGTTCACCCGGCTGCGCGCGCACCGGCCGGACCTCCGGCTGCTCGTCGCCGGCCCGGGGGAGCACGACGGGTTGCCCGACGGCGTGACGGCGCTCGGTCTCGTCTCGGAAGCGGACAAGGCGCGGGTCTACAAGTCCGCCGACGTCTTCGTCGCGCCGAACACCGGCGGCGAGAGCTTCGGCATCGTGCTGCTCGAAGCGATGGCCGCGGGCACCGCGATCGTCGCGAGCGACCTCGACGCGTTCCGGCGGGTCCTCGACGACGGCGACGGCGGGCTGGCGGGCGAACTCGCGGCCGTCGGCGATCCCGTCGCGCTGGCGAACGCATGCTCGGCGTTGCTCGACGCACCGCCGCGGCGGGCCGCGCTGCGTGACGCCGGGCGTCGCGTGGTCGGCCAGTACGACTGGTCGGTGGTCGCGACCGAAGTCATGCACGTGTACGAGACCGCGATCGCGGGCCATCACGGTGGCCGCGTCGTCGAGCAACCCGAACAGGTCGTCGCCGAGGCGGTGCGGCAGATCCTGCCGTAACGTCGCGGTCGTGGACGTCGTCTGGGCGCTCGTTGCGGCCGCCTTGGCCGTCCACGCCGGTTACGCGCTCTGGATCGCACGCCGCCTCGACCGGCTGCACCAGCGGGTCGACGCCGCGGCCGCGGCCCTCGACGAGCAACTGCGCGTCCGGGCCGGCGCCGCGGCGGGCGCGCGCCCGGCCGCTGCGCTGCAACGGGCGGCGGCCGGCGCGTTGGCGATCGACGGCCTCGGCCGTGAGCGCGAGCAGGCGGAGAGCACCCTGTCCCGCGCGATCAGCACGGTCAACCCCGACGAGGCGCTCGTCACCGCGAACGCGCGCGCCGGCTACGCCCGCGCGTTCTACAACGACACGGTGCGCGACGCGCTCGTCGTACGGCGGCGGCGGATCGTGCGGCTGTTCCGGCTGGCGGGATCCGCGCGGTTACCGGCATTTTTTGAGATGGACGAGGCCACACCCGCGCGCCGTACGATTGACGTGTGACGGACACAGAAGTAGGGACCGCGCGGGTCAAGCGCGGCATGGCCGAGATGCTCAAGGGCGGCGTCATCATGGACGTCGTCACGGCAGAGCAGGCGAAGATCGCCGAAGACGCCGGCGCGGTCGCCGTGATGGCGCTGGAGCGAGTGCCTGCGGACATTCGCGCCGAGGGCGGCGTGTCGCGGATGAGCGACCCCGACATGATCGAAGGCATCATCGCCGCGGTGTCGATCCCGGTGATGGCGAAGTG
>JAICXQ010000118.1 GCA_025980325.1 Frankiales bacterium
CTTCGGCGAGGTGTAGAGCTTCTCGTTCATCTCGTTGGAGATGCCGTCCTCTTCACCACCCACGACGCCGATCTCGAGCTCGAGGATCGTGTGCGCCTCGATCGACATCTGGAACAGCTCGTCGGCGATCTTGAGGTTCTCCTCGAGGTCGATGCCGGAGCCGTCCCACATGTGCGACTGGAAGATGGGCTGGCCGCCGGCCTTGACTCGCTCGATCGACAGTTGCAGCAGCGGCCGCATGTACCCGTCGAGCTTCTCCGGCGGGCAGTGGTCGGTGTGCAGCGCGACGTTGACCGGATAGTTCTTCGCGACGACCTGCGCGAACTCCGCGAACGCGACCGCGCCGTCGACCATGTTCTTCACGGTCGCGCCGGAGAGGAACTCCGCGCCGCCCCAGGAGACCTGGACGATGCCGTCGCTCTCGGCCTCGGCGAACCCGCGCAGCGCCGCGTTGAGGGTCTGCGACGACGTGCAGTTGATGGCCGGATAAGCGAAGCCGCCTGCCTTCGCCCGGTCGAGCATCTCGGCATAGACGTCAGGGCTGGCGATCGGCATCGTCGACGCTCCTTCGCGTTGGCGCTGGTCTTCGCAGTATGCCCACCACGCTAGCCTCGGCCCCCATGCAGGCTGGCACAGCGCAGGTCGCTTCGATCCTGGGCTCCTTGTCGGCGCAGCATCTGCTCGACGTGCTCGGCGTCGCCGGCGTGTTCGTCATCCTGTTCGCCGAGACCGGGCTGCTCGTCGGGTTCTTCCTGCCCGGCGACTCGCTGCTGTTCGTGGCCGGCTACGCGACGGTCGCGCACAACTCGCTGCACTTCACGCTCTCGCTGCCCGCGTTGCTCGTCGCCGCGCCGCTCGGCGCGATCATCGGCGCGCAACTCGGCTACGAGCTCGGTCGCCGCGCCGGCCCGCGGCTGTTCTCGCGCTCGGAGTCGCGGCTGTTCCGGCCCGAGTTCGTCGAGCGCAGCGACGCCGTCCTCCGCCGGTTCGGGTACGCGCCGTCGATCGTGCTGGCCCGGTTTGTGCCCGTAGTCCGGACCTTCCTCAACCCGATGGCCGGCGCCGCCCGGGTGCCGACGTCGACGTTCGTGACCTGGAACGTCGCCGGCGGCCTCGTCTGGACGATCGGCCTGCTCCTGCTCGGCCATGCGATCGGCAACGTCGGTGTGATCCGCCGGCACATCGACCTGCTCGCGGTGCTCGTCGTACTGCTGTCGGTCGTGCCGCTCGCTATCGAGGTCGGCCGCCGGACCCGGAACGCCCAGAAAGCTCGCTGAGCTGCGCCGCGCGGACCTCGGCGTCCTGACCCTGCACGAGCAGGAAGAGCGCCTCGCGGGCCAGTCGCTGCGCCGGATTGCCGGCCAGCATCGACCTGCCGGCGCCCGCGGCGACGAGGGCAGCCGATGCCCGCAACGCCAGCGCGTGCGCCTGCGCCCGCACCGCTACCCGCTCGGCGCGCGGTCCCGACTCGTCTTGTAACGCGTACGCGCGGGCGCGCAGCTCGTCGAGCTCGGCCGCGAACCGCGCAGCCGCGTCGCCGTCCGCGAGCCGACGTACGCATTCGCCGGCCACGCCGAACACCGCAGGACTGACATCGGCCGTGCGCTCTGCGTCGGCCGCCCGCCATTCGTCCACCGGCTCGACGAGTACGACGTCGGCGTCCGCGACGAACACGTCGTCGAGATGCACCGAGACCGTCGACGTGCCACGCATCGCGACGAGGTCAAGTGCCGTCGCGCTCGCTCCGCTTGCCGTCGCGAGCGGCATCAGCAGCCAGACGAGATCGTCGCCGACGACCGCACCGACCAGGAACACTTCGGCCAGCCCCCACGACGTCAGCCAGGCGAGGTCGCCGTCGATCCGCCAGCCACCCTCGGACCGGCGCGCGCGCACCGCCGGCGGACCGGGCCGGCGCAGGTGGGTGAACGCGACGCCGGCCAGCGAAGTACCGGCGGCGAGCCGTGGCAACCATCGATCGCGCAACGCGCCGTTCGTGCCGCGAACCAGCGTGCGGACCGGCGTGTGGTGCTGCGTCCAGACGAACCACGTCGAGGCGTCCGCACCGGCCAGCACTTCGACGATCTCGCGGATCACGGCGACCGGCTGGTCGCTGCCGCCGTACGCCGCGGGCGCGGTCACCCCGAACAGGCCGACGTCGGCGAGCGCGGCGAGATGCGCGCGCGGGACACCGCCGTTCTCGACCGCCTCGGCATTCGGCCGGAGCAGCTCGTCGGCCAGCCGGCGCGCGGCGTCGACGACGGGCACGGACATGCGGCCGAGCCTAGAACCCGGCGTGGCGCGACGGCCCGACCGTCAACTCGGACGATCATCTGAGGATGGCCGTGCCTGAGCTCGAGCCCGACGACGCGCTGCCGTTCGACCTGCGCGACGCGCTGACGAGGTCACGGCTCGAAGACGCCGTCGCGCACCTGACCGGCGTCGACGTCGTCGAGTTCGACCAGGACTGGTGGGACGGGCAGGCACACGCGCCGTGCCTCGTCGTCCGCGGTGGCCGCCGGCACCGGCTGCTGCGCGTCGTCGAAGCGGCCGGCGAAGCATTCGTCGTACCGTTCGACCGGCGCGCGGCGCAGCGATGGCTGGCCGAGGTACGACGGCCGCGGCGGACCGAGCTCGGCATCCCCGCGCAGCGCACACCGGTGGTGGGTACGCCGGGCGACATCGTCCTCGACGCGGAAGCAGACGTGCTCCGGTGCGAGAGCCCGACCTGCGGCGCGCTGCTGCCGACGGAATACGACGGCGCCTGCCCGGTCTGCGGCGCAGGCGGCGCGGGCGGCGGTGCCGACGGCGCGAGCGAGGAGAAGTCGACGGTGACCGGCGCGCGCACGGCGGGGTCGTCGACCTCGAAGTAGTCGGCCTTGTCGAAGCCGAACATGCTTGCGCGGCGACTCCGCTCGCGGTCGACCGCGCCGCCGTCACCGCGACAGGAAAGGTCTCAGTCCAGCCCGAGATCTCCAAGGCTGTACGCCGCCCGATAATCCAGCCCCGCGTCCGCGACCGCCGCCGCCGCGCCCCGCTCGACGATGACGGCGACGCCGACCACGGTCGCGCCCGCCTCGCGCAGCGCCTCGACCGCGGTCAGCACCGAGCCGCCGGTCGTCGACGTGTCCTCGACCGCGAGCACCCGCCGGCCGGCGACGTCCGGACCCTCGATCCGTCGCTGCAGGCCATGCGCCTTGCCTTCCTTTCGGACGACGAACGCGTCGAGCTTTCGGCCGGCCGCCGCGGCCGCGTGCAGCATCGCGGCGGCGACCGGATCCGCACCGAGTGTCAGCCCGCCGACCGCGTCGTAGTCCCAGTCGGCGGTCACGTCGAGCATCACCCGGCCGACGAGCGGCGCGGCCGCGCTCGACAGCGTGACCCGGCGCAGGTCGACGTAGTAGTCGGCCTCGCGGCCGGACGACAGGATCACCTTGCCGTGCACGACGGCGTCTTGCTTGATCCGGGCCAGCAGTTCCTCGCGATCGCTCACGGTCGCGACCTTACTGGGCGCCCACCTGGTCCCGCGCCACCGCCAACGTCAGCGCCGAACGGTCGTCCGCGACGTCGACGACGACGCTGTCGCCGTCGCGTACGTCACCGGACAGCAGCGCCCGGGCGAGCGAGTCGCCGATCGCCGTCTGCACCAGCCGGCGCAACGGCCGGGCGCCGTAGACGGGGTCGAAACCGTTGAGTGCCAACCATTCCCGGGCCGCCGGCGTGACGTCGAGCGTGAGCCGCCGATCGGTGAGCCGGCGAGCCAGCCGGTCGACCTGGATGTCGACGATCGCGGTCAACTGCTCGGTCGCGAGCGAGGAGAACACGACGATGTCGTCGAGCCGGTTCATGAACTCCGGCTTGAAGTGCTCGCGGGCCGCCCGCAGCGCGCCCTCCCGCTTCGCCTCTTCGGACAGATCCGGATCGTTGATGAACACCGATCCGATGTTGGACGTGAGGATCAGGATCGCGTTGCGGAAGTCGACCGTGCGGCCCTGACCGTCGGTCAGCCGGCCGTCGTCGAGCACCTGCAACAACACGTCGAACACGTCCGGGTGCGCCTTCTCGACCTCGTCGAGCAACACGACGGTGTACGGCCGGCGCCGAACGGCCTCGGTCAGCTGACCGCCTTCGTCGTAACCGACGTAACCGGGCGGGGCGCCGACCAGCCGGGCGACGCTGTGCTTCTCGCCGTACTCACTCATGTCGATGCGCACCATCGCGCGTTCGTCGTCGAACAGGTACGACGCCAACGCCTTCGCCAGCTCGGTCTTGCCGACACCGGTCGGACCAAGGAACAGGAACGA
>JAICXQ010000006.1 GCA_025980325.1 Frankiales bacterium
CCCAGATCGCCGGGACGTCCTCGATCCGCACCCAGTGCAGCTGGACGTTGTGCCGGTCGGTGATGTCGGCGGTGCCGCGGGCGTAGCGGGTGGAGATGTCGGCGATGGCGCGCAGCTGGGGTCCGTCGAGCTGGCCGCCGTCGATCCGGATCCGCATCATGAAGTAGCGGTCCTCGAGCTCCTCGTCCTCGAGGGCACCGGTCTTGCCGCCGTCGATGCCGGCCAGCGGGCAGCCGAGCATGTTGCGCGGAGTGTCGCCGCACGCTTCGGTCGTCGAGAGGCCGACCGCTTCCAGCCGCTCCCAGATCGCGGGCACGTCTTCGATCCGGATCCAGTGCAGCTGGATGTTCTGCCGGTCGGTGACGTCGGCGACATCGCGGCCACACTCGGTCGCGATCGCCGCGACGGTCCGCAGCTGGGTGTTGGTCAGCTGGCCGCCGGGGATGCGGACCCGGAGCATGAAGTACTCGTCGTCGAGCTCCTCCGGCTCCAGGATCGCGGTCTTGCCGCCGTGGATGCCCGGCCGGCGCTGCGTGTACAGACCCCACCAGCGCATCCGGCCGCGCAGGTCCGCGGCGTCGATCGAGGCGAAGCCGAGCTTGGAGTAGATGTTCTCGATCCGGGCCCGGACGTTGAGCCCGTCGTCGTCCTTTTTCGTCCGCTCGTTCGGGTTCAGCGGCTCGAGGTGCCCGAGCGCCCACTGACCCTGCCCCGCGGTACGGCGGGGAGGTCTTGGACGCGGTAGACCGGTGTCGGTCATGGAAGACGGGAAGCCCTTCGTGAGCGCAGCTAGGACGGCGGATGTCTCAGCAGGCGAGACAGATCGCGCTCGCGACGCGCGCCAGGTCGACGTGGAGGCGGGCCACCAACGCCGGACTGTTGCTCACGCAACAAGTGTGTCACACTTACCCCGTGGCTTTCTCCGTGCTTCTGGTGGCGCGGCTGCATGTAGACCTGCAGCGCGTCCAGAGCGCGGCGTGTCGAATGCGTTGACGTTTCCTGTCCGCGTTCGACCCCGTTGTCTGTGAGGCCACGTCATGACCGCCGCACTCGAATTGTCGTATTTGCACGACAATGCCTCCGAGCTGCACGACCTCTACGACGCCTCGGACGGCCTTGAGCATCTCGCGTTGCACGCCGGCGCGGCACTCGAAGGCGCCGAGCCGCAGGAGATCCTGAGCTGGGCGATCGACCGGTTCGGGCCGCGGTTCGTGATCGCCTCGTCGATGGCCGACGCGGTGCTCGCGCACATGGCCGCCTCGGTCCGGCCGGGCGTGCGGGTGCTGTTCCTCGACACCGGCTACCACTTCGCCGAGACCCTCGGAACCGCCGACGCTGTCGAGACCGTCGTACCGATTCAGTTGTTGCGGGTCCGGCCGGAGCAGACCGTCGCCGAGCAGGACGCGACGTACGGCAAGGATCTGTGGGCCCGCGACCCTGACCTGTGCTGCCGGCTGCGCAAGGTGCTGCCGCTGCGCCGCGCGCTGACGTCGTACCTCGCGTGGGCGTCCGGCATCCGCCGGGACGAGACGGATACCCGGCGCGAGATCAAGGTCGTCGAGTGGGACGCGTCGCGGCAGATGGTCAAGGTCAACCCGCTCGCGGCGTGGACCGGGGCGCAGGTCGACGACTACATCGCCGCGAACGGCGTGCTGGTCAACCCGCTGCTCTCCGACGGCTACGGCTCGATCGGCTGCGCGCCGTGCACGCGCCGCGGCACCGGCCGCGAGGGCCGCTGGGCCGGCACCGGCAAGGTGGAGTGCGGTCTCCACGCCTGACCCTTCGTTGGTGCTGGTCGCGCACGGAAGCACCGATCCGCGATTCGCGCATGTGGTCGAGGACGTCGCCGCTCTGCTCCGCCGACGGCGGCCCGGCTTGGATGTACGGATCGGCTACCTCGACCATGGCCCGCCGTACGTCGAGGACGTCGACGGCGCGATCGCCGTACCGCTGCTGCTCTCGGCCGGCTATCACGTCCGGGTCGACCTGCCGGCACAGGCACCTCGCGCCGTCGTGACGGCCGCGGTCGGCCCGGACCCGGCGATGTGTGTGGCCCTCGCCGACCGGCTGGCGGAAGCCGGCTGGGACGGCGGCGCGCCGGTGGCGTTGGCTGCGGCCGGCTCGGCCGACGAGCGCAGCCTCGACGACGTACGGCGGCAGGCCGCGATGCTCGCGGCACATCTCGGCGTCGAGGTGACCGCGGCGTTCCTGTCCGCCGGTGAGCCCGGCGTCGCCGAGGTGAAGCCGGATGTCGTGGCGTCCTACCTGCTCGCGCCGGGTGTGTTCCACGACAAGCTCACGGCCTCCGGCGCGAGAGTGGTGAGCGCACCATTAGGCGCGCACCCGGCACTGGCCGACGTCGTGCTCAACCGCTACGAGGAGGCCGCCCTCCGTTCGTGATCATGGCGTTTGCTGGCAGCGAACGCCATGATCACGCAGCCCGGGGAGCCGGGCGAGGCGACTTCAGGTGCCGGGGCGGACGGCGCCGGCGTAGTCGGAGCGGAACGCCCCGGAGATGCGCACGTCGGCCCCGGTGTGCGGCGCTTCGATCATGTCGCCGTTGCCGATGTAGATGCCGACGTGGTGCAGGTCGCTGCCGAAGAAGACGAGGTCGCCCGGCTGGAGGTCGGCGCGCGAGATGTGGCGGCCTTCGTTCCACTGCGAGCCGGTGTAGTGGTCGAGGTAGACGCCGGCCTTCGCCCACACGTACTGCGTGAGCCCGCTGCAGTCGAACGAGTCCGGCCCGGCCGCGCCCCAGACGTAGGGCTTGCCGAGTTCCTTGTACGCCCATTCGACGGCCACCCGCGCGCCACCGGAGCCGGACACGACCGGCGTACTGGACACGCTTTCGTTGGCGAGCGCACGCGCCGCGGCGGCCGCGGCTTCCGCCCGGGCCCGCAGCGCGGCAGCGGCCCGCTCGGCCGCGGCCTTGGCAGCAGCCGCCTTCGCGGCGCGGATGGCGGCGGCCTCACGCACCTCGAGGGTGTTGAGGATCGTCTTCTCCTTGGACGCCGCGGCGAGGACCTGGTCACGCTGGTTCTGCATCTGCTGCGTCGACGCCTTCTGCGCGGCGAGCGCGGCATCGGCGGCGGCCTGGGCCGCGGCTTCGTCCCGCTGCGCCGCGGTGACCGCGGTGAGCGTCTCGGCCTGCCGCGACGACACCGCCTGCAGCGTCGCCATCTTGTCGAGGTACTCCTCGGGGCTGTCCGCCGTGATGCCGAGGCTGTCGTCGAGCGAGCTGTCGGTGTAGGCGGCGACCGCGAACCCGCCGACCGCCTTGCGCAGGGTCGCGAGCCGGGCCTGCGCCACGGTGACGCGCTGCTCGGCGCTGGCGACGTTGCGCTGCGCGGCGATGAGCGCGAGCCGGGCGGCGTTGTACCGCTCGCTCGCCGCCTCCGCCTGCGCGTCGAGGGCGTCGAGCTGCGTCTGCGCGTCGGCGATCTGCTGGCTCAGCGAGTCGGCCGAAGCCGACGTGACCGTGAGACCGGCCGCGCCGGCGGTGAAGACCATCGCGACGACACCAGTGGTCGCGACAAGACGGGCAAATGAGCTACGACGGGTTTGGCCGGGGCGCGCCACGGGCGAGCTGGCTCCTCTTCCGGTGTGCCGCCGACCGGGTTAGCTGTCGGGTTCGGGCGCGGAAGACATGCTCGCCCTACAGTCCGGCCGGACTACGGCCGGGACCGATTCACCCCAGGAGAAATGGGTCCCCGGTTCCACGTGCTGGATTAGGCGGTCCCGTTCGCCGCAAAGTCACCGGCGACTCGCAGGTCACGAACAGGTCTCGAGCAAGGTATCGGCGAATCCGGCCGGGCAGCAAGCAACCCGGCCGGATTCACAGACACATTGTTGTGACTAGCGAGGATCGGCGACCCCGTCGATGTTCAGCCGCTGGCCGCGGGTGAGGACGGCGACCAGCTTGATCTGGTGCCGGCTGATCGTCGTGTTGACGCCGGTCCAGAGGATCTGGCGCAGCTTCGTCGTGCTGGCCGCGCTCGAGAAGGTGCCGCGGTAGTGACCGTCGACGTACACGGCGAACTTGCCGCAGGACGGGCACTTCGTCCCGACGATCGACACGCTCTTCGAGGTCGGGCTGATGATGAAGATCGTGCCGTTCGTCCCGGTGTAGGCGATCGAGCCGAGCCAGAACACGCGGTTGCTCGCGGTCACCCAGCCGCTGCTGAACAGACCGTTCTTCTGGTCGTACGGGACGTTGACCGAAGTCCACGGCGTGATCGTGGTGTTGCCGAAGGTGTCGTGCGACGCGGCGCGGATGTAGTAGGTCTGGCCGGGCGTGCCGGTGATGACGCCGTTCGTCGCGGTGCTACCGCGGACGAGGTGGGTGGCCGTGCCGAGGGTCCACGTCGTGCCGCCCTTGACCGCGTAGTCGACGTCGTACGTCGTGCCGGCCGGCTGGCCGGCGACACCCCAGGTGACCCGGAACGCCGCGTACGGCGTGACCGAGGAACTCGGCGACGGTGCGACGATCTTCGGCGCGTACGTCGCCGTCACCTGGTGCGACGCCTCGGAGATCGCCTGGTTGCCGGCACCGTCGAAGGTGTCCGCGGTGTAGGTGTAGTTGTGGCCGACGACGAGGTTCTTGTCGACGTAGCTGGTGCCGAAGACGTTCGGGATGTCGACCGCCGGGCTGCCAGCGGTGTCGTCGGTGCGGTGCAACGTGACGTGCGAGTAGTCGGCGTCGGAGGCCGTCCAGTGCAGCGTGACGCTGGTGCCGCCGAGACCGAACGCGCCGAAGCTGATCGCCGACGGCGGCGTCAGGTCCGCGGGAGCGGTCGAGGGCGACCCCTCGTCGACGGTCGGGGTGTCGGCGACCTTCGCGGCCGTGCCCCACGTCGAGGTGCCGGTGTCGAACGCCGCGGTCCACAGGTCGATCGGAGCGACGCCGTCACCGGACGCGGTGCTGGAGTCGTCGATGCGCTCGAACATCAGCGTGTTCGCGTCGGTCCAGTACGGATCCTCGTCGAGCCAGGACGAGTCCGCGCCCTGGACGACCGGGACCGCCGCGGTTGCCGTGCCCCACGTGCTGGTGCCCGAGTCGAAGCGCGTGACGTCGAGTTCGCTGGCATCGAGCGTGTCCGTGCTGTCGTCGCGGACGAAGACGATCGCGGTGCCGTCGGTCGACCAAGCGGGCGATCGCAACTCAGTGGTCGACGTGGCCAGGACGGGCGGGGTCGCGGAGATCCCGGTCGAAGGGAAGACCTCGAGGTCGGTCGTTCCGGTGTGGTCGCCGTAGTTCACCGCGACGAGTTGGGTGCCGTCGGGCGACACGGCCGGGTCGGCGTAGCCGGAGGTTCCGGCCACCATCGCCGACGTACCGCCGATGGCCGGGACGGTGCGCACCTGGTCGGTGAAGACCGGGTTGCTGGCACTGGAGAACTTGGTCGTGCTCCAGCCGTAGACGATCGTGTCGTTGCCCTTCCAGCCGAACCCGTTGACATCGTCGAAGGTGGCCTCGGTCGAGCTGAAGATGACGGACTCGGTCGCGAGGACGTGCTGGTTCGAGCCGTCCAGGTTCATCGTCACCAACTTGCGCGCGCCGGTGTCGCTGGGGTTCGCCGCGGTCGAGTCGTAGAGCACCGCGATGCGCGAGCCGTCCGGCGACAGCAGCGCCTCTTCGACCGAGATCGCGTCGTTGTCGGCGAGGACGGCCGTCTTGTTCGTCGGGTCCGCGACGGTCGCGCGGTAGAGACCGGCGAGTCCGTCCCGGTCGATGTCGGCGGCATAGACGAGGGTCGGGCTCGCGACCGTCGCGCCGGCGATGCCGGTCGTGAGCGGAGCGGCGAGGGTGAGCGGCACGGCGACGGCCGTGGCGACGGCGGCGCTCAGGGCGACGCGGATGGTCTGCACGAGAAAATCTCCAAGCGGATCTGGGCCGGCGAACATACCGACCGGCTAACCCTACGACCCGGTCATGCGTTTCTGCCCGATTTGAGTTCGTCTGCGGCCAGAACTGTCCGATCGGGCCATTCGTCCATCGGCAGGTAGGAGGAGACATAGCCGTTGCCTCGGCGCCGAACGGAGCAGCGGTAGCCTGCGGCCGATGACGGTGACGCTTCCCGAGACGGTGCGCTCGGCGACGGTCGACCTCGGCGGCCCGACCCACTATTTCGACTTCGGCGGGCGACCGGGCGGCCCGGTGATCGTGTGCGTGCACGGGCTCGGCGGCGCCGGCTGGAACTGGGCCGCGATCGCTCCCCTGCTGACCGGCCGCGCCCGCGTGCTGGCGATCGACCTGGCCGGGCACGGCCGGACGCATGCGGCCGGGCGCAAGACGACCGTGACGGCCAACCGCGCGCTGCTCGACCGGTTCGTCCGCGAGGTCGTCGGCGAGCCGGTCGTGCTCATGGGCAACTCGATGGGCGGCGCGATCTCGCTGCTGCAAGCCGCCGCGGCGCCGGCCACCGTATCCGGGCTCGTCCTCGTCGATCCGGCGCTGCCGCGGCCGGTCCTCGCGCCGATCGACCCGCGGGTGGCGGCGACGTTCGCGGTCATGTCGCTGCCCGGGCTCGGCGAGGCCGCGCTCAACCGGCGCCGCCGGCGGCGTACTCCCGCACAGCAGGTACGGGAGACGCTCGCGCTGTGCTGCGTCGACCCCGGCCGGATCCCGCCCGACGTACTCGCGCTCGGCATCGCGCTGACCGAGGAGCGCTACGGCCAACCGTCCGGCCCGGCCGACTTCCTCGACGCCGCGCGCTCCCTGGTGCGGATGCTGGCCCGGCCGCGGAAGTTCCGGGAGGCGATGAGCCGGGTCAGCGCGCCGGTGCTGTTCATCCACGGCGAAGCCGACCGGCTGGTGTCGCTACGCGCCGCGCAGGCGATCGCGGACGCGAACCCGCGGTGGCGCTTCGAGATCGGCCGCGGGCTCGGCCACGTACCTCAGCTCGAGGCGCCGGACTGGACCGCCGCGCTCGTCCTCGACTGGCTCCACTCGCTGGACAACTTGACCAGCGCGTCGAGCTCCTCGACGAGGTAGCCCACCAGCACGTCGACGTCCGGCATCAACTCGCGGCAGGCGAGCAGACCGAAGTGCAGCTGGCCGAGGTAGCCCAGCAACGTGATGTTGAGCCCTTGCCCGTCGGTGATCGCCGACACCGGATACGTCGCGAGCAGCGGCGTGCCGGCGAGGTAGAGCTTGATGTTCGGCCCGGGCACGTTGCTGATGATGAGGTTGAACGGGTTGACCCGCTCGATGATCCGCAGCCGCGCGGCGAGCTGTGCCGCCCGCGCCGCGACCGCCGGCATCGCGAACTGCGTGACGTCGGCGAGCAGGTCGGCCGGCAGCGCCTGGTGCTGTTCCTTGGCGCCGCGCATCGATTCGTGTGTCGCAAACAGCCGCTTGGCCGGATCCGGCTCGGTCGTCGGTAGCGGCGCGAACATCATCGACACCCGGTTGCCGAGCGCCGAGCTCTCCTCGTCGCTGCGGACCGACACCGGTACGGCGGACACCAGCGGCTCGTCCGGCAACGCGTCGTGGTCGAGCAGGTAGCGACGCAACGCGCCCGCGCACATCGCCATCGCGACGTCGTTGACGGTCATCCCGGGAAACGCCTTGCGCACCGCGCGTACGTCGTCGAGTGACACCGAGGCGAAACTCCAGCGCCGGTGCGGCGTGATCGGCCGGTTGAACGGCGTCTTCGGCGCGCGCAGCAGGCCACTTTGCTGCAGCAGCTCACTGCCCTCGCGCGGCGCGACCTGGTCGAGGATGAACCGGTCGATGACCGGCACCCGCGGCCGGCCCGGCGCGGTCGCGAGGCTCGGCAGCGACCTGATCAGCGCACCGGCGAAACGCACCGCGCGCACCGGTTGGGCCGACAGCGAGAGCGCGCTGCGCGCGAGCAGTTCGGGGGTCGAGGGCCGATGCCCGGGACTCCACTCGTCCGGCTCGCCCACGTCGCGGCCGTCCGGCGACGTGTCGAGCAGCGCGGTCAGGATCTCGTTGCCGGAGACGCCGTCGATCGCGGAGTGGTGGATCTTCGTGTAGACGGCGAGCCGGCCGCCGGACAGGCCGTGGATCAGATAGGTCTCCCACAGCGGCCGGCTGCGATCGAGCGGCCGCGCGTGCAGCCGCGCGACCTGGTCGGCGAGCTGGATGTCGCTGCCCGGCTTGGGCAAGGCGAGCTCACGGACGTGGAACTCGATGTCGAAGTCCTCGTCATCGATCCAGTACGGCTGGTCGAGGTCGAGCGGCACCCGCAACAACCGGCGGCGGTACGGCGGCAACAGGTGCAACCGCGACTCGGTGTGCTCGATGAGGCGGTCGAGGGTGAGCCGCTCCTTGGCGTTGGCCGCGTCGAGAATGATGA
Organism: Frankiales bacterium; assembly: GCA_025980325.1. Taxonomy (GTDB): domain Bacteria; phylum Actinomycetota; class Actinomycetes; order JAFAQI01; family JAFAQI01; genus BP-197. The sequence goes on from JAICXQ010000006.1 coordinate 8,325, forward strand.
CGCTGCCGATGTGGCCGTAGGTCGTGCGCGTCTCCATCGCGAGGAACGCCGCGTCCAGCCCGGTGAGCTGCTGCATAGGACAAATGTGACAGGCGCCGTCCAGCCGGATCGCTGCGGCCCCGCCCCGACCGTCAGGCGAAGGCGGGTCCCCGGCGCCGACGCGCGGCGGTCGCGATCCCGGCGCCGAGCGCGACGAGGGCGGCGCCGTACGCCGCGAGCAGGGCGATCTCGGTGCCGGTGTGCGGCAGGCCGAGGCTTGGGCCGGTGTGCGGCAGCGGTCCGGACGCCGGCGGCGCCGCAGCGATCTTCTTCGGCGGGTTGGAAATGTGGTGAACCGTGGCCGGCGGGGCGGTCTTGGCGCTGCCACCCGAGGTGGTGACGCCGACGACCGTCGTCGCCGGGACCATGCCGGTCGCGCTCACGACCGCGGCGCCCGATGTCGTCACGCCGTTGCTGCCGGTGCCGCCGCTGGCCACCAGGCAGAGCAGGTTGACGACCGGGTCGAGGTTGAGCTTGCAGGCGCCGTTGGCCTGGTCGCTCGAGCCGATCTCGGTCCCGTCGACGACGACCAGGTCGGACTTGCCCTCGTGCCCGCTGCTCGCCTCGGCGTGCAGGACCTTGATGTCGGTGCCGTTCGGGCCCTGGATCTCGGCGCCGTCGCTGCTGGACGAGCCGGAGGACTGGCCGGGGGTGTAGTCGGAGTGGGAGTGCGAGTGCAGCACCCAGACCTGGAGCAGGCCGGCGAGGCTGCTGTGGAACAGCGCGGCGTCGGCATCCGCGGAGGAGTCGCCGCCGCTGCTCGTCACCATGGCGGAGTACGGCGCGACTTCGGCGTCGCCGGCCGGCGTCTCGCCGGTCCCGATCAGGTCGCCCTTGGCCGGCTTGGACGGGTCGGTCGTGCTGCCGCCGGCGACGCGCATCCCGAGAACGTCGAGCGAGTCGGCGCTGGCGCTGGCACCACTGCCGCCGGCGGTGGTGTTGGTCCCGCCGACGGTGAGGATGCCGGTGACCTGGACCGCGCTGGCCGAGGCGGCCGCGCCGGGCGCGGGCGTGACCGTGGTCGTCGTGGACGAGGTCGCGGTGGCGGGGCTGGTCGGCAGCGGGCCGGTCGGCGCGCTCACCCCGACCCCGGCGAAGGCGGCCGTCGCCGGCAACGACAGGAACGGGGTGAGCGCGAGAATCAGGGTTGCGCGTCGTACGGTCGTGTTCATCGGGTCCTCCGTCACGGCCGGTTGGGCGGCCGACTTGCTCTGCTAGTTCCGTAACTGATCGTAACCGGGATCAAACAGGACGTGAAGGGACATGTCCTGTTTTCTCCCAACTTGGGCTGTCGGCATCGGCCAACCCGCAATTGAGCGCCATTCGGGTGGTCCGCGCCCGCCTGCGGTGCTCGATAGGGTTGCGGGGCGTGGACGACGTGACCTTGTTGCGCGCGGTGCTGACCAAGACGGCGGAGGTTGTCGACGCGGTCCCTGCCGGCGTATGGGACCGGCCGACACCGTGTCCCGACTTCGACGTACGGGCCCTGCTCGGCCACATCGTCGGGTGGTCGGAGGTGTTCGCGACCGCCGCCGCGGGCGAAGTGCCGGACCACGACCCGAACGCGGCGGTCGCGGGACCGGATACGCCGTCGCGGTTCCGCGCAGCGGCCGAGCGGATGGTCACCGGTTGGGAGACGCTGGGAGTCGACCGGACGGTGATGCTCGGCCCTGATCGCGAGATCCCCGGATCGATGCTCGTGACGATGACCGCGACGGAGTACCTCACCCACGGCTGGGACCTCGCCACCGGCGCCGGCCTCCCCGTGCCGTACTCGAACGACGAAGCCGAGGAAACGCTGCGCCGCGCTCAGAAAACCTTGCGGCCAGAGTTCCGCGGTGCGGGCAAGGCTTTCGGCGAGATCGTCGTCGTGCCGGACGATGCACCGGCGATCGATCGATTCATCGGATTCGTCGGCCGAAGGCCCTGACTTCGATGTCACTCCCGCGGTAGGAAAACAAGAGGCGACGTCGAAGTCGGTCCCCCACCACCCGGTCCAGCCCTGGGGATTCGATGAGCGAGAGCGCGTCGGCGGTCAGCCGCGACGACGTGCGCCGCATGCTCGAACACCTCCGATCCCCGCACCTGCTCGCGACCGATCCCGCGGCGGCGTTGTTGTGCCCGGAGCACGCGAGCGCGCCGCCCTCGGTGGCAGGCGAAGCGGTGGCGCGACGTCTCGTCGAGGCGATCGATCGGCTGCGGCCGGCCGCGGCGTCGGGGCGCTACGAGCAACTGCCGTACCTCGTGTTGAAGACGGTGTTCGTCGACGGCGTGAAGATGGTGCACGCGACCGAGCGGCTGCTGCTCTCGCGCCGGCAACTGACCCGCGAGTGCGCCCGCGCGCTCGACATCCTCCATCGCGAGCTCGTCGCGCCGGGGCCGTCCACCGGTACGGCGGCGGCGTACAAGGCCGAACCGGTGCCGACGATCGCCGACTTCATGCCGCGCCCGGCCGTGCTCGCGGACCTCGCGAAGACGATCGGGAACGACCGGTTCGTCAACGTGCACGGGCCGAAGGGCGTGGGCAAGACGTCGCTGGTCGCGGAGTACGCGGCCGCGGCCGCGCGCCGGCGGCCGGTCATCTGGCAACGCTTCCGGCCGGGCACCAACAACACCTGGCTGTCGCTGTCGTTCGAGCTGGCGGAGTACCTCAAGGCCGGCGGGCATCCGGAGCTCGCGGACTACTTGCACGGCGCGCTCGCGAACGCCGATGCGTCGTTGGTCAGCCGATTGTTGTTGCGCGACCTCAACGGTGCGGACGCGTTGTTCGTGTTCGACGACTTCGACTTCGGCGTCGATGACCAGCTCATCGCGGCGTTGCTCGACGAGGTCGCGTCGCGGGTGCCGTCGGTCTCGATCGTCACGATCGGCCGCAGCCGGCCGGAGACCGCGCGGCATCTCGACTTCGAGGTGCCGCCGTTGTCGACGGCCGAGACGCATGCACTGCTCGCACATCTCGGGCTGCGCACGAAACCGGAGATGGCCGAACTCATCCGCGACTGGACTCAAGGTGTCACGCATCTCGTCCGGCTCGCCGCGTCGTGGATGCGCACCGTGACCGTGAACGAAGTCAGTCGCGGGCTCGAGGAGTTCACGCAACTCGACGAGGTGCAGAGCTTCCTCATCGACTCCGTCACGGATCTGCTCGACCCACGCGACCGGATCGTGCTCGAAGCGGCGAGCATTTTCCGCGACCAGTTCAGCGACGCGGCAGCCGCGTACGTCGCCGAACGCACTCTCGGCGAAGTGCGCGACACGAGCCGGCGACTGGTGCGCTATCACGTCGCGACCCGTGGTCGCGGCGGTGACGTCGCGTTCTTCCACACCAGTGTGCGCGACTACTTCTACCTGCACCTCGACCCGGAGCTGGCCCGCCGGTTGCACGAACGCGCGGCGGAATGGTTCACCAAACGCGGCAACGACGCGGAGGCGACCTACCACCGGGGTCGCGCGTCAGCCGGCGAGCCGTACCCGGACGCAACCGAGCGGCGCGTCGCCGGCGGCACGCCGGCATCACGGCGGCCGCGCCGATCCGTGGCAACCAAGGCTTAGCCCGCGCGGAAGGTCAACAGCCTCGGCGGTGCGGCCTGCCCGGATCGAGCCGGGCAGAACGTCGCCAGACCCGAGGCGAGCGGTGCCGGGCCGTTCAGTACGGCGAGCGAACCGCCGTATCCCCAACTGTCGTAACGGCCCCACCGACTCGGGAAACGGACCGACTTGGCGGTGCGTCCGGACGTCGTGTACCGGACGAAGACCGTGCCCGAGTCCGCGCAGCCGATCGCTGCGGACGCTGCGACGACGTACGGGGTGTCACGGACGAAGAACGCGACTGCGGGGAACATCTGGCCGCCGCTCGAGGCGACCCCGGGAAGCCGGGTCCAGTGCCGGCCGGTGTCGGTCGACAGGTAGGCGCCGGTAGCCGCATACGCGACGACGCGTTCGGCGCGATGCCCCAGGGTCATGTCGACCGCGATCCCGGTCTGTCCGTTCGCCCAGCCGGGCCGGTCTTCCGGTATCGACATGGCCCATCGCGCTCCGCCGTCGGTCGAGTGCCAAATCGCCAGGTACGAACCGTCGGACGTCGTCGCGTACCACACGCCGATGAACCACAGTTCCCTCGCCGCACGTCCGGCCACCAGCGACTGGCTCAAGCCGAATGCCGCCCCCGGTAACGCGAGCAACGACCAGGACGCACCCCCGTCGACGCTGCGGTACAGGTAGTTGGTGCTGCCGACGAGCGAGCTGCCGACGAGACCTTGCGCGAGGCCGCCGGTGCATTGCAGGTAGAGCGTGCGGGAATCGGTCGGCGGCACCATGACCGTGCTCGGCGGGCTCAGGCATTCCGGGACGAGCGGACTCGCCGCGGTCGGCGCCGGCGGAACGTTCGCGAAGGTCGCGCCGCCGTCGTGGCTGGCCACGATGATCTCGGGCAGCGCGAACCCGAGCGTCGTGCCTTCGGACAGCGGGTTGAGCCAGTTGGGGCTCAGCACGAGGTAGACGTCCTGGCGGCTGACCGGCGCGGCGGAATGGCCGTTCACGATGTCCGTGATCGAGTACGCGACCGCGAGGCCGCCGCCCGACCAGTAGTCGGCGGCGCCCACGGTGTACGCCGATCGCCAGGTGCACCCGCCGTCGGTCGAGCGGAATACGCCGATCCCGTCGGTCGCGAGTACGACGGACGGGTCCTGGCCGACGACGGTGCTCGTGACGACGGGCGTCGCGCCGACGGCCGGGAGCGACGGCGTCGCCGGGACGTCGACCGCCGTCCACCTGCCGCCCGCCGATTGGGTGGAACCGCACGCCGCCGCGGCACCGCGCACCGGCAACGATCCGCCGGCAGCGGTCACGAGTACGGCGGCGAACGCCACCGCGACCCGGGCCCCGCGAAGGTTCACCGCGGACCGAAGCTCAGCAGTATCGGTGGGCTCGCCGTGCCCTTCGGCGGTGCGCAGAACGTCGCGACGCCGAACGCCACCGCCGCACTGCCGATGACCGTGAAGGATCCGCCTGCGCCCCACGTCTCGTAGTAACCCCAGCGGGACGGGAAGGGCGTCCGGGTCGGCTTCCCGCGCACGTTCCCGTACCGCAGCAGGAGCGTTCCCGGCTTGCAGCCGTACGCACCGGTCATGACGATGACGTACAGCGAATGCCGCAGGTAGAACGCGACCGAGACGATCATCGGTTGGTCGGCCGAGCCGATGCCGCTGAGCTTCGTCCAGTGCTTGCCGGTGTCGGTGGTGGCGAACCCACCGATCGGTGCCGACACGATGACGCGTTCACCGCCACGATCCGAGGTCGGGTCGACCGCCAGACCGATCGGCCCGATGCCGACACCCGGCTTGCCGGCCGGCGTGGACCTGGTCCAGTGCGCGCCGCCGTCGGTCGAGTGCCAGACCGCCAGGTAGTAGTAGGTGACATTCGGCGGGTACCACTCGCCGGCCAGCCACAGCTCGTTCGGCTTGGGCCCGGCGACGAACCACTGCCCGCCGTACGACGGGAACGCCGGTAGCCCGAGCAATGACCACGACACTCCACCGTCCACACTGCGGTAGACGTACGACTGGCCGCCGGCGACCGTCTCTTCTGCCAGGCCCTGCGCAAGGCCGGCCTCGCATTGCAGGTAGATGGTGCGCGAGTTCGTGGGCGGCACGACCATCGTCGTCGGCGCCGCCAGACACTCCGGCACGAGCGGGTGCGCCACACTCGGTGCCGATTGCACGACCGTGAAGGTCTGGCCGCCGTCGTGGCTCACTGCGGTCAGCTCCGGCGCCGCGAACGTGAACAGCGGGACGAAGGTGAAGACGACGAGCGGGTTCGGGGTCAGCGCGAGGTAGACGTCTTGACGGTTCGCCGGCGCGTTCGAGTGGCCGTTCGCGATGTTCGTGATGCTGTACGCCGTGGCGATGCCACCCAGGGACCAATAGTCGGCGACGCCCAACGTGTAGGTGATGTGCCAGCTGCAGCCGTAGTCCGTCGAGCGGTAGACCGAGACTCCGTCGGTCGCGAGCAGGACCGACGGGTCTTGACCGACGACGCTGGTGGCGACGACCGCGCTCGGCCCCAGCTCGGGAACGGATGGCGTCGGCGGCATGCCGACGGCCGACCACCGGCCCCCGGCGTGCAGGGTGGATCCGCATTGGGCCGCATCGACGTTCGACGGCGCGAACCCGGCCGCACCGGCGACGAGTACGACGGCGAGTACGCCCGCGACGCGAGATCGCTCGACGCGCATCAGACCTCCAGTACGCCGTGACTCAACGGACTCGCAGGCTCAACAACTTCGCGGTCGTGGGGCCAGTGGGCGAGTCCGTGGTACAGAAGTGCGCGAGGCCGCTCGCGACGAGTCCGCGGCCGACGACGGCGAACGTCGTGTCCGATGCCCAGCCCGCGTACGAACCCCATTTCGACGGGAACGAGTACGTCACCGGTTTGGCGGTGACCGACGGGTAGCGCGCCATCACCGGCGGTCCCTTGCAGTTGATCCCACCGGCGAACACCATGTGCAGCACGTGGTGAAGGAAGAATCCGGCGACCGGCGGTCGGGTCCCGTCGGTGAAGGTCACCGGACGCATCCGACCCCAGTGCTTGCCGAGATCCGTCGACATGTACGTGCCGACCGAATCGAAGACCGCGACCCGGCCCTGACCCGGCCCCGGTGCGGTGTCCACCGCGACCCCGACGGATGTTTCGTTGCCGGAGATCGGCGTCAGGTCGGCGGACTTCGTCCACGTCTTGCCGGCGTCCGTCGACCGCCAGGCGGCGAGGTCGTAGTGCGAATCTTCGAAGGCGTAACCGCCCAGCCACAACTCGTTGCGCCGGCTGCCCGGCACGAGCCAGTGCGCGTCGGTCGTGAACACCGGCGCGGCGGGTAGGCCGACGACGGTCCAGGTCAGACCGCTGTCGGTGCTGCGGAACATCGTCTCGTTGGCGCCGGCGAGCTCTCCCTCGACCGCCTCCTGCCCGACGCCTCCGGTGCACTGGATGTAAATCGTCTTCTGGTCGGTCGGCGGCGAGAAGACCAGCGTCGGCGTCGCCACGCACTCCGGCACGAACGGGTTGGTGGCACTCGGCTGCGGATGGGTGATCGCGAAGGTCCGGCCGCCGTCGTGACTCACGGCGAGCAGCTCCGGTGGCGCCGCCCCGAACAGTGTGACGAGGGTGAACACGGTCGCCGGGTTCGGCGAGATGGCGACGTACACGGTCTGCTGGTTGGCCGGCGCGGCGTCGTGGCCGTTGGCGATGTTCGTCACCGTGTATGCCGTCGCCGCACCACTGGCCGAGTAGTAGTCGGTCCCCGCGAGGCTGAAGACGCTCTGCCAGGTGCAGCCGCCGTCCGCGGTTCGGAAGACCGCGACGCCGTCGGTGGCGAGCTCGACCGACGGGTCCTGCCCGACCGCGGACGTTGCGATGACCGGCGACGACCCTTCGACCGGTACGGAGGCGGTCGACGGGAGCGGGGCGGTCGTCCACCCGCCCGGCGCCGTCTCGACACCGTGACACTGACCGCCCGTCGCGAAGCTGCTGGCCGGTGCGACACCCGCCCCGGCCAGCACGATGACGACGACGATCGCCCGCCGGACCCGCATGTCAGCGTCTCTGTTCTCGACGCGCCTTACGGGCCGTTGCCCGCGCGAGCTGAACCCGGCGCGACAGCGCGGCGCCGAGCCCGAACAGGGCCATGCCGCCCCACGTGTCGATTCGATGCGCCCAGAACCACGGGTCCGGCGTCGGCCCCGGTAGCGCGGACATCGGCTCGTTCGCCTGCAGGTCGCGACCGGCGTCTTGCAACGCCAACTGCGGTTGTTCCTGCGGTGCCGGTACGGCGGCCAGGTGCGCGATCGGCTGCGGCTGGGCTTGCGGAGCCTGCGCCGGGTTGGGGGCCGGGTTCGGCGCCGGGTTCACGCCGGGGTTCACGCCCGGATTGGGAATCGGTTGCGTCGCCGGCGGCGGTGGCGGCGGTGGCAATGCCGCGGCCTGGTGGATCACCGGAGCGACCGGCGTGCCGCAGGTCAGTTCGGTGTTCGCGGTCGCCCATTGCTCGGTGCCCACGATCGCCGCGAGCGTGATCGGGTGCGTCTGGTCGATCTCGTTCGGGCCGCACCGGTAGGTCACGTCGTAGTGCAGGACATGGCCGAGCAGCGCGTCGACGCCCGAGTAGCGCGGCGGCGTGATCCGCGCGACCGCACTTGCGCCGAGGATCGGCGCCACGCTGATCGGCTGGCGGTCGACGAGTGCCTCGATGAGCCGGCGCATCTCGAGGCCCATCGTCGCGTCGCGGCTCTGGAAATCACCTTCGGCCGGGGCGATGTAGACGCAGACGAGCGGTCCGCCTTGAACGACGTCGACGACTCCGTCACCGTTGCAGTCGAACGTCGTCGGGCTGATCGCGCCGGTCTGCTTCGCCATCGTGTTCAGGTCGGCGTGGCCGTCGTACGCATCGCTGCCGTTCGGGTCCTCTTTGTTCAGCCGGTTGTTGACCCAGATGCCTTCCTGATGAATGCCGAGCGAGTTCAACGTCCGCGTGACTTGGCTCCACGCAGGGCCGGGGTAGCCGGCCGACCGGTCGGGATCGTTGAAGTACTTGCCGGCGACATGGAAGACGACCTTGTAGGCCATCGGCAGGAAGGACGCCTGCAGCCCGCCCGGGATCCGGTAGCTCGGCGCCACCGGCAGCCCGACGACCTGGCCGGCACCGGTCGCCGCCTGATAGAGCGCGGCGAGATCCGACCCGTCGCCGCTCGTCCCGCCGTTGTCGAAGTACGTCGTCTGCCGGGCGACGCGGTTGTAGAGGTCCTGGTCGACCCCGCCGACGACTCGCTGGAGCCGATAGGCGAAGTCGCCACTGCCGGTCCCGCCGGCGGCTGCGTCCACTGCCGGGATGTCGCTGTTACCGGGATAGTCGGAGAAGTCGGCGAGCCCGGCGCGGATGTTGCGCTCCTTGACGATCGCGTCCAACGCCGCGACGAGCCCGAACTTGAACGGGCAATGGGAGAACTCGCTGCGCGGACCGACGTCCTCGTCGAAGAACACGTCGAGTTCGCGCGGCGGCTGCACGAATGTGTACGACACGGTGCGCGTCTGGCCCGGTGCGAGAACGATCTGCGACGTGGCCGGGTCGAGCTGCGGCGTGCCCCAGTTGCGCGACTTCGGTGCCGGCGACGCGCTCGGCATGCATTGCGAACTGGTGTTGTCGTCCTTCGAGCCGCCTGACGATCCGGAACCGCCACCGGCACCGATCGGCGCCGGCGGGGCCAACCCGGCATGCCGCCAGATGCTCCCGCCGCTCTGCCCGCATTCGCAGGCATACAGGTCAGCCGGCCGCAGGTGGTTCGCGGCGACCAGCCCGACGTCCGCTTTGCGATGCCAGATCGACACCCACGTCGCCGGGCTGTCGGTCACCATCTGGTAGACCGCACCGCCGGAGGCGATCGCGGTGTCCTTGCTGCCATACCCCCATGTGGTCGCGTCGACGGAGCCCGGCGTCGGCGACGCCGCCCAGCTCGAACCGCCGTCAGTGGAGATGTAGCCGACCGGCCGGCCCTGTTCGAACGCGAGGATCCGCGCGGATCCGTTCGAGTCGTGCGCGACGTCGACGACGCTCATCGGATCCGCACCGCCGATGCCGGCCGGCGTCCAGTTGCTGCCGCCGTCGATGGAGTGCGCGAGGCCGCCCGAGGTCGCGGCCCACAAGTCCTGCGGATTGCGGGGATCGACCGCGAGGTCGTTGACCTGGGCGGCGGTTTCGCTGGCGGTGACGAGACCGACGGTCGGCGTCATCGGCGTCCACGACTGCCCGTCGTCGGTCGTGACATAGATGACGTCGGCGCCGGTCGCCGTCACCGCGGTCAGCGCGGCGGTGACATGCGCGAGCAGGTACAAGGTGCCCGGGCTCGCCGACGGCACGAGGCGCGCGTGCTCGCTGGAGTCGGCGTGCGCGAGACCGGTGTCCGACAAGCGCCACGTGCCGCCGGCGTCGTCGCTGACCATCACGTGCACGCGGGCGGCGTCCTCGACGAGCAGGTACACCCGGCTCGTGGCCGTCGTCACGATCTGATGCACCTGCGCGGTCGCCGAACTGAACGGTCGATCGGTGCTCGGCGCGGTCGGGATGGTGAAGTCGCTGGTCCAACTGCAGCCACCGTCTGTCGAGACGTCCACCTCGGTGCCGTTCGTGGCGTACAGGCGGTCGACGCTGGCGAGCGACGGCGCCATCGTCGTCACCGTGGATCCGCCGGCGACGAATGCGGGCGGGCGAATGCGGGTCCAACCGTCCGCGGCCGAGGTCAGACCACCAGTGCCACACAGCGATGCCGGCTCGGCGATCGCGAGCGTTGCCAGCCCGGTCGACAACGTGACGAGACCACCGGCGAGCAGCAGCCGGACTACCCGGGCGCTCACGGCGTGTACGCCAGGAGCAGCGGGTACGGAGCCTCGGTCGTGCAGTGCACGGCCGAGTTCGCGCTGTTGGCGGTCGGGCAGCCGATCGACTCGCCCAGTCCTAACGGAGTCATGATCTGGTCCAGTTGGTAGACCGTGCCGTGGCGGGGGTTGATGGCGAGTGCGATCGGAACCGACGGCAGCCCGTTGACGGTCGGGTCGCGCATGTCGTACATCGCGATCCAGCGTTGCGCTCCGGAGCTTCCCGTGTACGCGATCATGCCGGGTGCGCTGAGTGCCGGGCCGTCGACGCCGATCTCGGCACCGACGTAGAGGACGTCCGACTTCGACACGGTAAGGGCCGTGCCCGCGGCACTGAGACCGTTCGGGTTGGCGTTGACGATCCACCGCTGGCGACCCGTTGCGCCGTCGTAGGCGATCGTCGTCGCGACGCCGTCGACGGGCTGTGCCTGGCCTTGGATCCGATCCGGCTGCGTGCTGCTGCCGGTGACGTACACCCGCGTCCCGTCGGGTGACACGCCGAGGGCGTACGGCACGTCGCTCTTGCCCGACGTGCCGACGAAGGCGTGCGACCACACCGTGCGGCCACTGCGTACGTCGTACCCGATCGTCTGGTAGCGGTAGATCGGCGCGCCGATGGATCCGGCGTACTGCGCCATCCCGGTGATGAAGACGCGCGATCCGCGATGATCGACGGCGATCCCCGTCGGGAGATTGTTGCCGTCCTGATAGCCGTTGTAGTAGCGCTCCCAGCGCTGCGCGCCGTTACGGGTCGAGTAGGCGAGGGTCACGAACTGGTACACCGGCGACGGCGACACGTCGCGGTACTGGCTCTGTCCGGTGACGAACAACTGATCGCCCCGTGCGCTCAACGTCATGGCCGTCGGGATGTTCGCGCCCGATTCGCCGTTGAACCGCGACGCCCAGCGCACCTTTCCGTTCGCGGTGTTGTAGGCGATCGTCGTGATGTTCGCCGGCGGCCGCTGGAACGGACCGGGAATCGTGATGAGCCCGGTGACATATGCCGTCCTGCTGTCCGGCGAGATCGCGACCCGGGTCGCGGCGTTCGACTGCCCGCCCAAGCCCACGTACGGCTTGCTCCACAACAGTTTTCCGCTCGCCGCGGAGTAGGCGTTGGTCAGGTAGAGGTAGTACGGGTTCTGGTTTATCGACAGGCTCGTGTACTCGTAGCCGGTGACGAGCAGCACCGCGCCGTTCGGGCTGATCGCCGTGGCCAGCGCAACGGTCGGCGGGTTCGCCTTGGCGTGCGACACCCACACCTCTTTGCCGCTCGACGCGTCGAACGCCGCCACCGTCATCCGCGGGTTGCCGTCCACGACGACCGTGTCGCCCATGAACACGCGGGTGCCGGCCGCGTTCGCGACGAGGGCAACCGGTGCATCCCCGTGCGAGCCGCTGTACGGCGTGCTGTCCGTGTACGCCGTCGCCCACGACTCGCACTTGTCGTTGACGCCGGCGTACGTCGCGCACGGCAGGGTCTGGCCGAGCGGTCCCGCCGGTGTCGACGCGGTCGTCGGCAGGTCGCGGCACAGCGGCACGACCGCTGCGGACCCCGGAGCGCACATCGAGGCAAACGGTGACCGCCAAGCCGCGCTCGCACGAACGCCGGCGCGGTGCCGATCTGCCGATGACGCCGTCGCGATACCCGCAGTCATCACCACCGCGAGCCCGACGACGAGCAAGCGGCGTGGGACGCCTGCACGCATGGTCCCTCCGGTTCCCTTACACCATCGCGAGAGTTGTGGAGCTGCGTTGCGCTTCCAGCGCGGCCTCGAAGTCGGCCATCGAGATCGAGATACCGGTCTTGGGTCGCTGGCCGGTGCGGGTCGTGCGGTTGAGTGCCTTCATCCCGGCCGCGTCGCGCAGCCGCTTGAGGTCCGCGCCGGACATGCCGTCCGTCGCCGAGCTCAAGCTCTTCAGGTCGACGCCGCGGCCGAGCTTCACGTGCTGGCACAACAGCTGCAGCAGCTTGAGCCGACCGTTGTCGTCGGGCAGGCCGACCTCGATCGGCGACAGCCGGCGGCCGACGATCGCCTCATCGATCGCGTCGACCCGGTTGGTCGCGCCGACGAGCAGGACGCCTTCGCCGCCCTTGAGGCCGTCGAGTTCGCGCAGGAACTGGCTGAGAACACGCTCTTCCCACTTGTTCGAGCTGTCGGCCTGGCGGCGGCGCAGCAACGCGTCGATCTCGTCGATGAAGATGATCGACGGGCGGTTGGCCCGCGCCTTGGCGAACAACTTCGCGACCCGTTGCTCGGATTCGCCGGCCCACTTGGACAGCAGGTCGGCCGCCGACATTTCGTAGAAGCTGGCCTGCACCTGCGACGCGATCGCCTTGGCGATCGTGGTCTTGCCGGTGCCGGGCGGGCCGAACAGCAGGATGCCTGCCGGCGGCCGGACGCCGACGTCCATCGCGAGGTCCGGATTGGCGAACACGGTGAGGATCTCCATCACCTGGTCGCGCACCGTCTTCGGCAGCACGATGTCGTCCCAGCCCACCGACTCCTCGAGCGAGAGCCGGTGCTGGCCGCCGCGTTCGCGCACGACCGTTTCGAGGATCTGCTGGTCGAGCGGGGCCGCGGTCTTGAGCGCGCGTTGCGCCGCCAGCGACACCACCGTCTCGAGCGCGGCCGCGTTGTAGCCGTGCGTGAGCCGGGCCAGTTCGGCCAGCTTGATCGTGTCCCAGGCGACCGTGTCGCCGCGGCGCTGCAGGTGTACTTCGAGCACCTCGGCCCGGTCGGCCGGATCCGGCAGCGGCACGTGGATCTTCGCGTCGAAGCGGCCTTCCCGCAACGCGGGATCGAGCCGGTCGATGTCGTTGGTCGCGGCGGCGACGACGAGACCGGGCACACCGCGGTACTCCTCGAGGCACACCATCAACTGCGTGACGACCTCGCGGTGGTCGGCCGACGGCTGGTCGCCGCGGTCGCCCGCGATCGTGTCGATCTCGTCGAGGTAGAGCATGCAGGGCACGTTGGCGCGGGCGAGCTCGAACAGGCTGCGCAGGTTCGCCGCGGCTTCGTGCAGGTAACTGCTCGCGATCGTCGCGGGCGAGAACCTCAGGTAGCGCAGGCCGTACTCGCCGGCGATCGCGCGCGACAGCAGGTTCTTGCCGGTGCCGGGCGGGCCGTAGAACAGCACGCCGTTGTAGACGACCTGGTAGCGCGCGGCTTCGTCCGGCCGTTCGAGGATCGCGCCGATGCTGTCGCGCAACTGCTGCTTGACGTGCGCGAGCCCGCCGACGTCGGCGAACGTCTCGCAATCGTGCGGCGACACCACGCGCATCTGGTTGTCGCGGCCGACCTTGCTCGTCTCGCCCCGGCCGCTCTCGCGCCGTACCTGCGATGCGAGCAACTCGGCGGCGAGCCGGAAGCCCTGCGCTTGCAGTTGCCGCAACCGCAACGCGGCCTCGGTGGTCGCGGCCCGGTCCGCACCCTCGGCCCGGACCCGGTCGAGTTGCAGCTTGGCCTGCCGGCTCTCGGCGACGTTGTCTTCGAGCCGGGCGCGGAACGCCTTGCTCACAGCGGCCTGCGCGAGCGCGCGGTTCATCGACACGATCAGCTGGCCGCCGATGAGACCCAGTTCGTGCTCGGCGTGTTCGACCGCGGTTCCGGCCGCGCCGAAATCACCGGTGCGCAGATGCTCGTCGGCCTCGTCGAGTTCGGCGAGACCGGAACGCACCTTCGCGATCGCCGTCTCGGCTTTGCCGAGCAACTCGGGTGTGTTCGTCGCGGCGAGTTCTTCGAGCGCGGCGAGCAGGTCGGCGGCCGACTCGCGGAGCTGGCCGACGATGCCGGTGGCCTCGGTGCGCGCGGCCGACTCGATGGCCGACCACTCGCGTTCGAGGTCGACCCGCAGCTTGCGCCGCTTGAGGGCGGGCAACGCGGCGATCGCGGCCTCTTTCTCGGCCGGATGCAATACCTCGATGCTGGTCAGCCGAGCGGCGCTACGACGGTAGAGCGCCGCCTCGGCCCGGTGCGTTGGACGGGTCGCCATCAGGACACCGCCTGCGCGACTCGCGCCTTGCCCCGGTGGCCGTTACCGCCGACCAGCAGGTTGCCGAACATCTCGACCTCGGGCTGGATCGCCGAGAGCAAGGTCTCCAGGTCGGTGCCTTCGATCGTCTCCTCGGCTTCGAGCCGCGCCGCCAGTGCGTCGAGTGTCGCCCGATGCGTGAGCAGCAGGCCGGTCGCGTCGCGTTCGGCGTCGGCGAGCAGCCGCCGGATCTCGACGTCGAGATCCTGGTGCGTTGCGCTCGACACCGCTGCCAGCGGCACCTCGGCGTCGAGGAACGCGTCGAGGTCGGCGGCGAGCAGCCGCATCCGGCCGAGCTTCTCGCTCATGCCGAACCGCGCGACGATGTCGCGGGCGAGATCGCTCGCCGACTTCAGGTCGTCTTCGGCACCGGTCGACGGCTCGCCGAAGACGAGTTCCTCCGCCGCGACACCGCCGAGATGGACCATCAGCCGGTTATGCAGGTGGCTTCGGGTGAGCATGATGTCCTCGGAGTCGGACCGGAACGACGTCGACCCGATGTTGCGACCCTGCGCGAGGATCGACACCCGGTGGATCTCTTCGGTCCGCCCGGTCGCCGCGGCGACGACGACGTGACCGCTCTCGTGGTACGCCGCCCGCTTGCGCTCTTCCGGGCTGAGGACGCGACTCTTGCGCGCCGTACCGATCAGGGTGCGCTGGATGCCTTCCTCGATGTCGACCGGCTCGATCTCGGGCTTGCTTTGGCGAATGGCGAGCAGCGCGGATTCGTTGATGACGTTGGCCAGATCCGCGCCGGAGAAGCCCGGCGTACGGCGGGCGACCTGACCGAAGTCGACGTCGATCGAGAACGCCTTGCCGCGCGCATGCAGTTCGAGGATCTTGCTCCGGCCGAGCAGGTCCGGACGGTCGACCGTGATGTGCCGGTCGAACCGGCCGGGGCGCAGCAGCGCCGGGTCGAGGATGTCCGGACGGTTGGTCGCGCCCATGACGACGATGCCGGACGCGGCGTCGAATCCGTCCATCTCGACGAGGATCTGGTTGAGCGTCTGCTCGCGTTCCTCGTTGCCGCCACCGCCACCACCGGAGGCGCGCTTGCGGCCGGCGGCGTCGAGCTCGTCGATGAAGACGACCGCGGGAGCGACCGCGCGGACCCGGCGGAACAGGTCCCGGACGCGGGCCGCGCCGACACCGACCAACGACTCGACGAACTCCGCACCGGCGACGGAGAAGAACGGCACCCCGACCTCGCCGGCGACCGCCTTGGCGATCAGCGTCTTGCCGCAGCCGGGCGGGCCGATGAGCAGCACGCCCTTCGGCGGCAGCGCGCCGAGGTCCTTGTACCGCTCCGGATTGGCGAGGTAGTCGCGGACTTCCTTGAGCTCTTCGAGCGCCTCGTCGGCGCCGGCGACATCGCTGAACGTGATCGGTGTCTTGCGCCGGCGGCTGAACCGGCCCTTGCCGATCGAGCTGAACAGCTCGACCTCACCGATGCCGGAGCCGGAGCTCTTGCCCGAGGTGAAGAACAGCACGAACAGGTTCGCCAGGATCATCAGCGGCAGGATCAGCGACGCGAAGAACTTCACGTTGCCCTTCGCCGTCTGCTGATCGATGACGACGTGCGCGCCGGCGGCCGTGAGCATGTCGGTGAACGCCGGCACGGTGGTGTTGCTCTTCGAGATGTTCACCCAGAAGTGCCGGACGGGGCCGCCGTCCTTGCCGTCGGGAGCGGGCAGCAGCCGCGGCGAGCCGGTCGAGGCCAGCTGCATCTGCGGCGAGTAGCAATCCGGCAGCGACGACGGCGACGCGCCGAACACGGGCGTCGAACTCGTGCCGGCCGTCTCGGAGCTCGGGCACCTGAACGTGCCGGCGATCTGCGCGTCCTCGTCGAGGAACGTCGCGGTGAGGACCCGGTGGTCACCGGCGAGCGCACTGAGCTGGTCGACCCGCAGCTGGATACCGGACGCCGACGGGGCGAGGTAGCTGAGGCTCCAGACGAGTACGCCGGCCAGGATGGCCAGGGTCCCGAGCAGCGCGTACGTACGGCGGTTGCGCATTCGCCGCCGCGCGACGAGGCCGCGCTTACGTTCGCGCAGCCAGATCCGGAACCAGTTGCTCGTTGCTGTGCCGAGCTTCGTCACGGTCGGCCACAGTTGATCTCGCACGGTCGACAACACGAGCCCTCCTCGGGTTCCACGGGATCACGCGCTCCCGCGCCGAATCATGTGCCGCCCGGACCCCGCGTGGCTGGCCGAACGGTGGCCACCGGATGGCCACGCCCGTGCCCGGTATGAGCCGCACGCTGAGGACATGGTTCGGGCCCGGCTGGCCGGCGGCGCGATCGCGCTGGTCCTGGCTTGCGCCCCGCCGGCCGCCACCGCGGCCCCCGGCAGCTCACCGGGCAACGCGCTCGGCAGCGCACCGGGCAGCGTCGACACGTGGACCATCACCGGCTGCAACATCCGGCTGGCCAACACCTTCGTCGCCGCGCACAAGCACGTGGCCGCGCATTGGCACACCGACGGAACGGCGACCTGCACGGGCACTCAGCTCGACGCCGAGGTACGGATCGACCTGATGCGCAACGGCGTCTCGCTGCCGGAGTCGTTCGCGCGCGGTTCGTGCTCGCTGACCTCGGCCAAGCCGTGCGCGGTGGTCGACGTCGCGCACGACACGACGTACCGCAAGCCGCGCGCGAACTGGCGGCCGCGGCTGGTGCTGTTCATCCGCGGCCCGCTGAGCGTGGTGACCGACCTGCTCAGCGACTACTGCGTCGTCGACATCCCGTCGTTCGAGACGATCTGCACGTTCGTCGGCCGCACGACCAAGCAGTGACGAACCTGCCATGACAACGTTCTTCATGCCGTGGACACTCGCAAGGATGATGGCGCGTAAACGGCTCCTGCTGACGATCTGCGTGGTGGCGACCGCGCTCGTCGGCAGCGCCGTCGATCCCGCCGTCGGAGGCGCGCGGTCGACCAAGGCCGCGCCCAAGACGCTGCTGCCGCAACTCGTCCTGGTGCCGACTCGCGATCTCTACGTCGGTACGTCGGCGACCCCGCCGAAAATGCTGGCGAACAACGAGATTCTCTACGGTTGCGACCCGCACGAGACGGCGGCGGCGATCGAGGCGTCGCCGTCCGGCGCGGTGAGCTCGTGGCCGTTGCGATGCCTGCGGTTCGACACGATGGTCGTCAACATCGGCTCCGGCCGGCTCGAGCTGCGTTACGACGGCAGCGGGCTCGTCCAGCAGGAGAAGGCGACCCAGCGGGTCTTCCGCGCGGACGGAAGCTTCACCGACCGGCAAGCCGGTTACTTCTACTTCGATCCGGCGCACCAGCACTTCCATTACGCGAATTTCGCCTGGGCGTCGTTGTGGCGAGCGACCACGCGCGGCAAGCGGATCGGCAAGGCGCCGGTGCGGACCGGCCGCAAAGACGGCTTCTGCCTCGAAGACATGGGTCCGTACACGAACGACGCGGCGACGCCGCGATACACCTACCCGAGCGCGTGCTACCCGACGACGCAGCCGGACGGCTCGATCACGCAGGTGAACGGGATCTCGCCCGGCAACTACGACACGTACGGCGAGTACCTGCCGAACCAGTCGATCGTCATCAACGGGGTGCCCGACGGCTACTACCTGCTCCAGATCACCGTCGATCCCGGACACACGTTGCTGGTGGACAAGCGATCCCGGCTCATGGTGACGCAGCTGATCCGGCTCTGCGGGACCACCGCCGACCTCGTCGGCGTCACGAACTATTGCGCCCATCCGTCGTCCAGCGCGGCCGCATCGAACGCGGACGGGCTGCTGGGGCAGCGTTGGCGGCAGGCCTGCTTGACCGGTTGGTGCCCGTCGACGGCCGCGCTGGGTTACGGGCTGCCCGGGCCCGCTAGCCACTAGCCGAGCCCTGGCCAACTGCGCGCCAAGTGCTGGCTCAACCATTCCCTTCCGCGGTGTGGATCGCGGAGACTTCGACCGATGCACGCCGACGACTTCTTCGCGACGCGATGGCCCGCGCTCGTTCCCGAGCTGCGCCAGGCCCTGGCGAAGGCCGGCGCGCCGGCGGCCGACCGCGACGACCTGGTGCAGGAGACCGCGGTGCGGCTGCTCGGCATGTGGGATCGGATCGACTGGGACCGGCCGGTCGCCGCGCTGGCGCGACGGATCGCGCTGAACGTGTGGCGGGATCAGTGGCGCCATCGCGGCGCTCGCGAGATCGTCGGGCCGGTGCCCGAGCAGCACGCGGCCGGCGACACCGAACGGTCGGCGCTGGCCCGGGTCGAGGTCGGCGAAGTGGCGCGGGCGCTGGCCGATTTGCCGGCGACTACGGCGAACGTGTTGCGACTCGCGGTGGTCGAGGCCGAGGTCGCGCCGGCCGGCGCGGCGTCGCCGGCGTTGCGGATGGCCCGTACCCGCGCCCGGCGGGCGCTCGCGGTGACGATGCGGATCGCCTCCTCGGTCGCGGCCGCGGTGGCGTTGAGTTGGCGCGCGATCGGCCGTAGCGGGCGGACGTCGACCGCCTCGCTCGGCGTCCTGGCCACGGCGGCCCTCGTGCTCGCCGGCGGCGCCGGCTGGCCCCATACCAGGCCGGCGCCGTTGCGGGCCGACCGGCCGATCGTCGCGATCGCCTCGCCTACGCGGGTGGTTGCGGCAGATCGGCCGGCGGTCCCGCAAGCCCCGCACCGTGGTGTTGCGGCCGGGGTACGACGCGGTGCGCGGCACAAGCCGGCCGCGACGAAGACGCCGTACTACGTCGTCGGCACCGGCGCCGCGAACGTCGGCGTCTTCTTGAACGTGCAGGTGCAGGGTTACGGCGTACGGGTCGAGCGGCCCGAGCCGGGGAAGGTCGCGCCGGCGTGCGCTTCCGGCAACACGCCGACGGTCACGCCGCTGCCGCGCTGCCCGAACTGACCGGCGTGCGCGCCAAACCGGCGATCGCGACCGCGAGATACCAGAGCAGCACGAGCACCATCGGCAGGAAGATGACCGCGACGATGCCGGCAACGACGGCGAGCCACGCGGTGTAGCCGAGCCAGCCCGGCAGGCCCGCGATCCTCGCGTTGACGGCGACGGTCGCGATGATGGCCGCGCTGGCGAGCGCGAACACCACGAAGACGAACGGGAAGAACAGATTCATCACGACCTGGATCGTGTCGCCGTCCTGCGGAACCTTGTCGCCGCCGAATGAGATCGCTCCCGCCTCCCCGGCATTGGCCATGGCGGCCGACGTGAGAGCAGCGGCGCCGACGACGCCGAGGGCGCCGACGACGCGACCCGCAGCCGTGTCGAGTCGAGAACGCAATCCTTGGGTGAACCACACGAACGCCAAGCCGGCCAGAATCACCAGGTAGGCGCCGATCAGGATGCCGGTGCGGTGGCTGCTGCTCGACAACGTATGGACGAACTTCGCTGCTGCGGTGGCGTCGCTGTCCTTCGACTTGATGTTCGGGGAGTTGCCGAAGCTGACGAGTACGCCGACGACGAGAAGCACGACGAACGCGATGCCGGCCGCCATCGACCGTCGGAACTGAGCTGCAGACATATCCGTGCCCCCGGTGGTTGTCATCCGACTGCGTCCGTCTGGCACGGTAGACGCGACGATCGGCGACTGTCCCGTAGGCGCGCCGCCGTCTGCGAACGGGGCCGACGCGACCTGATGGTGAGTCCGACCGTGGCAGGCAGCCCCCCGGCCGCTCGCGAGTGCTTCCCGCGATGGTCGGCATCGCGAGGACTTCCACTCCCGAAATCGTCGACATCACCACTTAGCTGGAAAGTGTGACGACGAACCCGCCGGCTTGCATCGACGAGGAGTCGCTGACCGCGAGTTCCCCGTACTCGTACTCGCCGGGCGTCAATTGGCCGGGCGTGTAGATCAGGTAGTACATCGAGTCCCCCGACCTCTCGACACCTGTGTAACCGCCTAGCGGCGCAAGGCACGAATTCTGGCCCGCTAGGAAGCAGTAATGGACCTCAGCGGCGTCCGCGCTGCCATAGACGATGTACCCGACCATCACAGTGGCGTGGTCCGGGACGCTAATCGACCATCGGTGGTCGAACGGCGCGGATGCGTAGTCGGTCTTAGCGGCCACCCCTAGGGCAGCCTTGTGGTGCAGCAGTATCCGCACGTTAGGACCCGACCAAGGCAACTTCATCGAAAGCTGTCCCGCGCCAAGGAGCGTCACCGTGTAGCGGCCCGCTACCAGCTTCGTTGGGAAGCTAACGGTATTAACTGCCTCGCCGCCATGACGAAGGGACGGCAGCCAATACTGGGCGATCGGGGTCTTCAACGACGTGGCTGAGATCGCGAACCCGGCATCGGGACTCGACGCCTCACGATTCGTCCACTCCGCGCTGCTGATCGTCGTGGCGCGGTTCACGACGAACGTCGCTTCTGTGCCGCCGCGTCCTACAAGCTGAAGGGCGTGGCTCGACGAACTCGCCAGCGCGACGGGGGCGGCAGAACTCCCCGCCAACACGAGCGCGAGGGCAACGGCGACCAATTGCCATCGTTGTGCTCGCATCGCGTTCACGGGTTCACCAACTCAACCAAGTGGGTGTCGAGCGTCAATCGCCAAAGGGTGCCGGGTCCGACCGCTACACGAACCGTTAACCGACCTGGGTAACGCGGCAGCGTGACATTGGTCGTGAAGTTCGTTGGGCTTGTGGGTAGGCAGCGCGCGCGAAATGCCCCACCGGGGACCGAGTAGCCCAGCTCTAGGGGTCCGGTCCCGATGCATCCGAAGGTGAGCGCGGACGCACGGCCTAGCTTCACGACGAGGCTTCGAGGCCCAACGCCGTTATACGTGCCCTCGTTACCGGCTGGAATTGCGGCCAACTCGGCCTTGGCGGCAGCAGACGACAGCGGACTCGGCGACGACGAAATTGCTGGTGGTCCTGCCGGATCGGCACCTCGATGGTGGTGACTCGCGCAACCGGCCGTCAGAAGGACGGCGCCGATTGTTCCGAGAGCAATCGTTCTCGGCGGCATGGCGACGTCCTCCCTCCGGCACCTAAGTGTGAACCGCTAGCTCAGTATTTCTCGCCGGCTGGACCGGTCCATGCGTTGTAGCCATTGTTGTTACTTGAATCGCCCGAGGGCGTGAAGGCGTACAGATAGCCGTCGTCAACGTCCTCCGCGCAGGCCCCGTTGATGTGGTAGTAGTGGCCTCTCGTCTTCCAGCCTCTGACGCCCGCCGCAAGGTACGTCGTCTTGTGCGGCGCAGCCGTGATTTCGTACCCCGCCGTGTCGGTGTAGGAAACTGAGCCCGTCACTGACACGCCGAACGTTGCTTTGACCGAGGTCAAGATGATGCCTCCCTGCACTTCGGCCGACGCGGAAAGCGTCACGCCGATGCTCTTTGTTTCATCGTGGTCGATCACAACCTTGCCGTCTGAGTCCGTGGTGTTGTCCAGGGACATAACCTCATGCCCCGGTTGGAAAGCCCAGTGCTTGCCGTAACTCTTGTCGATGTCGTAGTGCCATGCTGACGGGCACTCGTCTTCAGGATGCGCGGTCAGTCCGCCTGCTGTGTCAAGCGCGGTCTGGTCAGTGCTCGTGACGGTGTTGTCCGGTGAGATGGGTAGAGACGGCGGCTGCCCGAAGTCCCATATCGATAGATCGGTTGGGCTGTCGTCGGCGTAGTCGTACCCGACCGGTGTGTCCGCCTGACGATCGGTCACGCTCCGAAGCAAGTCGCATACCGACGCGTCTTGCGAGCAGATGGCGCTGTCAATCACCAAGGCCTCTACGCTCTCTACGGTGCCGATTGCAACACTCACATCGGACCCGCATGTCGATGACGAGTCGCTCAGGCAACTACCTGCGCTCAGCCCGGCGTTGTACACAGCGCCCTCGACGGTAGATCCGACGAGGAAGCAAGTGGCGTCGATGCCATTGAGGCAACCGTATGCGGCGCCCTCAACGAGGAACGCTGCCGAGTCGACCAACCCTACGACCTCGTCGCAATTCGATCCCGTGACCGTTCCGCCGCAGGACTCAACTAGAGCGATGCCCAGAGCGGCACCTTCATTTTCGAGCGCGGCGACGGTCTCGCATGGCCCCGATGGCTGACCTATGCATCCGGAGACGACTCCGACGGCCAGTGACTCGATTGACTGAGCGTCCTC
This sequence comes from Frankiales bacterium, assembly GCA_025980325.1. Taxonomy (GTDB): domain Bacteria; phylum Actinomycetota; class Actinomycetes; order JAFAQI01; family JAFAQI01; genus BP-197. The sequence continues at coordinate 30,910 of JAICXQ010000006.1, forward strand.
GATCGCGCCGTTGCAAGCCGCGTTACTACCGTCGGCGCAGCTTGTGACAGTCACTATCGCCAGCGCGACTAGCGAGTTCAAGGTGGTAAGGACCTGGCTGCAAGCGTCGGTCAGGAATCCAGCGCAGTCTTGGACGAGGGCCGTTGCCTCGCTTACTTCCTGCATTACCAGGGCTTGGACGCTGTCGCAGCCGCTGTCGATGCATCCCGCGAGGTCGTTGACTGCCGTCCTCTCAAGGGTCTGCACCTGCTGTATCACCGATGAGCACGTCGGCAAGCTGCCATTGACGCATTGAGTCACGGCTTGCTCGACCTGTAGAGCTTCAGTCTCTACACCGGCCATCAGCGCGTCGGCGCCGCCGGGGACGAGGCTTTCGACGACAGTGACGCAATCTCCAGAGCCGCAATCTGGCAAAGGCGAAATGCCCGCGCTAGCCCCGCCCATCGTGAGCGGCGAAACTAAGACAGACGCCGCGAGGCCAGTAACCGCAGCGACGCGCGCCAGCAGATGGTGGCTAGCACGATGCCGACGGTGGCGTGGAACATGATGACGCTTCTTCAGCATGTCGATCTCTCCGATTTCGGGAACGATGGGTCCGTTATGGCGGCACGTCCAAAGCACGGACCCCGGTCGGGCCGACTTACACGTACCGTTGCCACTCGCTGGTCGTTGCGGGTGGCTGGTTCTCCTTTCGCGTTGGACCCTGCTCCCACCGGCTATTACGTGCGAGACCCCCCATTGCTTACGGGCGAATTTGAAGTTTGGGATACATCCCAACCGGAAGCTTCGAACTTTGGTCTGCGTCACAGTTCCGCGAATCGCTCATCTGCACTAGAAAGCAGGCACGACGCCGTTGACCGTCGATACGGTATGTCGCCGCAAAGGAGGCGGCGCGATGTGTACTTGTCGTCGTTCAACGACGCGGGGGGCGTCCGGATGGCCTACGGACGGCTCGCCGTCCGTGGCACGTCGCGCGCTTCGTCCAGGCGCGGGGTGGGCCTCCCGGCGGGGCTGCGCCGTCCTATCACTGTTCCCCGGCTGCGGCCCCGCCGGGAGCCGTTTGCGCCGGGATTCCGCTCGCCGCGTCCGCGCGGTCAGGCCGCGTATGGAGGGCAGATGCGTACCACTTCGGTTTGTCCGAGTGCACCGACCATGACGTTCGTACAGGTCCCTGACGGCGGCAGGACGCCCGACCTGGGCGTCGAAGTGGCCGCGAGCGAACCCAGCGCGGTCAGCGTTGCCCCGACGCTGACCGCGACGACGAGCGCGAGGGGGCGGTACACGTGAACCTCCGGAGTGATGGAACCGGCTTACTAGGTCAACGACGAGACTTGCGGTTGGTTACGTCCGACTTTGCCGTGGCGTGGCGAGGCGTCGAGTCGCCGCTTCGAAACTACCTTCGGTCGTTCGGGCTTCCTGACTACGACGTGGACGACATCGTGCAGGAAACGGCAACTCGTGCCATGGAACGGGCTGTTAAGTGGCCTGACGACGAGACGCTGCGTCGCTGGTCGTTCGTCGTAGCGCGGCGGCTCACCATTGACTTGTACCGGACTCGTCGGCGGCTGGTCGCGATCGATGAGGGCGGCGGGCGCGACGTGTCGCAGGAGGACGACCTCAACCGGGTTGAGGACCGCCACTACCTGCAAACCGTGCTTACGGCTATCGCGGGGCTTCCGGCGGGCGAGCGGCGCAGCTTGGTCGTTTGCGGGCAGACGGCAGCGGAGCGCAACCGGGCGAACGTCGCGCGGCACCGGGCGCGCAAGCGGCTGCGCCAGGTGGTCGGTCCGATAGCCGTCGCTCTTGCATGGTTGCGACGCCAGAGCCACACGGTAGCCATCGGCGGGACCGTCGCCGCCGCCGTCGCATTGCCGCTTGTGGCTTCGCCGTTCGGCGGTGCGCCGCATGCCGGCAATCACTTCGTCGCGGTCCCGAGCAGCGGCGTTCCAGTAGTCCTCGTCGCGACAGCTCGCCCGACAGTTGGTACTCCGACCGCGACGGTTTCTTCCCGGCGACACGTGGGTTCCGTTCGCACGGTGGGCGGGCGGGATGAATCGCCGCCGGGCCACTCCGTATCGGTTCGTGGTCCGGCCGGGAGCGCGGCATCGGCGTGGCAAGACAGGGAGAAGGGGCACGAACCGCTGGTGTGCCTGGATGGCACCCTGACGGGACACCACTGTGTGGACGTACCGCACGGTATCGTCTCTCACCCCTGACCGGCCCGCCGTCGAAACTCACCATGACACGCGCCGTCATGCGCGCTTGATCACAGGACGATCGGTTACACAGGCGTGTCGCGAAGCCTCGCACGTCCGTTTGCGAGGGCGATCTACATACGCGATAGTCGGTTGAGAGAGACGGCGGCGTTGCAGACCTCACCCCCCGAGGTACTGCCGGGTGCGCCGCCGTCTCCGTTGTCGCGGTCGCAGTTTCCCGGACGCCTATGGAATGTCCAGATGCGCGCGCATCCGCTCGGGTTTGGCGTTGACGGCACACCACAGCGATGTAAGCCCGCTGGCCTGCGGCGATGCGGTGGGCCGCCGGGGGATCGAACCCCGAACCCGCGGATTAAAAGTCCGCTGCTCTGCCAGTTGAGCTAACGGCCCTGGCTGCGCTACATCGTCCCATCACGAGTGCATGGCATCGGCTTTCCGGTCACGTTTCGAACAAGACGCTGAAAAGCATCCCTTGGGAGATCGACACTTGAATCGTGCGTGCACGGGGGGTTCTCTCAGTCGTCTTGCTGTCCGCGGCACTCGCGGGTTGCGGGTCCGAGGCGTCGCGCCCGGCGACCGTGCGGGTCGGTCCCGTCGCCTCGCCGACACCACCCGTCGCCTCGTCGACACCGCCTGTCGCCTCGCCGGCACCACCTGACGCAGCCGAGATGCCGGCCGCGATGGAGCCGCCGGAGCCGCAGTCTCCGTTCACCCCCGCCCAAGAGCGCCGCCGGGACCGGATCGGTTTCCCGACGAACTGCCCGGGCTTCGTCCCAAGCATCGACGGCTACCCGAGCGATTCGGCGAGCCTCGAGTCCGAGGCGATCCTCCGCATCGTCCACGGCCACTGTTCGTTCGTCCTCGGCGACCGCGACGACGACGCCGTGCTGCCTGGCGACCGCCGCATCGTCGTCACCGTCGGCTGGCCGACCGCCGACGCCAAGGGTCAGCGACTCTTCTTCTTCGACCACGACCGGCTGATCGGTGTCGACCTCCCGAGATACCTGCCGATGGTCGCCGGCGCGCACCGGACCGGCCCCGACAGCTTCCTCGTGAACTACGCGGGGGTGGGGACGACGACCGGTGCCGCCGCCGCACCCGTCAGCCAGCTCGACGTCCGGTTCGTGTGGCCGCGAGGCGGCGTGCCGAGGGCGATCGATCCGCTGCCCAGCCCGACGTACCCGGACTGCCCGCAACCCGTCTACTCGAAGGCGAATCCGGAACCGCACACCGACGGACGGATCACCTGCTGGTACTGACCCGCACCGACCCGTCACACAACTGTGTCGGTTTAGATCCCGCCGCACCAGTGCACCGCACACATAGAGAGCATGCAGAGAGAAGGAGCACGCCCGGCCCGCGGATGGCGAAGGGGACGACCGTGTTCAACGTCGCAAGCCTCGAGCTCCCGCCGACCGCGGAGTCCGTGCCCGCCGCCCGCCAACTCGTCGGCCAGGTCACCGGCCACCTCCCGCGCCGGGCCCGCGAAGCCGCCGAACTCGTCACCAGCGAACTCGTCACCAACAGCGTCGTCCACGCCGGTACGCCGTTCACCGTCTTCGCCGCCGTCGACGAGGACTCGGTCGAGCTCGTCGTCGCCGACCGCGCCGGCTGGACGCCCGACGATCCGGACAGCACGGGCAACGGGCTGCTGCTCGTCGGCCTGCTCGCCGCCGATTGGGCCGCCGTCATGGAAGCCGACGGCAAGCGGGTCTGGGCGCGGCTCGAAGTCGACGACATACCCACGTACTGAACTCGCCCGACCCGGCGGCCGGGACAACGCCAGCCGCTAACGTGACGCGGTGCCCGACAGCCGCGACAGCCGCGACAGCCGCCTACGCGTCGCCTACCGGGCGGCGGTCCCGAAGCTGATCCGCGGCTGGATCCGGCACGTGGTCTTCCACCGCCCCCGCCGGGTCACCCTGCACCTTCCGGTTCCGCCGGGCGACGCCGGCCCGCCACGCGAGGTGCGGATCAAGGCGCCGCGGTACATGCTCATCCCCCGCATGCTCGCCGAGACCGGCCTCGCCGGCTACGAGCCGGAGACCCTCGCCGTCTTCCTCGCCACGATCGACCACGCGCCGCCCGGCGCGCTGCTCGACATCGGCGCGAACGTCGGCGTCTACGGCCTGCTCGCCCGGGCGCTGTCCGACCGCGACGTGCACGCGTTCGAGCCGGTGCCGGAACTCGCCCGCATCGCCGTCAACACCGGCCTGACCAACCAGCTGACGTACGCGGTCAGCCGCAAGGCGGTCGGTCGCGAGCCCGGCCAGGCGACGTTCTACCTCTCCGACAGCAGCGACTCGTCCAGCTCGCTCAACCCCGCGTTCCGGGCCTCGAGCCGAACCCTCACCGTGCCCGTGACGACGCTCGACCGCTACGTCGAGCAGAACCGCATCGTCCCCGCGGTCGTGAAGATCGACACCGAGACCGGCGAGCCCGACGTCCTCGCCGGCGGCGCGCAGACGCTACGCACGCACCGGCCATGGCTGCTGCTCGAAGTGTTGCCCGGCCGGACCGACGAGGCCGTCGCCGCCGAGATGAAGCCGTGGGGCTACACGTGGTACCGCTGCGTCGGCGATCCGCCGTACGCCGCCGCCACCGACCTGAACCTCCGAGACGGCACCGCCGCGCCGATGTGGCTGATGCTGCCGGAGCCGGCGACCGAGCAGTTCTGGGCCCGGTCGCTCGAATGGCTCGCCGCGATCCGCGCGACCGGCCGGCCGGCCGCGAACCGTCACTGACCGCCGCGACCGGCACCGGCCGCGAACTTCGCCGCGCCGTCGCGACCGACGTCGACGACCGCGAGCCCGTAGCGCATCTCCAATGCCAGCGCGTCGTCGCGGGAGAGCCCCCAGCCGTCGTACACCGACGCCCGGTCGGACAGCATCGTCGGCTGCGGGTACGCCGCCAGCCGCTCGCCCAACTCCACCGCGGCCGCGAGCGGTTCGTCGACCACGGACGTGACCAGTCCCATCGCATAGGCCTCGTCGGCCTCGACCGTCCGGCCGGTGAGGATCAGGTCGAGCGCGCGGCCCATCCCGACGATCCGCGGCAACCGCCACGTACCGCCGTCGATGAGCGGCACGCCCCACCGCCGTTCCAGGCAGCCGAACTTCGACCGCGGCGAGCAGATGCGCAGGTCGCACCACAGGGCGAGTTCGAGCCCGCCGGCGACGGCCCACCCGTCGATGGCCGCGATCGTCGGCTTGGTCGCCGTACGCCGGGTGAAGCCGAGCGGCCCGTCGGGTCCGGCGGCGCGCGGCCCGAGCGTGTCGATCGCGGTCAGGTCGGCCCCGGCGCAGAACGCCTCGCCCGCGCCGGTGAGCACCATGACCCGCAGCGCGTCGTCCGCCTCGAACGTTTCGAGCGCGTCGACGAGCGCCTGCGCGGTCGGACCGTCGATCGCGTTGCGGCGGTGCCGGCGATCGATCGTCACCACCGCGACCGGGCCGCGGGTCTCCCACTTCACCGTGTCGATCAGGGGGTCGGTCATAGGGCATTCGACCACGCCGGGGCGTTGCCCCTAGACTGGCTCGGTCCCCAGCGGCGGACGCCAAGGGCGGCCCCGCCCCCATCGTCTAGAGGCCTAGGACGCCGCCCTTTCAAGGCGGTAACACGGGTTCGAACCCCGTTGGGGGTACGCCAGCAAGGTCCTGTGGAGCAGTTGGAGTGCTCGCCGCCCTGTCAAGGCGGAGGTCGCGGGTTCAAGTCCCGTCAGGACCGCCAGATCTCGTTCTATGAGACCGGCGCGACCACCTTGGACAGCCAGAACGGGTGGCCGCCGTAGAGGGTGAAAGCGCCGAGCGCACGCCAGTCGTCCTCGTCGACGATGCCGTTGACCGGCAGCCCCTTCGCCTGCTGCCACTGCACGACGGCCAACGTGGTCTGGGCGTCGTACTGACCGGTGACGTTCGGGATCGACAGCGCCTTCTGCAGCGCGGTGACGGCGTCGCCGCTCGACCCGATCGTGAGCGTCGTGTTGCGGTACGGCCAGAGCGGGCCGGGGTGGCCGGGCGTCGCGTCCATCACCGGGCAGGTGACGTTCTCGTCGAAGGTCCTCGTGTACTGGCCGATCCAGGTCGTGCCGCCGGTACCGGTCGTCTTGCACTTGGCCTCGGCGTCCGCGACCTTGCCGTCGCCGGCCGGCAGCCAGTTCGGCAGGTTGACCCGGTAGTCGCCGACGATGTGCTGCCACATGTACGACGTCGTGTAGACGCCGACGCCGACGTGGCTGGCCTTGAGCTGGTTGATGACGCCCTGGACGACGCGGGCGTTGATCGACTGGTTCTTCGACCACGGGAACTTGTGCCGGAACTCCACGTCGACCCAGACCATCGGCGCCGGTACGCCGGCCTTGTGCATCGTGTTCAGTGCCTCGGTCGCCTGCTTCGCGCCGTCGTTGCCGGCCCGGCAGGCGGTGTCGTTGACGCCGCAACCGCCGGACGGGCCGCTGCCGGCGCGGTCGAGTTGCGCCCTCGTCGGGTACGACGGGACGAGGTACGCGCCGACCATGACGCCGTGGGCTTTGGCCCAGTCGAGCTGGGCGCCGAGGCAGGGGTTGACGGTGTGGCCGGCGCCGTGGGTGAGGCCGAGGATGACGTACGTGCCGCCGCTCGGCATGTGCGCGGCCTTCGGGCCGTTGCCGTCGCTGGAGCACTGCGGCCAGGAGACGTCGTAACCGTGGGTGTAGGTGGTCGTCGTCGCGGACGACGCGTGCATCGACGCGGCGGTGGTCGCGATGAGCGCAGCCGCGACCGCCCACGTGGCGTACCGGCCGTGCATGCTGGGAGCCCCTCGACGACTTGTCCCCGAAGTCGGGATTGCGCTGTCGAGGAACCTAACGAGAAAACGGCCGGGACGTAACGGAGGTTCTTCAGGCCAGCCACTCGCGCAGGACGGCGTACACCCGCGGATGGTTGAGCAGGTCGAAGTGGTGCAGGCCGCCGAGGTGTCGGCCGCGGTCGACGTCGAGACCGAGACTGCGGCTGGTGTTCGTGCCGGACGCGCTGGCGTACGGGACCAATGCGTCGCCGAGGATCTTGGCGACCGGGGTGTCGTGGCGGGCGGCGAGGGTCGCGCCGATGAAGTAGTGCTCGGCGTCGTCGAGCAGCGGCGCGCAGTTCGTCGGCGCCGGGCGCGGCGCGTCGAGGTCCGCGAGCTGCGACCAGTCTGCGTCGAGCACGTCGCCGTACCGGAGGTCCTTGATGCCGACGCTGCGGCCGGCGAGCGCGTCCCCGAGCGGCTTGGTCTCGGGGAGCTTGCGCAGGGCGCGGGCGGCGCGGGCGGCGCCGACTTCGAGCGGGGCGCCGAGATGCGGCGAGCCAAGGTAGACGACGCGTTTGGTGAGCGGCACCCAGGGCGAGTCGTTGTCGCAGCCTTGGACCGCGGCGGAGCGGATGACGAGGCCGCCCATCGAGTGGCCGATCAGGGTGAGCCTGGTGATGGTTGTCGGCCAGTTGTCGGTGAGCTCGGTGAGGAGTTGGTCGAGCGTGCGGCCGTTGGCGGAGATGTGCAGGCCGGTGTTGTAGCGCAGGTAGACCGGAGTCAGCCCGCACTCGTCGTACAGGCGGATGCCGTGCGTGCTGTTCGGGTCTTGGTAGTGCTCGGTCGCCTTGAGCCGCCAGGCGACCTCGGTCTCGCAGAGTCCGTGCAGCCAGACGGCGACGTCGCTCGTCGGCGGCGTTCGTTGCGCGTCGTAGTGCGCGGTCATCTTGAGTGCGAGCGGGCTGTTGGTGCGGTCGAGCCAGTCGCCCCAGGCGCCGTTGAGCGCGCCGATCGCGACGTTGGACCTGGGGCGCTCGGCGAGCGGCCGGTACGACGGATCGGTGGCGGCTCTGGTGGCGACGGCGATGCCGGTCGCGGTGGCGGCGGCTCGGCTTGCGGCGGCGACGGTGGCGTAGACGGAGGTCGAGATGGCGTCGTGTACGAGTTGCGCGGGCTTGGCTTGCGGGCCTGCGCTGGTGAAGGCGCGGCGGGCGATGGCCTTATGCAGGTCGCGGATCAACGTCGTGGTGGCGGAGACGCCGCGTCCGGCGAGGGCCACGGCGGCGCCCAGGTCGGCGGCGCGGGGCTCGGCGGTGTCGGCCATGTGTCGCAGTCTGCCGGGTCGGGTCCGCTCGCCGCTACACTCGGCGAGGTTCCCGTGTCGGGGCAGGTAGCTCAGTTGGTACGAGCGTCCGCCTGAAAAGCGGAAGGTCGGCGGTTCGACCCCGCCCCTGCCCACTCGCTAGAGGTGGACAGTGGCGATCTGACGGCCGGACGTCGCGTCGTAAACGGTGTAATGCCGAGCGCCCGTCTTGGGTGCGAAGGTTCCGCAGACCAAGACCGAGGGTTCGCGCGCGCCGGCCGCGGCAATGCCGTCGGCTTCGTAGAACAGCTCGCCGCTGCTCAATCGGACGGTGCGCTGCCATGTGGTCGCGAAGCTCGCGCCGGTACGGACGCCGACGAGAAGCGACGACGAGACCGTCCGCGCAAAAGCGAACGCGCTGCCGCGTTGACCGCCGACCGAGAAGCCGAGCGGGATCAGGTACGGATCGCTGCGGAGGAGGTGGCCGGTCCGGCCATCGGTGACCGCGTCGTGGTACGCCCCGGAGGGTGACCAGTCGGAGTAAACGTCCATCCATCCGTCATGTTGGACGTCGCCGGCGCTGAACATCGGATCTGCGATGACGTAGACATCGCTTCCGATCGTGAAGTGCTGAAGCGCGGTCGACCACAGATGCTTGCCGGTATCCGACACGGCGACGACCGCTTGGTCGTAGGAGTTGGCGCTCCGTACGTACGTCTCGAGCACGGCCGTGACTTGCGAGTGAATGTTCAGCGCGGCGATCGCTGGCTCGGTCCACAACGCTGAACCATTCTTGAGATTGATTTTGCTCGTGGTTTCGGTAGGGCTGCCGGTCGACACCGCAACCCCGGGGCCGTCGTTGTCACCGGCGCGGGTGAAAAACAGCGCCGGCGAGGCCCCGGCTCCGTAGGTAAAGAACGAAGCGCTGCCCACCGCGCGGCTGCTCGACGTCCACAGTGTCGAGCCCGAGGCCGAGTCGATGCCGACGAGCTGGCCGGTCCCCGAGCCCGTGCCGATCATCAGCGCGACGTCGTCGTTGGAGCCGCCGTTGAGCGGGGGCGATGGCGCGACCGCCGGCGGTACGTCGATGCTCGTCTGCGCTTTGCCGAGCGCGCGGAGCACGCCGTTCGACCCGTCGACGACGTAGGGCTGGACGCGGTACGGCGTCACGGCCGAGACAGTCGGGGGAGTCGCGTCGTGCGCGTCGACGAGGAAGTCCCAGCCGTGCGAAGTGCTCCGGAGCAGCCCGTCGAATCCGGGGACCGTCGGGCCGGTGGCGACATCGCCCGCAACAGCTCCGAACGCGGTGCCGTCGAGCACCCGCCGCCACAGCAGGTGACCGTTCGAGCCGAGGTAAACCGACAGCGTCAGGGCCGACGACGTGTCGTCGAACGAGAGCAACGCGACGCGCGCTGCTGTTCCGGTCCCGTAGAGCATGCCGGCGGACCAGTCATGCGTGCCAGTGGTGAGCTGCCAATCGGATCGGCTGTGCGAATCGATCGCTCGAACGCGAACGCTCACCCCCGAGTCGTCGGCGTCGTAGCAAGTATCGAGGTAGCTCACCGAGACGCCGGGCCGGCCGAGACGCGCCGGCTGCAAGGTGCACGTCTGTGTCCCGGCTGATTGCGCCGCCGCCGGGCCGAGAGCCACAACGGTTGACGGATTGGCCTCGACAGTCCGCCGCAGCGCGGCGGCCAGGGTCGCCGCGGATGAGCGCACGCCAACCCTCGTCGGCGTACGGGCCGGATGCGACCCGGCTGCACCCGCCATCGGCGCCGCGACAACGGACGCCACGACAAGGGCGGCCGCGAGCGGCCGGAGCTTGCCCGGCCTCGCCAGCTGCCACCCCGTCATGATGTTTCGTATTCGCCGCCGGTGCTCCGTCATCCTGTATCGGTGCCGCCGGGGTCGTGTTGGACGGTCGTGGAACGACCCGCCGTCGGTGTCAGGGCGAGGACCAGCCGGGTATGTCCTCCGCCGGATTGGTGCTCTTGACGAGCCGCCACGGGATGCGGCTGTCGGTGAGCTCCAAGGTCCAGGTGAGCACGATCCGACGTCGTACGTCGTCGTTGCCGGCGCGATGGGTGCCGTCGTCCGCCACGACGTAACGGAACGCCTCGACGTCCAGCTGCACCTCGATGCTCGGCGGTTGCTTGGACAGTTCGAGGCGCTGCGCCACCCACGACTTCATCACCGCGTCGCGGATGAGCAGGCGCTTGCCGGGCATCGGTTCGAGCAATGCCGTCACCACTTCCGGGCCGGCGAGTGCTTCCAGCGGCGCCAACGAACCGGTGACTGCCTCCTCCCATGCCTCGACTAGGTGTGCGAGCTGCGCGGCGACCAGATCCGGAACGAACCGACCGTCCACCAGCGAGAGATCCAGCAGCGCGAACGCGGCCGGTTCGTCCGCGCCGACGAGGTCGCTGAGAGCAACGCCGTCCGGGACCTTCTGCGCGCTCCCGAGCTCGGCGAAGCTCTCCTCCCGCAACCGTTCCGTGTCGTACGCCGGCGTCGGGATCAACGGCGCGGTGAGGACCGGTCCGGCGAGCGGATCGCCTTCCACGGACAGCAGCGCCCACTGACCGTCGTACCGGCCCAAGGTCCAGCGCTCGTCGAGACGAATCCGCCGTGCGGCGAGAAGATCCAGCAGGGGCCGGTTGCGGTACAGGCGCACGCGAACGCGGGCGACGACCCGGTCTTCGCGGTCGTCGGCGCGGTTGACGACGCGGAGCAGGTCGATCGACGGCGTACCGCGCAGGCGTAGCCCACTGCCGAGCCAGGACTGCCGCGACCGCGCCCACGCTCGGATCAGAGACTCGTCGGCGCGGCCCTCCAACGCGGTATCGGGCCGCCCGCGCCACAGCCGGTTCGCCAGCGCGACGATCTGCCCGATCGTTTGCCTGACCACGTCCGGCGCGAAGCTCGGATCGTCCTCTGCCGCCTCGATGGCCGCGTAATAGGCGCGGTCGGCGCGGACGTGTTCCCTGCGGATCGCCCACTCATGGCGAGCCTCACTCGCCGCGACCAGCAACCAGGACAACGCGATGCAACCGGCGACGCCGACTCCGAGCACCAGCCCGGTGATCCCTACCAGCGACATCGGCCCGTCTTTCCGCGCGACTCCGACCGTTGCCAGCGGAATCTCACCCGTCCGCTACGAGCGGTAGCGGCAGATTCCCCTTACCCTCGATGCGACGGGCGATCTCACGAACGTCGGTCGAATCACGCACGATATCGACGCGGGGTTGTCTCGCGCAGAAACTCGGTCCGGATCGCGGGGTCTGCACATGTCTTGGACGCTCGCTGCGCGGCAGCATCCGAAGTGGGTCGCGAAGGAACTCGCGTACCGGCTGCGCTTGCGCGATTACCGCCCTGACTCGATCGCGAACTGGGACTCGGTGTACCGGCGCGAGTCGGCAACCGACTCGCTGGTCGTCAATCGCCTTGAGGCGCTCGCGAAATACAGCCTGACGATCGGCTACATCCGCTACTTCATGCCCGACGCCGACATCCTCGACGTCGGGTGCGGGCCGGCGTCGCTGCGCCACTACCTTCCGGGCGATGCGTTCCGCAGCTACGTCGGCATCGACCACAGCCCGCATGCGATCGAGCTCGCGACGGCGACGTACTCCGACGACCGGACGAGGTTCGTCCTGGCCGAGGAGATTCCGGCAGACATCGGCCCGTTCAACGCGGTCGCGTTGCTGGACGTCCTGTACCACGTCCCGTCGCCTCCGGCGGTTCTCGAACGCGTGAAGGCGGTCACCGGGCCCGGCGCGATTGTCGTCACCGCGCACTGGCGGCACCCGGGCGAGTGGATGCTGCTCGACCTGCTCGACCGCAGCTTCGAACGCGCCGACATGGTCTTCTTCGACAACCCGAGTGGGCGCAACCTGTCTCCGCTCGGCACCCGCATGACCTGCCACATCGTCCGCTGACCGTCGCCGGTCGGCACGGTCAAGGGGGCCCGGCGGGCGGCACGGACGACGGCATCGCGTAGCCAATGCGCGGTTCGGGTACGACCCGCTTATGCCGCGCCAGCACGTCTTGCAGACCAGGCCGATGCAACCGCTGGTGCCGCCACCACCACCGGCGGTGCCGGCGTGGATGCGTTGGTCCGCGTTGCTCGGTGCCGCATACGTCAGCGGTGTGCACCTCGGTCTGTGCGAGGACACGTACAAAGATGCGCACTACCTCGGCGCATCCTTCGTCGCCTGCGCGCTCGTCCTCGTCATCGGTGCGTCGATCGCGGCCGGCGGGCGCCGGTTCGGCCGACCGGCCGCCCGTGCCGCCTGGGTCATCGACGCGATCCTCATGGTCGCGGCCGGCCTCGCGTTCGTCCTCAGCCGCACGACCGGCCTGCCGTCGTACCACCACGGCGACTGGCTTCCGGTCCAGGTCGTCGCGCTCGTCGCCGAGGCGGCTTACGTGCTGCTGACCGTCGCGGCCTTGCGCCGACTCGCCCGCCGCGGCTGAGTGCTCTTCGCGCCGAGGCCTTTCGTCAGGTCGTCGGCCAGCAGGCGGCCGACCCCGAGGTAGGTTCCCAACCGCTCCTGGTCGAGCGACGCGGTGTCGCCGGAGTACACGACGCGGCCGCGTTGCAGCAGGCAGGCGCTGTCCGACAACCGCAGCCCGAACCGAATGTTCTGCTCCACGAGCAGCATCGTCAGCCCGAGCGATCGCACCGCCAGCAGAACACCGAGCAGGTCCTCGACCACCGACGGTGCAAGTCCCGCCGACGGCTCGTCGATCAGCACGATCTTCGGATCGCCGATCAGCGCGCGCCCGACCGCGAGCATCGCCTGCTCGCCACCGGACAGCGTCACCGCGGGTTGCCGCCGCCGCTCCGCTAGCTTCGGGAACGTCTCGTACACCTGCGCCAGCCGTTCGTCGTACCGGCTCTTGTCGCGCCGCCGCAACGCGTAGGCGCCGACCCGCAGGTTCTGTTCGACCGTCAGCGAGCCGAACACCTGCCGGCCTTGCGGCACATGCGCCATCCCGCGTTGCACCCGCCGCTCCGGCGAGGTTCGCGTGACGTCCTCGCCGGCGAGGCAAACGCTGCCCGACCACGCCGGCACCACCCCGGCGATGACCTTGAGCAGCACGCTCTTGCCGGCGCCGTTCAGGCCGAAGATGCCGACGACCTTGCCTTCCGGCACGTCGAGGTCCACGCCGTGCAGGATCGTCTGCGCGCCGAACCCGGCGCGCAGCCCGCGTACCTCGAGCAAAGCGGCGCTCATACGGCGGCGCCGAAGTACGCGTCGATGACGGAACGGTTCGCGGCGATCTCGGCCGGCGCCCCCTCCGCGATGAGCCGGCCGGCGTCCAGCACGTACACGTAGTCGCACGTGTCGAGCACCAGCGGCACGTTGTGCTCGATCAGCAACACCGTGCGGCCGAGGGCGTCGCGCAGGTCGCGCAGCCGCGCGGCGAGATTCTCGGCCGCGGCCGGCGCCATTCCCGCGGACGGCTCGTCGAGCAACACGAGCTCGGGCGCGGTCACCAGCAAGCACGCGATCTCGACGATGCGCTGCTGCCCGCCGGACAGGTTGCGCACCGGCATGTGCGCCATTTCCTCGAACCCCAGCGCGGCGATCGCCTGATCGGCCCGCTCGCGAAACTCCGCTTCGGCCCGCGCCGCCCGCGGCAGCATCAGCAATGCCTCGATGTCGCTGTACGGCGCGAGCTGGTGTTGGGCGAGCAGGAAGTTCTCCCGCACCGACAAGTCGCGCGCGAGACCGACGTGCTGGAAGCTGCGCGCGATCCCGAGCGACGCGCGCTGGTCGCAACGAAGGTCCTGGATCTCCTTGCCGCGCAAAGAAATCTGGCCACTCTCGGTCCGGACCAACCCGGAGATCGCGTTGAACAACGTGCTCTTGCCGGCGCCGTTCGGGCCGATCAGCCCGACGACGGAACCGGCCGGCACCGACAGGCTGACGTCGTCGACGGCGGTCAGCCCGCCGAACCGGACCGACATCCCGCGCACGTCGAGCAACGGCGTGTCCGTAAGAGAGACGACCGACTCGAGCGCCCGCACCGGTGCCGGGAGCTGGGGCAACGCCGGCAGCTCTTCCTCGCCGTCCGCAGCATCCGCGTCGGCACGGGGTGGCCGGCGCATGTGGTGCAGCATGTCGGCGATGCCGTCCGGGTGCGTGCGTACCGTCGCCATCAGCAGGAACGCGCCGAGCACGTACGACCACTGGTGCAGGCCCTCGATGAACGACGGGAACAGCCAGAACAGCAACGCCGCGAACACCACCGCCAGCCGCCGCCCGGCACCGGCGACCATGACGATGATCACGAGCATCAGCGACATCGTCGAGTCGAAGGGCTTCTCGTTGTTGACGAAGCCGATCGTGTGCCCGTACATCGCGCCGGCCAGCCCGGCCATCGCGCCGGAGATCGTGAACGCGAGCAGCTTGTAACGCGTGACCGGGATACCGAACGCAGCGGCGACCGCTTCGTTCTCCCGGATCGTGCGGAACGCGCGGCCGAGCCGGGTGTTGACCACGTTGACGTCGACCAGCCAAACCCCGAGCAGCAACAACAGCGAGACGACGAGGAACACCGCGTTGTCCGTCGTCATCGTGCTGCCCCACACGCGGCGGAACATCGGCACGCCGGCCGAGCCGCCGGAGAGCAGCGAGCTGCGCAGGATGCTCGACTGCATCGCCAACCCGAAGATGACGGTGACGATGCCGAGGTACAGCCCGGACAGCCGCAGCGCCGGCAACCCGAGGACGAACGCGACCGCGGCGCCGACGACCATCGCGAACAGCAGGCCGAACACCATCGACGCGTGCCACCGCGAGGTCATGATGCCGCTCGCGAACGCCCCGGCGGCGAGCAAGCCCGCATGCCCCAGGGAGATCTGCCCGGTGTAGCCGAGGAGCAGGTTCAAGCTGATCGCCGCGACCGCCATCGCGACGCCGACGTCGAGGTTGAAGTAGTGATGCTGTTCGAGCAGCTTCGGCATCGCGTGCTCGGTCAGCAACGGCAACGCGACGAACAACAACGCGGCGACGAGAACGTTCGCCTGCCGGTCGGTCCAGAACCGGGTACGACGCTTCTCGGTTCGCTCGCGCGACGCGACGACGACACCCGCGTCTTCGGCCATGGTCATGCCCGCCGTCCCGCGGTCGCGCCGAGCAGGCCCTGCGGCCGCAACAACAGCACGCCCAGCACGATGACGAGCATTGCGGTGACGTTCGAGCTCGGGATCACGTTGAACGACAAGTGCGCCTTCACCTCGGCCTCGACGACGCCGACCGCGAGCCCACCGATGAACGCACCGGGCAGGCTGTTGAGCCCACCGACGAGAGCCGCGGTCAGGCCGCCGATGAACAAGCCGTTGAACGCGCCCGGCGACAGCACGCCGACCGTCGGCTCGATCAACAGCACGGCGAGCGCGCTCAACGCGCCGGCCATGCCCCAGGTGAACGCGCTGATCCGCGCCCGCGGCGTACCCATCAACTGCGCGGCCACCGGATCGTCCGCCGACGCCTGCACCGCGAGGCCGAAGTCGGTGTAGCGCAGGAACGCCGCCAATCCCAACGCCACCAGGCCGACGACACCGAGTGCGAGCCACTGCGACCAGCTGACGAACACGCCGCCGATCCGCACGCCGCCCGGATGGATGGGCGGCGGCACCAGGTAGATCGTGCCGGCGAAGAACGCGAGCTCCAGCGCGAGGACGAACGAGAACAGCCCGATCGTCGCGACCGTCACGGTCACCCGCGGCGCGGTCATCATCTTGCGGATCACCAACGCCTCGAACACCAACCCGATCGCGGTCGCCGCTGCGATCGACGCCAGCGCGCCGACGATCCACGGCAGGTGATGGCGCGTGCACAACCACCAGGTGAAGTACAGCGTGCCGGTGCCGATCTCGGCCTGGGCGAAGTTGAGCACCCGGGTCGCCTTGTAGACCAATGCGATGCCGAGCGCGATCAGCGCGTAGATGCTGCCGGCGATGAGCCCGACGACGAGGACCTGCATGCCGGCTCAGCTACCGATCGAGCTGACGCAGCGGGCGGTCGGGACGAAGTTGGCGCGCCCGTTGGGATCCTTCTGTACCTCCAGCACGTTCGCGAGGTAGCCGCCGTGATGGTGATCGTCGGTCCGGGCGAAGTCGATGTTGCAGTTCGGCGGCACGGTGCGGTCGTAGCCGGCCAGCAGGATGCCGGCGAGCTTGTTGCGCGTGCATCCGGGGCCACACAGTTGCAACATGTCCGCGATCTGCCGCTGCGCCTCCCAGTTCAGGAACAGCAGGTCGCCGCCGTCACCCGAGAGGTTCGCGTTCGGGTCGTACTTCGCGTACTCCGCCTCGAACTCCTTGATGTCCGACGCGTACGGCGTGAAGCCGCCGCCGTAGTAACCCGGGTCGTACGCGTCCCACGCGGCGACACCGAGGATCGGCTGGTCGAGGGCGTTCGAGCCGAGCGTGTTGACCTCGAGGTTGAACGGGAAGACGAGCCACGCCGGGTGGTAGTCCTGGCTCTCGGCCTGCTTGATCATCTCGGTCGTCGCGAGCGCGTTCTCCCACGCGAAGACGACCTTGACGCCGCTGGTGTTGAAGTCGGTGAGCTCTTGCGTGTAGTTGCCCTGGTTGATCGCGACGCCGTGGCTGACGACGGTCATGCCGGCCGCTTGGACGACGCGCATGAACACGTCCGAGCCCGGCGTCCAGTTCGCACTCTGCCGGTAGAGCACGCCGATCTTCTGGCCGCGGTAACGCTGCACGGCCAGCTCGCCGAACAACGTCCCCATCTCCTCGACGGTCGGCAGCGGCGAGTAGCTGTAACGCAACCCGTCCGAGCCCTCGATGGTCGCGATGTGGTGGTAGTAGAGCTCGTGGTTCTGCTCGGCCCACTGCCGCACCGCGGGGATCTGGTCGAAGCCGATCCCGCCGATGAGGAAGAACGTGCCCTCGTCCTTGCACGTCTGCGCCGCCTTGACCGCGGTGCCCGGGTCGTAGTTGTCGTTCTGGTAATCGGTGGTGACGCTGCGACCGTCGATGCCGCCGTGGTCGCGGACCCAGTCCCAGTAGACGTCGAGGTCGGACTTGCTGATGTTGAACGCCGAGCCGTAGGTCAGCGCGGCGTGCGCGCAGAGGAAGATCTGCTTGCTGGTGATGCCGATGACGTCGTCCGCGCCGGAGTAGAGCTGCGCGACCGGCGGGCCGCCGTTCGCCGGGAAGAACACCCGAACGCCGTTGATGACCTTGTACGTGCCGGGTCCGTTGAACTCCGTCTGCGCGGCGGCGACGCTCGGGTTGCCGGCGGCGGTGTGCGGCAGCGGGCCGGCCACGCCGGTCGGACCTGCGCCGGGCCGCGTGCCAGAAACGACACCGGGCGCCGCCGTACCGCCGGCGGTCGGTGCCGTCGTGCCGTTCGTCCCCGAGGAGCCGCCGTTGCCGGCCGACTGCTGGTTGCCGGCGAGGCTCTGGCCGTTGTGCGCCGGCTGGGTCACGACCGAGTACCCGGTGAACACGAGGCCCCACACCATCGCCGCGGACGCGAGCGTGTACGCCCGCGGATGCAGCCGGAACACGTTGACGCCCTTGGGCAACGCGGCGACGATCTGCGGCCAGTGTGCGGCCGCGACCGCGCCGGCCGCGAGCGCCAGGCAGCCCAGCAGCACCCACGGCCACACCGGTGTCGAGGTGTTGCTCTGCCGCGGGATCGGCGCGGCGGCGGTCGACGGAGCCGTTGCCGGTGCCGGCGCGATCGCCGGGCTGGTGACCGGTGCCGGCGCGACGACCTGACCCGACGGCGGCGGCACCGAACCGCCACCTGTCGTCACCGCCGCCGACCCGCCGCCGACGCTGTTCGGCACCGGCCCGGTGGCCGTCGTACCCGGATTGGTCGTGGGCAGCGGCGGCGCGGTGAAGGTCACGCTCGCGGCGGAACGCGACTTGTAGAACGCGACCTGCCAGGTCTGCGTCTGGTCACCGGAACCGATGCCGATCAGCGCCGCGCCGGTGTTGCCGTGCAGCTTCCAGTAGTCGACGAGGTTCTTCAGCTTGAACGTCCACCTGTCACCGGTCTTGTTCTGCGAACCGACCGCCGAGCCGTGCTGGCAGTCGTACGCCGGCGGGTGCTGGTCGTCGAACTGCGCCGGCAGCTCCGTCGTCAACGCGCAGGCTTCGATGATCGCCTCGGCGTTGTCGACGTTGAAGATCTGGTAGTCGCTGGTGTTCGAGGCGTCGTTCTGCTGAGTCAGATGCAACGTCATCGTCGCGTCGGTCGCGACCGCGCCGTCCGGCAGGTAGTCGAGCGCGAGATGCACGTACGAGTGCGCGAAATCCTTGCCGCCGCTGATGGCCACGTGGATCGACGACGGGTCGCCGTCGTACGGGTCGACGACGGAGTTGTCCTGCGGGTTGTGCGTCGTCGCGACGGTGACGTAGTCCTGGCGGTCGACCGGCACCGCCATCACCGTCGAGCCGGTGCCGGCGTCGCGCACCGGTGACGCGTCGACGCCGGGTGCGGTGGCGAGGGCGCACAACGCGACCGCACTCAGCGCAGCGAGGCCGAACAGTCTGGGCTTGGCCGTCATCGCGAACATCTCCCGTTCCTCGGATGGGCGGCGAAGAACGCGTACGACGCCGCGGTCACGTCCGGCCCGAGCGGATCGGTGTACGGGCCGTCGCCCGGTGCGTCGGGATGCGCGTGCTCCATCCCGTGAATCAGCCAGTAGTCGAGAACGTCGCAACCGGTCGCGTCGTCGTACGTCGTGACCGTGTACGGGTACGAGCCTTGGAAGCCGACCGCGCCACCGGGACAGGTGAAGCTGTCGTTGTGCACGCACAGGTCGCCGCTACCGGGTGACGGTGTCTGATCGGTGTCGTAGTTGGTGGCCGACGCGGGTGTGCGGCTGACGCTGCCGTTCATCGCGCCGTCGTCGGCGAGGTCGTCGACGCCGAGCCACGACGCGACGAGACCGCTGGCCAGGCCGACATTGTTCAGCGAGTCGGCAGTGCCGTTCTCGACGAACATCGGCACGACCCGTGCGCGCGATCCCATCGCGGTGTAGGCGAGATCGCCGGTCGCGTCGGCACAGGTGCGGTACGCGCAGCCCGCGAGCACGCCGACGGCGGCGTACAGGTCGGGGTACGTCGCACCGAGGATGACCGCCATGTCCGCGCCCGCGGAGATCCCTTCGACGTAGATGCGCCGCGGGTCGACGTGCTGCGTCGCCGCGACGTAGCGCGTGATCCCCGCGATCGTCTCCGGCTCGCCCGCGTCACGCGACTGGTCGTCGGGCAGGAACCAGTTCCAGCACCCGATGCCGTTGCCGTCGGCCAGCGGTGCCGTCGACGGTGCGCTCACGACCTGCTGCGGGTAGGCGACGACGAAACCGAGCCGCGCGGCGAGCTGGTCGAAGTGTGTCGCCTGCGCAGCCTGCTCCGCGGTTTCGTTGCAACCGTGGAGAAAAACGACGAGTGGCCGCGGTGTCTTCGCCCGACCGGGCGGGACGTAGAGCCAGTAGTCGCGCGGCCCCGCACCCGGCCCGCTGTACGTGTGCTTCGTGAACGATCCGGCCGGCGAGCTCGCGTTGGTCGGCACCGGCGCAGCGGCGAGCAGGCCTGCCAGCAGCAGGCCCGCGGCACCGCGCCAACGGATCATCGGCCGTTGGCACCCGCGACGTCGACGATCGCGTCCGCGACCGTGCGGGCACCGTCGCGGCCGAGCGCAACGGTGTAGTGCGTCGTGTCCGGCACCACCCGCTCGGTCAAGTCGGCGACCAGCGCACCCTCTCGCGCGACGACGTCGTCCGGCAGCAGCGGCGGCTGACCGGGGTTGAAACCTTCGGCGGCGCGCAGCAGCAGCACCGGCACCCGCAACGACGCCAACCGGGTCCGCAACACGTCGGCGTCGAGCGAGTCGAGGAAGTCGCCGCGCACTGCGGCCTCGGACGCCTTCGGCCGGTACGCCGGCGCCGCACCGCCGAGGTCGTAGCGCAGGTAGTCCTCGACCCACGGGTTCCACCGGCCGCCGGAGAACGGCGGCAGCTCGCGCCAGTAGTCGAGGTAGCTCTCGACGCTCGGGTACGTCGTCCGCAGCCGCGCCATCTGCGGGGCGAGCGCGATGTCGAGCATCTGCTCCGGCGCGATGCCGGGCGGCGCCTGCAACGGCAGCCCGCCGTCGACGAGCACCAGCGCCGAGACGAGATCGGGATGCGCCGCGGCTAGCGCGACCGCGACGTACGCGCCCATCGAATGCCCGACGACGACCGACGATCCGAGACGGAAACCACGCATCGCCGCCGCGACGTCCTCGCCGTGCTGCGCCATGCCGAACGGCCCGGCCGGCGGCTTGTCGGTGTCGCCGCGGCCGCGCAGGTCGAACGCGAGCAGCGGCCGGCGGCCGTCGAGCTCCTCGGCCACTCCGACGAAGTTCACGTACGACGCGGTGATGCCGTGTAGGGCGACGACCGGCGGGCCGGCTCCGGGCCAGAATCCGAACGCCATCGTGATGCCGTCGCCGGGGACCTTCCCGCGGGCCTCACGGTGGGTGCGTACGGACTCCAGGTGCTCCTCCAGAACCGTCACGTCGCGCCTCCCGTACGAACGAACACTCGTTCGTTCTTGCGTAGGTCGGTTAGTCTGTGCTCTCCTGATACGGCACGTCAAGGGTGGTTCGGCACACCGAACGACCGTTCACTTCCCACCAGGGGGCGTCGTGATCTCGGAGTCGTCCGTCGTCGACGTCGAGCGCGACTACGTCCGGCTCGCCCGCGCCACCGAGCAGGCCGGCGCGCCCGCGACCGGGCTGACCCACGCCTCGCTGTTGCCGCCGCGGGCGCAGGCCGCCGGGACGCTGCGGCGGATCCACGAGACCGCGCTGCTGCAGTTCGCCGAGCGCGGCTTTCACGCCGTCTCGGTGCGTGACCTCACCGGCGCGCTCGGGCTGCAGCCGAGCTCGCTCTACGCGCACGTCACGAGCAAGCAGGATCTGCTCCGCGACCTGATCCGGCTCGGCCACGAGGAGCACCGTGACCAGCTGCGGCTCGCGTTGCTCGAGGTGGGCAGCGACCCGACCGAGCAGATCGCCGCGGTCACCCGCGCGCACGTGCGCGTGCATGCGACGTACCCGTTGCTCACCCGGCTGTGCAACCGCGAGATCGGCGCGCTGCGGGAGACCGACAAGGCCGAGGTCCTCGCGATCCGGTTCGAGGCGAACCGGATGCTGCTCGACGTGGTCGAACGCGGCCAGCAACTCGGCGTGTTCACCGCTGGCGACCCGATGCTCGCGGTCGCCGCGATCGGCGCGATGGGCATCCGGGTCGCGGAGTGGTGGCATCCCGACGTCGGCGTCACCAGCGAAGAGGTCGCCGACACCTACGCCGCCTTCGCGGTCAAGCTCCTCACCTGAAGCAGGACGGCCAGTCGCGGCGTCGAAATCCTGCACATGAGCCGTCGGTCGAGGATCCGGGCGATCGCCGCCGTAGCCGTCGTCGTGAGTGCCGGAGTCGCGCTCGCGCCCGCGCAGGCCAGCAGCGCGAAAGTGGCCTTCCGCAAACCGATCTTCGTCGACACCCAACTCGCCGGCAGCGAGGGCTTCGTCATGGCGGTGCCGCAGTCGCACCGGCTGATCTACGCGACCCACGAAGGTACGACGCTGTTGCTGCGCGGTGGCCTCACCGGCGCGCCGGAGGGCGACGCCGACTTCCTGTCGACGTACCGCAACCAGGTCAACATGTGGTCCTCGGACGACAGCGGCAAGACCTGGCAGCGGATCAACTGGAACGGCGCGGGCTTTTTCACCGGCCCGGATCACAACCTCGGCTTCTCCGACCCCGACCTCACCTCCGACGGCGCCGGCAACCTTTACGTCACCGGCATCGACCTCGCGAACGACGCGCTCGTGTCGAGCAGCGACGGCGGCAAGACCTGGCCGACCGGCACCGTGCAATGCCACGAGGGCGACCGGCCGTGGCTGGCCGGCGGCAAAGGCAAAGAAGTGTTCCTCGCCGACAACAGCGAGGCGGACGGCCACATCATCGTGCGCAGCACCGATGGCGGCGCAACGTGCTCGTCGGCGTTCGCGACCGGTGTCGCGAACAACTTCACCGGCTACGGCAAGCTCGTGTACGACGCGTCGACCGACACCATTTACGAAGCCGCGATCAACGGCAGCGGCAACCTCGGGATGATCGCACTGCGCGGCGCGACGAAGAAGTTCGACAGCGGCAACCCGGGCACCGTCGAGAGCCGGCTCGCGGTCACTGGTACGTCGTTCAACGCGTTCTGGAAGGCGCAGATCGCCGAAGGCACCGACCACACGCTGTACATGACGTGGACCACCGACGACCGCAAGCCGGGGACGACCGGCGGTTGCAGCGGCGCGGAGACGCCGGTGGCCAACTCGGTGATGCTCGTCGCGTCACACGACGGCGGCCGGACGTGGTCGCGACCGGTCGTGGTCGCGCATCCCGGCGTGACCGTGTTGTGGCCGTGGATCATCGCCGGCGCGAAGGGCCGGGTCGCGGTCGCGTGGTACCAGTACGACCGCGTCACCGACCTCGACTGCGCGCCGGATGCGGCGAAGCTCGGCGTCCGGCTGGCGATGCTGACCGGTGCCGACGGTCGCAAGCCGTCGATCGCGACGGTGGATCCGATCGGCCGGCCGATCCACTTCGGTCAGGTCTGCACCGGCGGCACGAGTTGTGTCGCGACCGGGCAGGACCGGCGGCTCGGCGAGTTCTTCACCCTCGCACCGGATCGCGACGGCTGCGTGATGATCGCGACCGGCGACACGACGATGCTCGACCCGGTGACGAAGGGCCAACTGCCGACCGCGCGACCGCTGTTTACCGTGCAGGACAAGGGAATCGGCCTCTACGGCCGAGCCTGCCGCTAACCGCCGCGGCTAGGCGAGCGCGGCGTCGAGAGTGATGTCGACTCCGGTGAGCGCTTGGCTCACCGGGCAGTTCTTCTTCGCATCTTCGGCGATCGACGCGAACTCGTCGGCATCGACGCCGTCGACCTGACCGCGCACCGACAACCGGATCTGCGTGATGCCCTTGCCCGGTTGGAAGTCCACTTCGGCGCTGGTCTGCAACTGCTGCGGCCGCGTGCCCGCCTTCCCGAGCGCGTTGGACAACGCCATCGAGAAGCAGGCGGAGTGCGCCGCCGCGATCAATTCTTCGGGGCTCGTCTTGCCGTCCGGTTCTTCCGACCGTGCCGCCCAGGACACGTCGTAGGAACCGAGTCCGGACGACTGGAGCGTGACCTCGCCGCGGCCGTCGGCGAGGCCACCGGTCCAGATGGTCGAAGCTTTGCGCGTAGTAGCCACAGCGGGGACGCTACCAGCGATACCAGCGCGAGCCTTCGACGCTTCGGACGAAGAAGCCGATGATCCAGATGGCCAACACGATCAGCGCGAGCCACCACAACACGTGGACCGCGAAGCCGAGTCCGCCCAGGACCAGGGCCAGCAGCAGAACAAGAAGCAAGGCACCCATTTACGTCTCACCTCCTCTGCCGGACGTTGTGCCCACCAACTGGCCATTGATCACCTGAAGTAGCCGACGGATAACGTCGCGGACATGTCCACGCTCATCGTCACCGTCGACGGCAACGTCGCCGAGATCGTGCTCTCGCGCCCGGACGCCCTCAACGCGATCTCCACGCAACTCGCGACCGAACTCGCCGCCGCCACCGATCGGCTCGAGGCGGATCCAGCCGTACGGGTCGTCGTGCTTGCGGGAGACGGCGACCGCGCCTTCTGTGTCGGCGCGGATCTCAAGGAACGCAACGGAATGTCCGACGCCGAGATCCTCGCGCAGCGCACAACGTTCCGGGCGGCGTTCGGCGGCGTGCTCGGCCTGCCGCAACCGACGATCGCGGCCGTGCACGGCTTCGCCCTCGGCGGCGGCTGCGAGCTCGCGCTGTCGTGCGACATCGTCGTCGCCGACGAGACCGCGACGCTCGGTCTGCCCGAAGTGTCGATCGGTCTCGTCCCCGGCGGTGGCGGCACGCAACTCGCCTTACGCCGGTTGGGTCCCGGCCGGGCCGCGGACGTCGTACTGACCGGGCGGCGGATCGCTGCCGAAGAAGCCGCGACCCTCGGCCTCGTCGACCGGCTTGTCCCGGCCGGCAGCGCTCGCAACGCCGCTCGGGAACTCGCCAAGCACATCGCGGACAACTCACCGGTCGCGACCCGCGCGGCGAAGCGCGCGCTGCGCAACGGATGGGGGCTCGACTACGCCGCGGCGATGGACGTCGAGGACGCCGCGTGGCGAACGGCCGCGACCTCGGCCGACCGGCGCGAAGGGATCGCCGCGTTCAACGAGAAGCGCCGGCCGGTCTGGCCCGGGCCATGAGCTGGCGCGCGATCACGTTCTTCTGAATCTCGTTGGTGCCTTCGCCCAGCACCATCAACGGCGCGTCGCGGTAGAAGCGCTCGACGTCGTACTCGGGCGAGTAGCCGTAACCGCCGTGCACGCGCATCGCGTCGGCCGTCACCTCCAGGCACACCTCGGAGGCGAACAGCTTCGCCATCCCCGCCTCCATGTCGCTGCGCTCGCCGCCGTCGTAGCGTTCAGCGGCGTACAGCATCAGCCGGCGCGCGGCCTCTGTCTTGGTCGCCATCGTGGCCAGCAGGTGCCCGACCGCCTGGTGCTGCCAGATCGGTACGCCGAACGATTCTCGTTGCTGCGCATAGGAAACCGCCGCATCCACGGCGGCTTGCGCGACGCCGACGGCCCGCGCGGAGACCTGGATCCGGCCCAACTCGAGCCCACGCATCATCTGCGCGAACCCCTCGCCCTCGACGCCGCCGAGCAGCGCGTCGGGCGGCGCGACGTAGGCGTCGAAGGACAGCTCGCACGACTCGATGCCCTTGTAGCCGAGCTTCGGCAGATCCCGCGAGACCGTGAACCCCGGCCCCGGTTCGACCAGCAGCAGCGAGACGCCGCGGTGCGACGGCGAGGCGTCCGGGTCCGTCTTGCACAGCAACGCGACGACGCCGGCGCGGCGGCCGCTGGTGATCCAGGTCTTCGACCCGGTGACGACGTATGTGCCGTCGGGCTGGCGGCGGGCGACCGTACGCATGGCTTGCAGGTCCGAGCCGCCGCCCGGCTCGGTCAAGGCCATGGCCGCGCGGATCTCGCCGGTCGCGAGCAGCGGCAGCAGTCGCGAACGTTGGGTGTCGGTGCCGAACGCCGCGATCAGCGCGCAGACGACCGAATGCGGGCCCATCGCGCCGGCGAGGCTCATCCAGCCGCGCGACAACTCGGCCGCGACGAGGGCGTAACAAGGAGTGGAGACCGGCGAGCCGCCGTACGCCTCGGGCACTTCGAGCCCGAAAACGCCGAGCGCGCGCATGCGCTCGATCAGGTCGGCCGGGAAGGTATTGGTGCGTTCGAGCTCGCGCACGACCGGCCGGACTTCACGATCGACGAACCGCCCGATCGTCTCGACGTACGCGATCTCTTCCGACGTCAGCGCCACAGCGTGACGATGCCACGACGCGCAACCGGGCCACGACAGCGACAGGGCCACGACAGCGACAGGGGCCACGACAGCGACAGGCCGCGTCACCCGTGGGCCGGGTACGCGGCCTGACCGCAACGTCCCGCCGGCACTGGGCGACGGCGGGGCGATGACTGAGGTGCGGTGTGTGTCAGCCTTCGCGCTGGCTGGGGATGCCAGCGAGCAGCGCCCGGACCTCGCTCTCGCGGTAGCGCCGGTGGCCACCGAGAGTGCGGATCGAGGTCAGCTTGCCGGCCTTCGCCCACCGCGTGACCGTCTTCGGGTCGACGCGGAACATCGTCGCGACCTCGGCTGGCGTGAGCAGCGGCTCAGCGTCGGGGGTGCGAGTGCTCATAACGCGTTCTCCTTATCAGGGGCCGCAACCCCTGTGGCGGCCTTCGGTTGTCATAGTGCGCTTTCCGGCGGGTTGTCCGATATGGCTAGCTCGGGCCATCTTTTCCCGGAGACGGACTAGTCCGGCTCGTCCCCGAACGACCGGATAACGCCCGATCAGGCCCCGATTAGTTGGCATGTTCGAGCGCGGCGACCCGCCGCCAACGCTCGAGAACCCGCTCATAAGCCGCACTTGCGGCCTCGACGTCACCGGTCGAGAGCCGTTCCAGCGACTCGGCAATCTGCGCGACCGAGGAGTCTTCGGACAGCGTCTCGTCGTCGAGCAGATGGACGAGTCCGCCGTAATCGAGCTCGACCAGCGAATGTGGGTGGAAATCCTCCAGCCAGCGCGCGAGTTCCTCGAGCGCGTCGACCGCCGGGCCGTCGGCGAACGCCCGCCGTACGACCGACAGCGCCTTGGCCGCGCGGCGGCGGGCCCGCGACATCGCGGTGAGGTAGACGAGGGCACGGTCGAGGCCGGCCCGGGCGGGCGCCCCGCCGGTGCTCGCGGCCCGGCGCTGGCCGAGCACGAGCCGCCGTTCCTCGGCCTCGAACAACGCGAACCACGGCACCGGCACCTGCCAGGTCGAGGTGAGGATGCCGACGGATTCGTCCGGATGCGTCGCCAGCCAGGCGTCGTACTCCATCTCGGCGGCCTCGGCGACCGGGCCCGGGACGAAGGCTTCGGACAGCTCGTCCGGCAGGCCGGCCCGGAAGTCGGTCAGCGCCTCCCAGGTGCGGATCTGCAGCCGCCACGGGCAGACGTAAGTGAGCCCGTCGAGGTGGCGGACGTATGCATGGTCGCCACCGGTGCCGACGTCGAGGCGGGGCGGTACGGCGAGGGTCGCGGCGACCGCGCGGTCGTGCTCGACCGCCATCAGCACCGGCCGGCTCGGGATCGACCCGGCCTCGAGGTAGGCCTGCCAACGGGCGCGCTCGACGTCGGGGAGGGCGGCGAGCGGCTCGTAGACGCGCAGGTACGCGGCGTGGCCCGTCATCAGTCGCATCCAACCACGCGCGACGCGTACCCTCGGAGCGCCAACCCGCACCGATGAAGCTGTGGGAGACCCTCGCTATGGGCGTGTTCGACCGTGGCACCGGCCACGAGCAAGTGACCTATTTCGCCGATCCCTCCTCCGGCCTGCGCGCGATCATCGCGATCTACTCGACCGCGCTCGGCCCGGCCCTCGGCGGCACCCGGTTCTACCCGTACGCCTCCGAAGCCGACGCGCTCGCCGACGTACTGAACCTGTCGAAGGCGATGGCCTACAAGGCCGCCTGCGCGGGTTTGGACCTGGGCGGCGGCAAGGCGGTCATCATCGGCGACCCGGCCACCGACAAGACCGAGGCGCTGCTGCGCGCCTACGGCCGCGCGGTCGAGTCGCTCAGCGGCCGCTACTACACCGCGTGCGACGTCGGGACCTATGTCGAGGACATGGACGTCATCGCCCGGGAGTCGTCGTTCGTGACCGGTCGGTCGCCGGCTCACGGCGGCGCGGGCGACTCGTCGATCCTGACGGCGTACGGCGTCTTCCAGGGCATGCGGGCGGCGGCGGAGGTGGCCTGGGGATCGCCTTCGCTGCGCGGGCGGCGGGTCGGCGTCGCGGGGGTCGGAAAGGTCGGGCATCACCTGGTCTCGCACCTGCTCGACGACGGCGCGTCGGTGGTCGTGGCGGACGTCTCGCGCGACGCGGTGGACCGGGTGCGCGTGCTGCACCCCGAGGTGGACACCGTCGACGTGGATGCGCTCGTTTCCTCGGCGCTCGACGTCTACGCGCCGTGCGCGCTCGGCGGGGCGCTGTCGGACGAGACGGTCTCCGTGCTCCAGGCCCAGGTGGTCTGTGGCGCGGCCAACAACCAGCTCGACCACCCGGGCATCGAGAAGGCGCTGGAGGAGCGCGGCGTGCTGTACGCGCCCGATTACGTGGTCAACTCCGGCGGGCTGATCCAGGTCGCGGACGAGATCGAGGGCTACTCCGAGCCGCGGGCCCGGGCCAAGGCCACCGAGATCTTCGACACCACCCGGCGGGTGTTCGCGCTGGCCGCGGAGGAGGGCGTGCCGCCGGCGGTCGCGGCCGATCGGCTGGCCGAGCGGCGGATGTCGGAGATCGGCCGGCTGCGCAGGTTCTGGCTGGGAAACCGCTGACCGCCTCCTACCTGGGCGGTGAGGACGGGGTGCGCGTTATTCTGTGAAGGTGCCGGCTGCGGCCGGGGTATGTGATCTTGTGTCGTCACTGTCGTCATTTGACCGCCGGTTTGCCCGGCGCATCGAGGGGGTCGAGCCATGGGGCGCGGCCGGGCGAAGGCCAAGCAGACGAAGGTCGCCCGCCAGCTGAAGTACTCGAGCGGGATGACCGACCTCGAGCGACTTCAGGCGGAGCTGGCCGCCGAGCGCGGCGAGTCTGTGGAGTCTGCGGATGTCGGCGACGACTCCGACGACGATGATGAATTCGACGAGGCGTAACCCCGCCAGGTTGTAGCGATTGCTGGTCTTGCGGGCAGGTTTCGACCAGCAGGAGCTACGACGATGCGATTTGGCCGGCGACCCAGGCGGCGACGGCTCGCTCGCCCAGCAGGGCGAGCGTCGCTCCGGCTGCGCTCGGCGGGACTACCGCGACCATCCCGACGCCTAGGTTGAAGGTTCGCTCCATCTCCTCGGGCGCGACCCGGCCGCGGTCGGCGATCAGGTCGAAGATCGGGTCCGGGGCCCACGACGTACGGTCGATCTCGGCGGTCAGCCCCGGCGGCAGCACCCGGTTCAGGTTGGCGGTGAGGCCGCCGCCGGTCACGTGGCAGAGCGCATGCACCTCGACCGCGGCCGCGAGCGCCAGGCAGTCCTGCGCGTAGATGCGGGTCGGGGTCAGCAGCACCTCGCCCAGCGGCACGCCGAGGTCGGCGGACGAGTCCAGCGCGACGTCGCGTAACACCTGGCGAGCCAGCGAGTACCCGTTCGAGTGCAGGCCGCTCGATCGCATCGCGATCACCACGTCGCCGGCCCGCACCCGGTCCGGCCCGAGCAGCCGGTCGGAACGAACGAGGCCCGTCGCGGCGCCGGCGACGTCGTACGCGTCGGGTTCGAGCAGCCCGGGGTGCTCGGCCGTCTCGCCGCCGATCAGCGCGCACCCGGCCATCGCGCAGCCGGCGTCGATGCCCGCGACGATCGAGGCGATCCGTTCCGGTACGACGCGGCCGCAAGCGATGTAGTCGGTCATGAACAGCGGCTCCGCGCCGCACACCACGATGTCGTCGACGACCATCCCGACGAGGTCGATGCCGATCGTGTCGTGGCGGTCCATCGCCTGCGCGATCGCGACCTTCGTGCCGACGCCGTCGGTCGACGTCGCCAGCAGGCGCCCAGCCGGATCGGACGCGGCGTCGAGCCGGAACAGTCCGGCGAACCCGCCGAGCCCGCCGACGACTTCCGGCCGGGTCGAGGTCAGGCGCTTCTTGATCAGCTCGACCGCGCGGTCGCCGGCCTCGATGTCGACGCCGGCGGCGGCGTACGTCGCCGAACGTTCGACGTTCACGGACGTTGCAACGCGTCCGCCGCCCCGACGCCGGGCGACGCCGTCGCGACACCTTCGGCATCGGTCGTCACGGCCCGCGAGATGCCTTCGAGCATGTGCTTGCCGAGCAGTTCCGGCGCCGGCAACTCGATCGGGTACTCGCCGTCGAAGCACGCGCGGCAGAGCCGGTCGGCGGGAACGGTGGTCGCGTCGACCAGCGAGTCCAATTCGATGTACGCCAACGAATCCGCGCCGATCGACGCGCGGATCTCGTCGACCGCGAGCCCGCTCGCGATCAGCTCGGCCCGCGACGCGAAGTCGATCCCGTAGAAGCACGGCCACTGCACCGGCGGCGACGAGATGCGCACGTGCACCTCGACCGCGCCGGCTTCGCGCAGCATCCGTACCAGCGCCCGCTGCGTGTTGCCGCGCACGATCGAGTCGTCGATGACGACGATCCGCTTGCCGGCGATCGCCGAGCGCAACGGGTTGAGCTTCAACCGGATGCCGAGTTGGCGGATCGTGTTGGACGGCTGGATGAACGTCCGCCCGACGTAGGAGTTCTTCACCAGCCCGGTGCCGTACGGGATGCCGGACGCCTGCGCGTAACCGATCGCGGCCGGCGTACCGCTCTCCGGTACGGGGATCACCAGCTCGGCCTCGACCGGCGCCTCTGCGGCCAGCCGGCGGCCGACCTCGACCCGCGTCTCGTGCACGGACCGGCCCGCGATCGTCGTATCCGGGCGGGCGAGATAGACGTACTCGAACAGGCAACCCTTCGGCGTCGCCGGCGCGAAGTGCTGCGTGCGCAACCCGTGCTCGTCGACCGCGATCAGCTCGCCCGGCTCGATCTCGCGGATGAACGACGCACCGACGATGTCGAGCGCCGCGGTCTCGGACGCGACCACCCAGCCGCGCTCCAGCCGGCCGAGCACGAGCGGCCGCACGCCGTGCGGATCGCGCGCGGCGTAGAGCGTGTGCTCGTCCATGAACACCAACGAGAACGCGCCGCGCAGCAGCGGCAGCACTTCCATCGCCGCGGCCTCGAGCGACAAGTCGGGATGCGCCGAGAGCAATGCGGTGATGAGGTCGGAGTCGTTGGTCGCCTTGGGCATCGGCCGGGACGGGTCGCCGATGTCCGACGCCCTTGCCGACAACTCGGCCGTATTGGTCAGATTTCCGTTGTGCCCCAACGCAATTCCGCCACCTTGCCCCGAGGGCCGGTACGACGGCTGCGCGTTCTCCCAGGTGCACGAGCCGGTGGTGGAGTAGCGGCAATGACCGACCGCGAGATGGCCGTCGAGCGCGGACAGCGTCGCCTCGTCGAAGACCTGCGCGACGAGGCCGAGCTCCTTGTAGACGACGACGGTCGCTCCGTCGGAGACGGCCATCCCGGCCGCCTCCTGGCCGCGATGTTGCAGCGCGTAGAGGCCGAAGTACGTGAGCTTGGCGACGTCCTCGCCGGGAGCCCATACGCCGAAGACGCCGCACGCGTCCTTGGGTGGCGCTTCGCTTGCATCGTCGTACGGTCCGGCTGGGACCACGGCGGTGCTCCTCATGATCGGCGGCGGGGAAGCCGGTCGGATCCCATGGTAGCCGGGCGACTCACGCCAGGACCGGCAGAAGCGCGGACACGTCGGCCCGCTCGCCGCTCGCCCGGACCGCGCCGGTCGCGACCGCGTCGGCCCACGACAGCCGGCCGGTCGCGAGCTCCAGCCACGTGACCGGATCCGCCTCGACGACATTCGGCGGCGTGCCTCTCGTATGCCGCGGCCCCTCGACGCACTGCACGGCGGCGTACGGCGGCACCCGCACCTCGACCGACCGTCCCGGCGCGCGCTCCGCGAGCACGCCGGTGAGCAGCCGCACCGCGGCGCCGGCGGCCTGCCGATCGAGCCCGGGATCGAGGTCGAGGGCGGCCGCGAGGTCGAGCGAGTGCACGGTCGCTTCGACACAACGGGTGGCGAGATAGTCCGCGAGTCGCATCGCGCCGAACCAGGCCGGGACCACGAACGACGCCGGGACATCGGCGAGGGCCGACTCGGCCTCCAGCCGCGCGGTCCGCAAGGCACCACGCAACTCGGCCGGCCGGGCGTCCTCGGCCATCGCGCTCGCTCGCTCGTCGATCGCGGCTGCCGCCGGCGCGGCGAGATCGGCCCAGCCGCGTGGATCCAGCGTCGGCGCCGGCGCGGAATCCGCGCCCAGGTAGCGAGCGATCCCGACCATGCTCAACGTCATGTGCGCGACGAGTTGCGCGACCGTCCACGCGCCCAGCCGGGTCGGGCGCGCGAGCGCGACCTCGTCGAGCGTTTCGACGATCTCGTCGACGTGCCGGTGTTGCGCGACGACACCGTCGCGGGTCGGCTCGACGTCGAATCGCATCGTCAGGACAAGTGCCGCGGCAACGTGGACTCGTGCGTCTCGCGCAACGTGTCGAGCGGCAGCGCGAACTCGCCGGTGACGACGAACGCATCGCCGCCGGTGCGGCCGAGGCGAGTGACCGCGACGTCGTGGTCGGCGACGATCTCGAGCAGCCGGTCGACGTCGGCGTCGGCACAGGTGACCACCGCGCGCGCCGCGGACTCGCTGAACAGCGCGACGAACGGATCGCCGTCGAGCGTCACGGAAACGCCGATGCCGCTGACCAGCGCGGCCTCGACCAGAGTCTGACCGAGGCCGCCGTCGGAGAGGTCGTGCGCGCAACTGATCAATCGCTCGTCCGCTGCGGTTTGCAGGACGTTCGAGAGTTGGCGTTCGGCGGGCAGCCGCGGCAATGGGGGGCGGCCACCGAGATGGCCGTGGGTCACCCATGCCCACTCGGATCCGTCGAACTCGTCGTAGGTCTCGCCGAGCAGCATCACGACGTCGCCGGCGCGGACGAACCCGCTCGGCACGCGCAGGTTCACGTCGTCGAGAACGCCGAGCACGCCGACGACCGGCGTCGGCAGGATCGCGGTCGCGCCGGTCTGGTTGTAAAAGCTGACGTTGCCGCCGGTCACCGGGACGCCGAGGTCGCGGCAACCGTCGGCGAGCCCTCGGGTCGCCTCGGCGAACTGCCACATCACGTCGGGGTCCTCGGGCGAGCCGAAGTTCAGGCAGTTGGTGACCGCGAGCGGCCGGGCGCCGCTGACCGACACGTTGCGATAGGCCTCGGCCAGTGCGAGTTGCGCGCCGGCGTACGGATCCAGTCGCGCATAGCGGCCGTTGCCGTCGAGGGACAGCGCGACACCGCGGTCGCTGTCGTCGACGAGCCGTACGACGCCGCTGTCGTGCGGCATCGCGAGCACGGTGCCGCCGAGCACGTAGCGGTCGTACTGCTCGGTGACCCACTTGCGTGACGCGAGGTTCGGCGAGCCGGCGAGGCGCAGCAACGTCTCGGCGAGTTCGGCGCCGGTCTTCGGGCGGGCCAGTGCGGCGCTCGTGTCTGCTTGCAGTGCGTCCTGGTCGGCCGGTCGCGCGAACGGGCGGTCGTACACCGGACCCTCGTCGGCGAGCGAAGCCGGCGGTACGTCGACGACGATCTCGCCGTGCCAGCGCACCTGCAGCCGGCGGGTGTCGGTGACCTCGCCGATGACGGTCGCGAGCACACCCCAGCGCGTGCACACGCCGAGCACGTCGTCGACATCGCCCGGCCGGACGATCGCGAGCATGCGTTCCTGCGATTCGCTGGTGATGACTTCGACCGGTGTCATCGACGGTTCGCGCAACGGCACCAGGTCGAGATCGACGAGCATGCCGCTGCCGCCGTGCGAGGCAGTTTCGCTTGTGGCACAAGACAATCCGGCCCCGCCGAGGTCTTGGATGCCGGTGACGAGACCGCGCTCGAACAGTTCGAGGCAGCACTCGATGACGACCTTCTCGGTGAACGGATCGCCGACCTGGACACTCGGTCGCTTCGACGGGCTCTCCTCGTCGAAGGTGGCGGACGCGAGCACCGATACGCCGCCGATGCCGTCGCGGCCGGTCTTCGCCCCGAGCAACACGACTTTGTTGCCGACGCCTTCGGCGCGGGCGAGCTGGATCTGCTCGTGCCGCATCACCCCGAGACACAACGCGTTCACGAGCGGGTTGCCGGCGTACGACGGATCGAAGACGACCTCGCCGCCGATGTTCGGCAGGCCGAGGCAGTTGCCGTAGCCGCCGACGCCGGCGACGACGCCGCCCACGAGCCGGCGGCTGTCGGGGTGGTCGATCTCGCCGAACCGCAACGAATCCATGACCGCGATCGGGCGCGCGCCCATCGTCAGGATGTCGCGGACGATCCCGCCGACGCCGGTCGCCGCGCCCTGGTACGGCTCGACGTACGAGGGGTGGTTGTGGCTCTCGACCTTGAACGTCACCGCGAGCCCGTCGCCGACGTCGACGACGCCGGCGTTCTCGCCCATGCCGACGAGCAGGACGTCGGTCTCGGGCGCCTTGTCGCCGAACTGGCGCAAGTGCACCTTGCTCGACTTGTACGAGCAGTGCTCGCTCCACATGACGCTGTACATCGCGAGTTCGGTGTCGCTGGGTTTGCGGCCGAGGATCGTGCAGATGCGCGCGTACTCGTCGTCCTTCAGACCGAGCTCGGCGTAGGGCTGCTCGCTCATGCCGTCGTTCATGCCGCGGCGAAGGACTTGAGCACCGACACGAACATGCCGAGGCCGTCCGCGCTCGGCCCGGTGAGCGGATCGATCGCGTGTTCCGGGTGCGGCATCAGGCCGACGACGTTGCCCGCCTCGTTGCGGATGCCGGCAATGTCGCGCAACGCGCCGTTGGGGTTGCCGCCGACGTAGCGGAAAGCGACCCGGCCGGTTGCTTCGAGCTGGTCGAGGGTGGACTCGTCGGCGACGTAGCGGCCCTCGCCGTTCTTCACCGGGACGACGATCTCGGCGCCGGCGGCGTACTCGCTCGTCCATGCGGTGTCGGCGGACTCGACCCGCAGCCGTTGATCGCGGCAGACGAAGTGCAGGCCGGCGTTGCGGATCAGCGCGCCGGGAAGCAGGCCGGCCTCGCACAGCACCTGGAAGCCGTTGCAGATGCCGAGCACCGGCAGGCCCGCCCCCGCGGCCGCGACCACCTCGGCCATGATCGGCGCGAAGCTGGCGATCGCACCCGCGCGCAAGTAGTCGCCGTAGGAGAAGCCGCCGGGCAGGACGACAGCGTCGACGCCGCGCAGGTCGTGGTCGCCGTGCCAGAGGGAGACCGGTTCGGCACCGGCGAGGCGGGCGGCGCGCAACGCGTCGCGGTCGTCGAGCGAGCCGGGGAAGGTGATGACGCCGATGCGGGCGGTCATGCGGGCGCTGGCTCCAAGCTGAGCTAGATCGGGCGGCGGCAAGCCCAGTCTACGGCGCTCGCTCGGCCAGTTGCCGGATCGGCGAGCCGTCCCGGAACGCCAGCGATTTTTCGAGATGGACGATCATCCCGTCCTCGGGCCGCGGCCGGAAATGGACCCGGTCGACGAGCGCGCGGATGAGCTGGATGCCGCGGCCCTCCTCGGCGTTCGGGTCGGCCTCGGCGTGACCGAGATGCGCCGCGTCGAACCCGCGGCCGGTGTCGACGACGAGGATCGTGCAGACGTTGTCGTCGATGCCCGCGACGACCTGGTACTCCTCGTCGCCGGCCGCGTGGTCGAGGACGTTCGTGCAGGCCTCGGTGAGCGCGACGCCGATGTCCTCGATGCATTCGGTTTCGACGCCGAGGGTCTGCATCGACGTCGCCAGCACGCGCCGGACCACCGGGACGCTCAGCGCATCGCGCGGCAGTTCGAGGGTGACCTTGACCTCCACGTAGGACGTGATTCCCCGTCGAGGGTGCCGGAGTAACCGGTTTGCGTCAGTCGATGAAACGGACGGCGAAATCCTCGATCACGGGATTGGCGAGCAGCGTCGCGGCGATCTTCTCGACCTGGGCCTGCGCATCGGCGGCGTCGATGTCGACCTCGAAGTGCTTGCCCTGCCGGACCGCCGTGACCTGGTCGAAGCCGAGACCGGGCAGCGCGCGCAGGATGGCCTGCCCCTGCGGGTCGAGGATCTCCGGCTTGAGCATGACGTCGACGGCGACCTTTGCCACGCCCGTCACCCTATCCGCGCCGCTTCAATCGAAGCGCTGGCCGGTGAGGCGTTCGTAGGCCTCGACATAACGCGCCCTCGTCTGCTCCACCACGTCGTCGGGTAGCGGGGGCGGTGGCGAGTTGCGGTCCCAACCCGACTCGTGCAGCAGCCAGTTGCGCACGTACTGCTTGTCGAACGACGGCTGCGCGCGGCCGGGCACCCAGCCGTCGGCCGGCCAGAAGCGCGACGAGTCCGGCGTCAGCACTTCGTCGCCCAGAACGAGCGTGCCGTCCCGGTCGTGACCGAACTCCAGCTTGGTGTCGGCCACGATCACGCCCCGGCTCTCGGCCAGCGCCGCGGCCCGGGCATAGACGGCGAGCGTCAGTTCCTCCAACTCGCCGGCCAATGCGGGCCCGACCGTCGACGCGACCTGCTCGCGGGTCACGTTCTCGTCGTGCGCGCCCATCTCGGCCTTCGTCGCGGGCGTGAAGATCGGCGCCGGCAACCGGTCACCGTCGACCAGGCCGCTCGGCAGCGCATGACCGCAGATCGCGCCGGTGGCGACGTAGTCGTTGTAGCCGCTGCCGGTGAGATATCCGCGGGCCACGCACTCGACCGGCACCATCGACAGCCGCCGGCACAGCATCGACCGGCCCCGCAACGCATCGGCGTACGGCGCGAGTTCGGGCGGATAGTCCTCGACGGACGCCGTGACGAGATGGTTCGGCACGACGTCGGCGAGTTGCTCGAACCACCACAACGTCAACGCGGTGAGGATCGCGCCCTTGCCCGGGATCTCCGTCGGCAGGATGTAGTCGAACGCGGAGATGCGATCGCTCGCGACCATCAGCAAGCGCTTGTCATCAACCCGGTATAGGTCGCGGACCTTTCCGGAATGTAGGTGCCCCGGGATCGTCACGACAGCGCCGCGACGCGGTCGAACACGCCGGCCAGCCGTTCGAGGTAGCGCTCCGGCCGGCAGACCTCGTCGAGCCGGGCCTCGTCAAGGGCCTGCCCGACGTCGGCGGCGTGCTTGCGCAACGTCTCGCGGAACGGCACGCCCGAGCGCCACGTCTCCATCGCGGCACCTTGGGTGAGCACGTACGCCGACTCACGCGACAGGCCGCCTTCGATGAGTTCGAGCAGTACGGCGCTGGAGTAGATCAGCCCGCCGGTCGCGTCGAGGTTGGCTCGCATCCGGTCGACGTTGACGACCAGGCCGTTGACCAGTCGCGCGGTGAGATGCAGCAGGTAGTCGGTGCCGATCGCCGCGTCCGGCAACGCGATCCGCTCGACCGACGAGTGCGAGATGTCGCGCTCGTGCCACAGCGGGATGCCTTCCATGACGGGTACGACTTGCGCGCGCACGATGCGGGCCAGCCCGCAGATGCGTTCGCAGAGGATCGGGTTGCGCTTGTGCGGCATCGCGCTCGAGCCCTTCTGGCCCGAGCCGAACGGCTCGTCCAGCTCGCGTACTTCGGTGCGTTGCCCGTGCCTGACCTCCAGCGCGATCGCCTCGCACAGCGTCGCGACGACGGCCAGCGCCGACACCCATTCGCTAATCCCGTCGCGGATGACGACCTGGGTCGCGACGTCGGCCGGCCGCAGCCCGAGCGCGTGCGCGACGTGCTGCTCGATCCCGGGATCGATGTTGCTGTACGTCCCGACCGCACCGGAGATCTTCGCGACCGCGACGGCGGCGCGGGCGGCGCGCAACCGGTCGCGAGAGCGGGCCATCGCGAAGGCGAAGTCGGCGACCCGATGTCCCCACACGTCGGGCTCGGCGTGCACGCCGTGGGTACGGCCGACCCTGAGTGTCGCGCGGTGCGCGAGCGCGTGGTCGCGCAACGACGCGACGAGCCCGTCGAGGCGGGCGAGCAACAAGTCCGACGCCTCGACCAGTTGCAGCGCGAGCGCGGTGTCGAGCAGATCCGACGACGTCATCCCGTAGTGCACCCACGCGGCCGCTTCGCGCGGCGACGTGTTGTCCGCCCACGCGGTCAGGAAGGCGATCACGTCGTGCTGCGTCACCGCTTCGACCGCGGCGACCGCTTCCGGCGACGGCGCCGGCGCAGTGCGGACCGGCTCGACCGCATCGGACGGGACGGTGCCCGCGGCCGCATGCGCTTCGAGAACGATGCGCTCGACCTGGCACCACAACTCGTACTTGTGCGCCTCGCTCCAGACCCGACCCATCTCGGGCAAGGTGTAACGCTCGATCACGTCGCCGCCGCCTGCTCGAAAGTTTCCTTGAACTGCGCCAATTTCGCCCGCAACGACGGATCCGCGACGGCCAGGATCTGTACGGCGAGCACGGCGGCGTTGGTCGAGTGATCGAGGCCGACGACGGCGACCGGTACGCCGGCCGACATCGACGTCATCGCGAGCAACGAGTCGAGCCCGCTGACACCGCCGCCGCGCAGCGGCACGCCGATGACGGGAACGGTCACGTGCGACGCGACGATGCCGGCCAGGCTCGCGTTGACCCCGCCGCCGGCGACGACGACCTCGATGCCGCGCGCCTCCAGCTCGGCACACCAGTCGAGCAACGCGCGCGGTGCGCGATGCGGGCTGATGACGGTCTCGTCGTACTCGACGCCGAAGCGCCCGAGCATCGCGCCGACCCGCGACATGACCTCGTGTTCGAGCATCGAGCCGTACACGACGGCGACCCGCGGCGACTCGGTCATGACGGCACCGCCGCGGCGATGTCGGTCCGGTAGTGACTGCCGCGGATCCGCAACCGCCGCACCGCGTCGTACGCCGACGAACGCGCGGCCGGGATATCGACACCGGTCGCGGTCACGCCGAGCACCCGGCCGCCCGCGGTCACGAGGCGGCCGCCGGCATCCAGCGCCGTACCGGCGTGCAGCACCGCGACACCGTCGACCGACGCCGCGTCGTCGACGCCGTCGATGACATCGCCAGTGACGGGATCCGCCGGGTAGCCCTCGCTCGCGACGACCACGACGACGGCCGCGCCGTCTCGCCAGCGCAGCGGACCGACGTCGGCGAGCCGGCCGGTCGCGACCGCATGCAACAACTCACCGATCGGCGAGTCGAGCAACTCGAGCACGACCTGCGTCTCCGGGTCGCCGAAGCGGCAGTTGAACTCGACCACCTTCGGCCCGTCCGAGGTCAACGCCAGCCCGACGTAGAGCAAGCCGGAGAACGGCGTGCCGCGCGCGGCCATGTGCTCGACCGTCGGCACGGCGATCGTCTTCACCACTTCGTCGACGACATCGGGCGGCAGCCATGGCAGCGGGCAGTAGGCACCCATCCCTCCGGTGTTCGGCCCGACGTCACCGTCGCCGAGGCGCTTGAAGTCCTGCGCCGGCAGCAACTGGACGACGGTCGCGCCATCGGTGAGACAGAACAGCGACACCTCGGGCCCGTCGAGATACTCCTCGACGACCGCTCGGTGCCCGGCGCCGTGCGCCAACGCCGCGTCGCGATCGGCGGTGACGACCACGCCCTTGCCGGCCGCAAGTTCGTCGTGCTTGACGACGTAGGGCGGGCCGGTCGCGTCGAGCGCGGCGGCGAGCTCGGCCGGCGTCGTCGCGACCCGATGCGATGCGGTCGGCACCCCGGCCGCGATCATCACGTCCTTCGCGAACGCCTTGCTGCCTTCGAGCGCGGCCGCCGCCGCGGACGGACCGAAGACGGCGAATCCGGCCGCCCGCAACTCGTCCGCCGCACCGGCGACCAGCGGCGCCTCCGGTCCGATCACGACGAGATCCGGCGCGACGTCGGTCGCGACCGCGAGCGGCGTCGTCAGCGGAACGATTCGCGCGACCGCGGCGATGCCCGGATTTCCAGGCGCCGCAACGATTTCGGTGACCGACGGGTCGCGCGACAGACCGAGGCACAGGGCGTGCTCGCGCCCGCCGCCGCCGATGACCAGCACCCGCACGCCACTCACTCTTTCACGTTGACGGATCCGTCACGCGCCGCTCCAGGCCCGCCTTCACCGACGGCCAGTCGTCGATCGTGATCCCGAATACGACGGTGTCGCGGGTCGAACCGTCCGGGCGGACCATGTGCCGGCGCAGGACACCCTCGCGGGTCGCGCCGAGCTTCGCGATCGCCGCCTGCGACCGCAGGTTGATGCTGTCGGTCTGGATCTTGACCCGACCGAAGCCGCACTCCTCGAACGCGTGCGTGAGCAGCAGCAGCTTGCACTCGGGATTGACGGCGGTGCCCCACACGGCCGGGGTGTACGCGGTCCAGCCGAGGTGGGTCCGCTGGTGCTCCAGGCTGGTGTCGCCGAGGCTCGTCGTCCCGATGACGTCGTCGCCTGACCGCACCGTGAACATCGCTCGGCGCTCGATGACCGCGGTCTCGATGCGCTGTTCCCACCCGGCCGGATCGGTCGGTCGCCCCGACGGCCCGCCGGAGTAGCCCGCGGCCCACACCGCTTCGAAGTCCAACGCGGCGAAGATAGCCGGCGCGTCGGGCGGCACCGTCGGGTCCAGCCGGACTCGGACGCCGGCGAGCGAACGGCCGCCCGGCAGGACTGCTGCCATCACACGAGCGAACGGACGACGATGGACTCGTCCCGGCCCGGCCCCACGCCGATCACCGAGATCGGCACTGACGTCATCGCCTCGATCGCCTCGACGTAACCGCGCGCGTTCTTCGGCAACTCCTCCAGCGACCGCGCGCCGGTGATGTCCTCGTCCCATCCCGGGAACTCCAGGTACACCGGCACCGCGTGGTGGAAGTCGGTCTGTGTCATCGGCATCTCGTCGTACGTCGTGTCGCCGACCCGATAGCCGACGCACACCGGGATGGTCTCGAAGCCGGTCAGCACGTCGAGCTTGGTCAGGACGAAGTCGGTGACGCCGTTGATCCGCGCGGCGTAACGCGCGATCACCGCGTCGTACCAGCCGCACCTACGCGGCCGGCCGGTCGTGGTGCCGAACTCGCCGCCGTTCGTCCGCAACCGCTCGCCCGCGCCATCGTGCAGTTCGGTCGGGAACGGCCCGGAGCCGACGCGGGTCGTGTACGCCTTGACGATCGCGACCACGCGGTCGAGTCGAGTCGGCGGGATGCCCGAGCCGGTGCACGCGCCGCCGGCCGTCGGGTTGGACGAGGTGACGAACGGATAGCTGCCGTGGTCGACGTCGAGCATGGTCGCCTGCCCGCCTTCGAGCAGTACGACATCGCCGCGGTCGAGCGCCTGCGCGAGCAGCAGCGACGTGTCGGCGACCATCGGCCGCAGCCACTCGGTGTGCACGAGCAGCTCGTCGACGACCGCATCGACCGACAAAGCCTTGCGGTTGAAGGCTTTCACCAGCAGCTGGTTCTTCTGCTCCAGCGCGCCTTCGATCTTTTGCCGCAGGATCTTCTCGTCGAACAGGTCCTGCACGCGGACACCGACCCGCGAGATCTTGTCGGCGTACGCCGGCCCGATGCCGCGCCCGGTGGTCCCGATCTTCGCGTCGCCGAGGAAGCGTTCGCCGACCTTGTCGATCGTCGTGTGGTAGCTGGTGATGACATGCGCGTTCGCCGAGACGAGCAGCTTCGACGTGTCGACGCCGCGCGCGGTGATCGCGTCGATCTCGCCGAACAGCACCGCGAGGTCGACCACGACGCCGTTGCCGATGATCGGCACGACGCCGGGCGAGAGGACACCGGACGGGAGCAGATGCAGCGCGTACTTCTCGCCGTCGACGACGATCGTGTGACCGGCGTTGTTGCCGCCGTTGTACTTCACGACGTAGTCGACCTGGCCGCCGAGAAGATCGGTCGCCTTGCCCTTGCCCTCGTCACCCCATTGAGCGCCGAGAACCACGATCGCGGGCATCGCGGCGTCCCTTCTGTGTCTTTCAACGCCGAAAGCCCCGGCGCAATCGGCGACGGGGCTTCTTGCGAACAGAGGCTACCCGACCTGGCCGCCGTCCATGGCCCCGATCGCGTCCGGATCGCTGTCGGCGAGAAAGTCCCGGCACCGCTGCGCCTCGTCGGCCTCGCCGATCGCGGCGGCGGCGCGACCCAACGCATACAGGCAGCGCAGGAAGCCGCGGTTCGGCGCGTGCGACCACGGCACCGGCCCGTGGCCCTTCCACCCGTTACGGCGCAACGCGTCGAGACCGCGGTGGTAGCCGACCCGCGCGTACGCGTAGGACTCGATCGTCGAGCCGTTGCCGTATGCGCGGTCGGCGAGATCGGCCCACGCCGCCGAGTACGCCGGGAACCGCGCGGCGACGTCCGCGGGATCGTCGCCGGCTTCCAATGCCGAACGCGGCGCGGCCTCGTCCGGCAACAGCGTCGGGTCCGGCCCCCCGAGAAGGTTCGAGTGCACGTTGGG
This sequence comes from Frankiales bacterium, assembly GCA_025980325.1. Classification (GTDB taxonomy): domain Bacteria; phylum Actinomycetota; class Actinomycetes; order JAFAQI01; family JAFAQI01; genus BP-197. Next base: position 72,922 of record JAICXQ010000006.1, read on the forward strand.
ATGCATCAGCGCAGCTTCTGCCCGGTGCTCTTCAGGTCGACGCAGCCCTCGACGACACGTGCGGCCATGCCCGCCTCGGCCGACTTGCCGTACGAGCGCGGGTCGTAGACCTTCTTGTTGCCGACGTCGCCGTCGACCTTGAGCACGCCGGCGTAGTTGGTGAACATGTGGTCGACGATCGGCCTGGTGAACGCGTACTGCGTGTCGGTGTCGATGTTCATCTTCACCACGCCGTAGCCGAGGGTCTCGTGGATCTCCTCGATGGCCGACCCGCTGCCGCCGTGGAAGACGAGGTCGAACGGGTTCTTGCGGCCGAGCTTCGCGCCGACGTGCTCCTGGCCCTCGCGCAGGATCGATGGCTTGAGCTTCACCGCGCCCGGCTTGTAGACGCCGTGCACGTTGCCGAACACGGCCGCGAGCAGGTAGCGGCCGCGCTCGCCGGGCGGCCCGAGCACCTCGGCGACCCGCTCCATGTCCTTCGGCGAGGTGTAGAGCTTTTCGTTGAGTTCGTTGGAGATCCCGTCCTCTTCGCCGCCGACGACGCCGATCTCCAGCTCGAGCACCGTGTGCGCCTCGATCGACATCGCGAACAACTCGTCGGCGATCTTGAGGTTCTCCTCGAGGTCGATGCC